>NZ_PGFJ01000001.1:336959-673918 GCF_002797815.1 Mucilaginibacter auburnensis
GTACGCGTTCCGGGTATTTTTGAATAGTGCGCAATACCCATTCCTGCCCCGTTGCATCCTCCAACCTTAACGATTTGGTTTGAAAGCCGCCACCACGTTGTATTATTTTGAGCCCGCCTTTCTCTTTACTTAAATGAAAAACACGCATTTTAACCGGCGTAGCCCATAGCTTGCGGTAACTGTCACCAAAAACAGTACGGTGTAAGCCGCCTACCTTATCATACGCGGGCTCAACAGCCACCACAATACTATCCGGAGTTGTTTGAGCATATCCGGCAGAAAAGCGCAGGACCAATAAAACAGGCAGAAAAACTTTGAGGTTTAGGTTACGTGCCATCTCTATTTCTTGTAAATGAATTTTAATATAGTACCCGGCGTTAACTTATCGCCCTCGTTAGATATGTACAGGCTATTCTGGTTATCAAACGCCATACCTTCGGGCTGAATAAACAGTGATGGGTTAAGTGGGTAAGCTGCCTTAACCTGCCAGTTGACATCGGTAATAACAAGCGCTTTATTTACAGATGATAAAATATACCACTCGTTAGTTTTGGTGTTTTTAGCCAAAGCCGATGGGCGAAACGTCATTTTGTTTTTGCCCAATTGCGCTTCTATATCTTTTACGTTGATGGTAAAGTTGCCGGATGCTTTCAAACCGTTACCGGGTAGGGCATTGAAAATGTAACCCGCTCCTACCTTCTTTTCATTGTTGCCTTTGCAGCTTTTGCACAACACATAAAGCTGTTTAGATTTTTCATCGACACACATGCCCTCATACTCTCCGGCGGGTAGCAGGCCTTTCAATTCCTTAACATTGGCTATGTTGCCGCTCTGCACTTGTTTGAACGGAAACGTAAATATAACGCCGTCGCTACGCAGTATATAAAGCAGCTCACCCATAATCGCTATATCCTCGTAATCGCCATGGCCTGCAAATTTGGAGTGAGCAACTTTACCATCACCTGGTTTAAGGTAGTATATGCGTCCATCTTCATCCTGCTCGGCATAAATGGAGTCAGCACGGCCATGGTATAAAGCTATGCCCGATATTTCCAGCAAGCCATCCGGCATGTTATATCTTACCGGCTTTGTCAGATCATACCCAGGCGGGTTTTTTACCGCAGGCTTTTCAATACAGGCCATACCAGAAAATACCAGCATTAAGCCTAATACGCACCACCAATAAATGCTCCTGTTTTTCATGCCTGCAAAATTTTATGGTTCAACATGTCACTGATAGCCTGCTGCGATTGAACGCTTGGCTCTCCGCCTGTTACCGCAATATTCTCTATCTTATCATTCAGCCAAACGGCTTTTACATTGTCCTGTAATTGAAGGGTAACCATTGCAATTACTTCTTCTTTTAAGCTACTGCTTAAAACAGGGAAGCAAACTTCAATACGCCGGTAAATGTTCCTGTTCATCCAATCGGCAGATCCCATAAAAACTTCGGGGTTGCCATTGTTGTGAAATATAAATATGCGACCATGCTCCAGGTACCTGTCTACAATTCTTTTTATGGTGATATTGTCACTCATGCCCGGCTGTCCCGGAATTAAACAGCATATGCTGCGCACAATCAGCGAAACTTTAACACCTGCTCTTGAGGCTTCATATAATTTACTTATAAGCACCCGCTCTTCCAGGTTATTCAATTTGATGGTGACAGCAGCCGGCAATCCTTTTTGGGCATTAGCCATCTCCCTGTCAATCATTTCTAAAAAGCGCTGCTGTAGGTTAAACCCGGCTACCAACAAATTACTGAACACGCCCTGGTCTTGCGGTTGCGGTTTTTGCCGTTTGGCCAGAAATAAAAATAGCAGCTCCATCTCTCTGAGCAGATCGCCATTTGCCGTCATCAGGATATGGTCTGTATAATAAGCGGCGGTATTCTCGTTAAAATTACCGGTAGAAAGCAGTCCGTAATACTTGGCACGGTTGTCAACCATGCGTTTAACCAATGCTACTTTAGCATGAACCTTTAGGGCTGTTATACTATAAATAATATTCACCCCTGCGGCTTTCATGCGCTTGGCCCACTTGATGTTATTAGCTTCATCAAAGCGCGCTTTCAACTCCACCATCACTGTAACCTTTTTACCCATTAAGGCGGCGTTGATCAACGCATGTATAATGCGCGAGTCGCGTGCTACACGGTACAGCGTAATATTTATCTCTATTACATTACTATCCTGCGATGCCTCATTAAAAAAGCGCAATATGGCATCGTATGGCTGATAAGGCGTATTAACTAAAATATCTTCCCGTTCTATCTGGCTAAACAGATCTTCGTCACGGTTAATAACGCTGGCAGCGGTGGGCCATTTGCTGTACTTAAGCGCCTTAATATCTAACGGCAGTGAAGAAAGATCTTTAAAGTTATGGTACATTCCACCCTCTACAAAGCTCGCAGATGCAATGTTCCACCGCTCGCCAATCAGTTGCAGGGTACGCAAGGGCACGCCCGGCTGGTGCAAAAAACGTGTAGCTATGCCTTCATCGCGATGTTGCAATTGTTGTTCTATTTGTTCCGAAAGGTCGCCGGGATATTCATCCTTTAATTCCAGTTCGGCATCGCGTGTTATCTTGAACGAATAATAGCCTGTAATTTCAACATCCTTAAAAAGCTTATCAAGGTTATTTTTAATGATGTCGTCTAAAAAAACGATGTACGTTTTATCTGCAGCATTTACCTTAAAAAACCGTGGAAGTTCTGATGGTACCTGTAACGCAAATACCTGTTCTTTTTTCCCGGCCGCCAAGGTCACCAAAAAATAAATCTCGTTGTTCTTCGGCTCGAAGTGGTTATCATTTAATACGTCTACCGGGCGCAAGAAAGCCATAACCTGGCTATAGAAGTAATCAGTAATTTGTGGAAGTATAGTTGCCGGTAGTTCTTCATTAAACAACAAGCAAACGTCATGCTTCGCCAATCCAGCCAATATTTCTTCACGAAAAATGCTTCCGAACAGATTTTGCTGGCGCATAATAACCTGCCGTGCCTGTAATAATGGATTCAGTTCTTCATCAGCAAACTTACCCAGCTTATCCATGGCTATCAGTACAGGCATGCGCACCCGGTAAAACTCGTCCAGATTAGATGAAAATATAGCCAGGAAATTAACCTTTTCCAGCAAAGGCACATCGGGGCGCGCGGCTTCCTGCAATACCCGCCCGTTAAAGCTAAGCCAGCTCAGATCACGGTTGTAAAAATGATCTTTTTTCATGATGCCGCGGCGTTATGACAAATGATTGTTGATTATCAACGCTATGATGTAAGCCAATACAGATATGATCAACCCAAACATAAATACATTATAAGCAACCCTTAACAATCGATATTTACGCCCCAGCACTACACCTTGAGAATAAACATCGCGCACCAGCGTGCCGTATAAAAACTCTTTGTCGTCCATCACCTTTTGCATCCCGGCAGCATATTCTTCCAGGTGCATTTTGTAAAAGTTGCCAAAGAACAACAAGTTTACACGTTTGCTATCAATATCATCCTGCGTAAAAACGCCACTTGGTATGGCCGGGCGGGTAGCCAGTATGGAGAATATCATGGATGCTAAACTTACGCTGAGCAATATTAAAGTTGGTATGGTTAAGAACGCGGCTTCATCTAACTTTCTTAACACCAAACTTATAATGGCCGAAAGTATGATTGAATTTACTGTGATGAGTATCTGCGCCTTATTATCGGCCATGTCGCTCAGGCGTTGGTTATTGCCTGACGTTATGCGGAACATGGTTTCTATACCCCGTTCGGGCCGGTCGGCTTTTGCCTTCTTCTCTCCCGTAGCCACAAATTGCGGAGCAATAGCCGAATCGCTTTTTTGAATAGGCTCAGGCCCTTCTTCATGCTGTTTACTTAGCAGCTTTTGCAGGTTCTTCTCGTATTGATCTTTCACCTGCAACTTTACAAAATCTGTATAATACTGGTGCGACCGAAGCATTTCTATGTTCTTCTCGCGCCATGTTTTCTTGTCAATTTTAATACCTTTTATCGCTTCTATTTCTTTCTTCAATAGCTTGCTGCGATCAGCAAATTGCTCAGTGCCTAAATGGAAAAGGTCTGCATCACAAACAATCTCCTGTAGTAAACCCACAGCACGTTGTGGCATTTTGGTTGCCAGTATGCAGCCTTTAATTTTTTCAATTACAGCTTCATCCACACCTAAACGCTGAAGATGCTCGGCAGCCATGCGGGCACCATTCTCTTCGTGCTCGGTCTTGTTTACAAAGTAGCCCAGGTCATGAAACCACGCGGCTGCCATTACCACAAAGTAATCTTCGTCGCTTAACTGGTAATGATCCGCAATATTGGCGGTTTGCTGCACTACACGGCGGGTATGCTCAATATCATGGTAAATGAGCGTAGCGTCTTCATGCGTTTCAAAGTAATTTAAAGTGTATTGTTTTATCTCATGCAGTAATTGCTGAAAATTCATGGCGATAGCTTTACAGGTACATCAAAAATACCTAAATAAAAGCTGTTTTTTTCGGGCAATTAAACAATCATTAAACTTCTCCTTTAATCAGACTTTGATATGACTAATTTGTAGTTTCTCAACATGTTATAACTATGGCTAAAATTGGTTTCAGTAGCATTGGCAGATGCAGGGTTTAAAGGTTGTTATTTTGCAACAGGTTTTCGTCGTGTTCTTTTACCGTAAATATGTATACGTTCGTGACTGGAATGATTAAGTGAGGTGATACAAAGTATCATCACAATAAGGGTGGCTAATAGTGTCATGGCGGGTCCATTAAAGTTTACAATACCTCCTGCGTAACCGGTTATTAGCCGTATGCAAAAGGGCTGGTTTTATTTACTTTTATTAACACAATTTTACGGGCGACTGCCGGCCACTACAATACAAACAGATTGGTATTTTTAGTAGCATCGCTTGGTAATAGTTTTACAACCAATTATTAAACACAATTATGGGTACTGAAAAACTATCTGTTATTATAGCAGATGACCACACGCTATTTATAAATGGCTTGCGCATGTTGCTGCAAAATGAGCCAGATATTGAAATACTTGATGTTGCTGCTGACGGAAAAGAATTAATGGGTTTGCTTAATACGCACTCACCGCAACTTATTTTGCTGGATATTAATATGCCCGGCATCAATGGCCTTGAGGCCCTTAAACGCATAAAAGCCTATCATCCTAAAATAAAGGTGATCATGCTATCCACCTATAATGAGGAGCAGCTCATTGAAAAAGCTAAGGCAGGCGGAGCATATGGCTATTTATTTAAAAATGTTGACAAAACCGAACTGTTAAGTGCCATGCATTCGGTAGTTGAAGGTGGCACGTACTTTCCGCAAAAAGCTACTGAAATTGCACATAATAACTTTGATGAGCCCGATCCGTTTTTAAAGCAATTTCAACTAACTAAAAGAGAGATGGAGCTGCTACAGCTTATTAAAGAAAACTACACTAACCAGCAAATGGCCGACAAGCTTTTTTTAAGCATTTATACAGTTGAAACCCACAGAAAGAATATTATGCAAAAACTCCACCTGAAAAACCCCGTAGAGCTGACCAAGTTCATTCTGCAATATAATTTATAAAGCGTTAAGCGGAATATAAACAGATACCAACGCTCCTCTGCCAGGTTGCGAATCAACCTCGACCTTACCTTTTAAATAGTTGATGCGCGACCGCAGGTTACCTAAACCCATACCTGCTTTAAAATCAGGATGGCTGGCATCAAAGCCTTTGCCGTTATCTTCAATGGTAAGGCTTATGCTGCTCTCATCTTTTATCAGGGCTATATCTACCCTGTTAGCTCCGGCGTGCTTAATTACGTTATTTACGCTTTCCTGCAAAACGCGATAAAGTATAAGTTCAAGCTGATCATTGAACGGCTCGTCAAATCCTCTGCTAAAAAAATTAAAGCTGATGGTGCCGTTTTCTATATTACCAATAAACTGACTGATCACTTTTGACAGCCCGGTTTTGTGCAATGCCCAGGGCATCATGTTGTGTGATATGGTGCGCACTTCTTTAAAGCCATCGTCAACCATGCCAACAACCTTGTAAAAGCGAAGGCGTTGCTCTTCGTCTTTAAAGGTCATTTCGCTGCCAATTATGCTTAGATTAATTTTAGCTGCCGACATGGTTTGACTTACACTGTCGTGCAGATCGCGCGCAATCCGCTGGCGCTCGCTTTCCTCTGTGGCAATAATGGCCTGCATGGCAATATTGCGCTGCCTCAATTGCGTTTGCCGGTAATAAATCAACCCGATAACGAGCAACAAAACCACTAATAAAGAAATGCCTACTATCCAGTATGTTCGTTGTGTTATTTCCAGTTTCTGGTGCAAAAGTTCTGCTTCGCGCTTATCCATACTAGCCTGCAACTCAACGGCAGTTTTGGCTTTCGGCGAATTAAGCAACGTATTTATTTCCGCGCGCTTTTTTAAGTATGTCAGCGCTTCCGAGTATTCACCGTTAAACTCGTAAAGGTCGGCAATCTGATTTACCGCACTTAACTGCATTTCGGCGTAGTTGATTTGGCCCGCATAATCCAAACTGGTTTTAAACGCGTTTAATGCTTTATCATACATTTGCCGGCTTTTGTATAACAAGCCAAGGTTAAAATAATTTATACTTAAGGCGAGTGTATCGTTAAGCGCTTTTTTGTCGGCAATGGTTTTTAATATTTGTTCGGTTGTTTGGGCAGATTGTTTAATGCTCCCCATTACGTCCATCATAAAATTATTGCTATATACCTCCGGCGTATTGTCTTTAGCCTTTTTCGCGATCCGTACAGAGTCACTTATATCATAGGCCCGCCGGTAATAATCAATGGCATTGGTGTAATCTTTATTTGCTTCAGCAATAAAACCAAGGGCAGAAAACGCCTTTATAGCTGTGGGGCTATCATTGTACCTTGTGGCAAACGCCAAAGCCCTATTGAAGTATTGAGCAGCAGAATCACGCTGTTTAATGCTTAGATAGCTTTCACCCAACTCATGCAGTGTTGATGCCTTTGTTTCGGCCTTTGCAGCTAATAGTGCTTTTTTCAAGCTATCAATATTTTGAGCCCGGCAAGGTATAAACGCCAAAAAACAGCAAACCAAAAGGGTGTATCTCATATCCGGGATATATTGCACATTAAATATAGTAAAAAGCTTTCTTCAAAAAACGGGCATAAAAAAAGCCGCGATAATTCACGGCTTTGAAAGGTAGATGGAGGGCTTTAAACCAGAACTATTATAACAAACGCACTGATGATGGATAAGGCAAAAAACAGCTTTCTTCTGTTTTCCGCGGTGATGATATCGGGTATTTTGCCTGAACCCTCGAGTTGACGTTTTCGTAACAAATACATACGCGATAAGGCAATGCAAGCAACAGGGACACAGTAAATCAGGTAATCTAAAATGTTTTTCATAAGGTAAATTTTTGTTGGTAATAACTTTTAATCTTACATGCAACCAAGGTTGCGATGTATTGACAATGCAAGTTTAGGGCGATAAAAAAAGGTGAACAATACAAGGTGGGTGGTATTTTAAGGCGGTAGCCTAAGCTCTACCTTTACAATTATAAAATGCTGCACTTAAAAGCTTTAACATAATATAAACAGATTAATATATTTACATAAAATACGCCCCTAAGCAACCAATGGTTAACCAACTAACATCTTGTTTTTTCAAGAAGATGCGGATCATTTACGCTGTTATTGCTATTGTTTTGCTTTGTAATAAAATAGGCGTAGCGCAAAGCACATTTGAGGATATGCTAAAAGCACATATGGATGAGCTTTTGGCGCCAATTGAAACTGTTCCAGATGAAATTTTACCAAACCCGGTGCTTCAAAGCTTAACAGCACCATCTGGCTGGGGTGGTTACGGGAGTTATATTTTTGGCGGTATTGGCGGCAATTACTGGCAGCCGTACATGCGAAAGCCCGATTTTATTTCATTTGCCGGTTTTTGTTTTGGCGATCCGGAAAGGGCAGTAAATATTGCATTAAGTGTTAACGCCGCCGACGTTTCGCGCGTAAGTAACTTTTCCGGTAATATATCTGTAAGCAGGCGTGTACTAACCGGCAGCAGCATATCTGCCGGAGCTATGCAATTGTTTGCCGACAAATTTATTACTGATTCGCCCGGGGCTACGGTGTACTTTGCCTTTAGCCATGCCATTCAGTCATTACCGTCTGATCTGAATCCCGGAAGCTCAAAGCTTACTTATACAATTGGCATCGGTACAGGAAGATTTTACCGTAAAAGTCCTTATGATATTGAAGCCGGACGAGGTTCAAGGGGAACAGCGGTTTTTGCAACGCTATCATACGAGTTACTCAAAAAGGTTAACTTTAATGTAGAATGGTCGGGCATGAACCTGGGGTGCTCTTTTGGCCTTAAGCCATTTGACAACCCATTGGCTGTTGGCATTGGCTTAACTAATTTAACCCGCTATTCATCAGACAGGGTGAATGCCTCGTTTGTAGTCTGTTATCCGCTGTCTATCAAAAGAATATAATGAGATCAACCAATATAAAATTGCTTTTTAAAATTATGTTACCGGGCCGGCACCAGCCTATGGTATCGTTTTTTGCGGTCTTATTTTTTTGCTTTATAACGAATGTTTCACGCGCGCAAGTAGCTAACCAATCTGATTGGAATGTGCCGCCGCCTTTAGCGCCGGGCACAATAACCAAAGGCGATGCTGAAGGAAGAGCAGGCAGCCGGAGCACGGCTGTTTTAAGAATTAGTGATGTTACAGCTACCGTTCAGCCAGCTGCGCCATATTCAGTGCCCGAGCTTGCTCCAGTTAGCACAACTCCGCCTGCTACTAATCAACCAGAACAGCCTGCAAGCGAAATGATAGCTGCCCTGCCCGACACCCCGCTTCCGGAAGCACCGGAAACACCACAGATGCCTGATAGAACCATGCAGGATGCGCCGGAGCCCCCCCTTGCTGCTGTGCCAATGCCTGCTGCGCCCGAGCTTCCTGCACCGCCGCAAATGCCAACCGGCTCAGCAAATTCTGTAACAACTAATAACGGCTTGTTTCCATTGATGCCGGCCGTATCACAACCTACACAGTTAACGCCTCCGCCGGCAGCAACTATTTTGTGGAAAACCCCGGGCGTACCGGAAAGTGTAAACTTAAACTAACCATTACCCGACCCAAATGAAGAACACCGGTTTAAAGTACTTTTTGGCTGTTACGTTTATTTCGGTAAGCATAGTTTCAAGCGCGCAAAATAAGTTTAAAAAGGGTGAAGACTATCAGCGCGAAGTGCTTGTACGGTCTAATTGTGTGTTACAGCGCGGCGCTCAAACACTGCACGTAAGTTCAGCATCAACACTCGTCAGATCCTATAAAGTTACCGATGCTAACCTACTGGGTGCTGTCCTGGCCGTATCAACAATAAAACTGGTTGATACGATAAATGCGATGGATCAATCTTTTATCTATTCTTCCGCAAAACAAGCCGACCCCAGCTCTATGATACAGTTGGGCTTGCAGAACCTGGCGAAAGCCACCCTTCAACTTAATGTTGACAACAAAGGAGAGATCAAAGTTACCCGACCTCCGGTTAAGCTGAATGATACCCTGGTTTCTTTTTCCGGTATTCAGGCAGAGTATTTCAAGGCAGGTACGGTAGTACCTTTTTTAACAAGTTTTACGCCTAATGTTAATTTGAAAAAGGGTTACACATGGCAAGACAAAACACCTAAAGCACAAACAACCTTCACCGTATATGCGCTCACCCCACGAACAATCACTATTACCTATAAGGCTTCTAAGCTGGGCGAATCACTTAACACCCGCGAAAACGGCACTATAGTAATAGATAACAATACCGGCTTAATTATAAAACGCTATGCGCAAAGCGTTTCAACCGGTTACGAAATGGTTAACGGGGTAGTTTACACCGCAACCCGCCGCACAGCCATTACAGAAACATGTGTTAAAAAAGGGGAATAGTGTGTATGAACGGTAAAACAGCGTTGATCATTATTGAGCGAAGCAACGCCAGGGAAGACTATGAATTAATTTTAAAGATAACATCAGAGCTGACCGGTCTATTTGACCATATCTTTTCATTAAATGTAGGCCTGCCAAATCATGAGGTTTTGCTTTTTGACAACTTAAGCAGGCGAAGTAAATTGTTTTTTTTACTGCGCAGACCGCTAGCCTGGCCCAGTTATATTAAAGGAATAGGGAAAAGTGAATTCGACAAAAGGTGCATACAACTTATACGGCAGGTAAAACTTCTTCAGAAAAAGGGCTTTAAAATTATATTATTGGGCCGATCTGCCGGCGCCAGAATTGCAACCATGCTGGCCGACCAACTGTGTATAGAAAAAGTTATATGCATGGGCTATCCTTTTAAAAACCCCCACCAGCCCGACGAGCCAATAAGGTATATGCATCTAAAAGAACTGCAAACACCAACCCTGATCCTTCAGGGAATAAACGATGTTTACGGCGGGCTTGGTGTTCACCACAACTACTCGCTATCAAATACTATAAAACTTGACTATGTAAACACCAACCACAATTTTAATCTGAATCAAAAGGAAATGGAAAAAGTTGTATTGCATATAGTTTCCTTTGTTGCAGATAAAATAGATTTAAAAAAAGAGGCATCTGTATTTGTCTGACAGATGCCTCTCCTTAATTATAGCTTGTTTGCTTATTTAGCGTTTATAGCTTTAATTGCTGCATCAGCTGCTGTTACTGATGCTGTATCATTTTTCTGCGTACGAGCCGCTTTTACGCCTTCTATTACAGTTACAATGTTGGGGCCTATTTGAGCTTTGTACTGTAAGCCAAACTCTTTAAGCGCCTCAATAGCTTCCTGTGCGTAAGCTGAACTGTTTAACTTACCCGCCATTGTGCCTATTGATTTGGCCAGATTATATTTAACCTGCGCGCCTGCCTCTTTGTATTGCTCGTAAACAAACGGCCACTCGGCATCGCTGCCGTTCAAAGCATAAATATTTAAAATGGCTGCAGTAAGCGCCCCTTTGTTATCTTTTTCAAAGCCTTTGGCTAACTGAAATGCTTGTGGGCTATCCAATTGGTTAATTGCGCTTAACGCAGAACCTTGCACAGCGTATGATTCGCTTTTTAGTGCATCTTTAAACAGGTTCATCATGCCTGCTGCCTTTAGGCGACCTAACACGCCTATTGCTGATGCACGCACAATTGTATTAGGGTCTGATTGTGCCAGCTCAACCAAAATTGGCTGCGCTGCATTACGTACCTGGTCATTGGTCATGTTCAAGGCCGATATAGCGGTAGCGCGTAAACCATAATATTTATCTTTCAGTGCGGCAATTAAAATACCTTGTGCCTCTTTTTCACTCTGCGCCGCTGCTGCTGCCTGTATAGCCTCCAAACGGTCAAGGTATAATGGAGCATTAGCGTACTGGAAAGCAAACTCTGTTAATGATTTTGCGTCTTTCTTTTCGGCCAATAACACTTTATCGCCATCAACATTTACCAGATCAGGCTTTACTGCTGATGTAAAAGTTAAAGTATCGGCTTTACTGCGCATCCAAACACTGTGACGTGTTTTTTTGCCACCGGCATAAATATCAATGGCCATTGGCAAAATAAAGGCATCGCCGGCTTGGGTTTGCGCTAAATAAACAGTTTGTGTTTTTGTAGCTGCATCCCATTTGTAGCTGATGTTTAATTGTGGATGTCCGGCTCCGTAATACCATTGGTTAAAGAACCAGTTCAGATCTAAACCGCTTGCTTCTTCTAAAGCTAAACGCAACTGATGTGCCTCACCGGCTTTGAAAGCATTGCTTTTCAGGTAAATATTTAAGCCTTTATAAAAAGCTTCATTACCCAAGTAGTTACGTAGCATATATAAAATACGACCACCTTTTTGGTAGGTAACTACATCAAACACATCTTCCTTATCATCATAATAAAAACGTACCAGATTTTTGGTTTTAGCATCAGGAGAACGAAGGTAGTTCATCATGTCCTGGTGAATGTGCGCTGCACCTTCGTCTTTACCGTATTTGTATTCGGCCCATAAGGTCTCGCTAAAATCAGCAAATGATTCATTTACGGTAAGATTACTCCAGCTTTCAGCGGTAACGTAATCACCAAACCACTGGTGGAATAACTCATGCGCTATAGTGCTTGGACCCTGACCGTAGTAAGTATCCATCAACTCACGTTTGGTGGCCTGTACGTAACTGCCGTGCAAGGTAGCCGTAGTGTTTTCCATTGCACCGCTCACATAATCGCGTACCACTATCTGTGCGTATTTGTTCCACGGATAATCAACACCTAATGTTTTTGAAAAGAACTCCATCATTTCAGGCGTTAAACCAAAAATATCTTTCGCATAAGGCGCGTATTTTGCCTCCAGGTAATAATCAACCGGTTTGTCGCGCCATTTGTCGCGGTAAATTTTAAAGTCGCCAACAGCCATCATAAATAAATACGGTGAATGCGGCAGGTCCATTTTCCAGGTATCAGTACGGGTACCATCAGCATTGGCCTTTTGCGCAGTTAACTTACCGTTTGACAGCGTTACATACTTAGCAGGAACAGTCATGCTGATCTCTTCTGTAGTTTTTTGCGAACCGCTTTCAATGGTAGGGAACCATGCTGATGAACTTTCTGTCTCGCCCTGCGTCCAGATCTGCGTTGGTTTATCTTTTTCGGTACCGTCCGGGTTAATAAAGTACAGACCTTTAGCATCATTGATAGCCGCGCTGCCTTTTACTTTTAACTCGTTAGGCTTTGAAGTATAGTCAATGTAAATGGTATACTTTTCGTTGTTACGATACACCTTATCTAAGGTAATAGCCAGCGTAAGGCTATCATATTTGTATTTAAGGGGAATGTTTTTACCATCTTTTACTACAGCAAGGGCTTTAATATCCATGCCTTTAGCATCAAGCCTTAAAGTATCGGTTGGATAAAAATGCGGTTTTAAGGTTACCCACTCTTTACCATACATGTAACGCTTTTTGTAATCAAAGCGCACATCAAGTTTGGTGTGGATAAGATCATTAATGCGGGGATAAGTTGCGCGGTAAACTTTTGAAGCAGCCTCTTGTGGCGCGGCCTGCTGGGCAACGGCTGGTTGTAACAGCGCACCCGCAAGGAACATACCGGCTAATAAGCCGGGAACAATGTTTCTTTTCATGTATTAATTGATCAGTTAATGAGCGAATTAACGATTTTTTTTGTTAAATATTCAATCAATAAGACGCTCAAATAATAAAAATGTTACAGAGGTAGCTAATTGTATGCAGAACAAAAAAACCGGCATGAAACTCATACCGGTTTTTCTTATTATTTAATGCTGATTAGCAGTACTCGTCAAACGCATTGATCAGGTTGTCTGCTATCATTTGCGCAGGGCGACCTTCAATTTGGTGGCGCTCAATAATGTGAACCAGCTTGCCATCTTTAAACAAAGCCATTGCCGGCGACGATGGCGGATAAGGCAGCATATAATTACGCGCTTTATCAACAGCCTCTTTCTCCATACCTGCAAAAACGGTTACCAGCTTGTTAGGATGTTTTGCATTTTGACTTGCAATACGTGCAGCGGGGCGTGCATTAGCGGCAGCGCATCCGCAAACAGAATTAACCACAACAAACACGGTGCCTTCGCTTTCAATAGCATTGGTTACCGCCTGGGCATCCTTTAATTCTTCAAAACCAACTTTGGTCAGCTCTTCCCGCATAGGGGCTACCAAATATTCCGGGTACATCATATCTCTTTTTAAAAAATTTCTACAAAATTAAACAAATGGCAAACAGGGTGAGCTAACTCGGTGAATATTAACACCCTGCTGACAAATCACTACTTGCTCAGGTACATTGACTTCTCTTTGTACAAGTGCCTGAAGTAAGGGTCCTGCAGGTTAGGAATAAAGCGTATAGCCTCACCTGTAGATTTCATTTCCGGGCCCAGTTGTTTTTCTACCTCAGGGAACTTATCAAAAGAGAACACAGGTTCCTTAATAGCGTAACCCCATAATTTGCGCTCAATGGTGAAGTCTTTCAGTTTGTTTACTCCCAGCATAACTTTAGCAGCAATGTTAATGTATGGCACGTCATAAGCTTTAGCGATAAAAGGCACCGTACGTGATGCACGCGGATTAGCCTCTATCACATACACATTATCATTTTTGATAGCGAACTGAATGTTCAGCAAACCGCTAACATTAAGTGCTTTCGCGATTTTCTCTGTGTACTCTTCCATCTTTTTGATCACTTCTTCTTTCAGATCAAACGGAGGTAATACGGAGTACGAGTCGCCAGAGTGAACACCGGCCGGCTCAATGTGCTCCATTAAACCAATGATGTGCACATCCTCGCCATCGCAAATTGAATCTGATTCCGCCTCTCCTGCTCTATCCAGGAAGTGGTCGATCAATACACGATTGCCCGGCAGGTTTTTCAACAGGCTAACAACCGCTTTTTCCAACTCTTCGTCGTTGATAACAATGCTCATGCCCTGGCCGCCTAATACGTAGCTCGGGCGCACCAGTACCGGGTAACCAACCTGATGTGCAACCTCCAAAGCTTCTTCAGCGCTTTCGGCAACACCATATTTTGGATATGGAATTTCTAATTCTTTCAACAGGTCTGAGAAACGGCCCCGGTCCTCGGCAATATCCATATCTGGGAACGATGTACCAATGATGCGAATGCCATGCTCATGCATTTTCTCAGCCATTTTCAACGCAGTTTGACCACCCAGCTGAACAATCACACCGTAAGGCTGCTCCAGGTCAATGATCTCGCGCACATGCTCCCAGAACACCGGCTCAAAGTACAGCTTATCAGCCATGTTAAAGTCGGTTGATACGGTCTCGGGGTTACAGTTGATCATGATAGCCTCGAAGCCTGATTCTTTAGCGGCCAACAAACCGTGTACGCAGCTGTAATCAAACTCTATACCCTGACCAATACGGTTTGGACCAGAGCCTAATACAATGATCTTTTTCTTATCGGACACTACCGACTCGTTCTCACCTTCGTAAGTTGAGTAGTAGTAAGGTGTTTTAGCCGGGAACTCGGCAGCGCAGGTATCAACCATTTTGTACACGCGACGGATGCCCAACTCCTTACGGCGCTGGTAAACCTGCTCCTCGGTAGTGTTGGTTAATATATAAGCGATCTGCTGATCTGAAAATCCTTTTTGTTTAAGGGTATATAGGAAGTCTTGCGGGATGTTGTTTAATGAGTAGCGGCGCAACTCATTCTCTAATGTTACCACTTCCATGATCTGGTTCAGGAACCAGCGGTCTATCTTAGTAGCTTTACGTACCGACTCAATTGGCACACCCAGGCTCAGGGCATCGTAGATATGGAATAGTCTGTCCCAGCTTGGGTTTTCCAGACTGTGCATAATTTCTTCCAGGTTGCGGCTTTGACGGCCATCAGCACCTAAACCGGCACGACCGATCTCCAAGCTCTGACAAGCTTTTTGCAAGGCCTCAATAAAGCTGCGGCCTATGCCCATTACCTCACCTACCGATTTCATTTGCAGACCTAACTGACGGTTAGCGCCTTTAAATTTATCAAAGTTCCAGCGTGGTATTTTAACAATTACGTAGTCAAGCGTTGGCTCAAAGTAAGCCGATGTTGTTTTGGTGATCTGATTTTCTATTTCGTCAAGGTTGTAACCTATGGCCAGTTTGGCTGCAATTTTAGCGATAGGATAACCTGTAGCTTTCGATGCCAAAGCTGATGAGCGCGATACCCTTGGGTTGATCTCGATAGCGATGATCTCCTCATTAGCCGGGTTAACCGAGAACTGCACGTTACAGCCACCCGCGAAGTTACCAATGGCACGCATCATTTTGATGGCCTGGTTACGCATTTCCTGGTAGCAGCGGTCGCTTAGGGTCATGGCCGGGGCCACGGTTATCGAGTCGCCGGTGTGGATGCCCATCGGGTCAAAGTTTTCGATAGAGCAGATAATGATCACGTTGTCGTTACCATCGCGCAGCAACTCTAACTCATACTCTTTCCAGCCCAATACCGCTTGCTCCACCAAAACCTCATGGGTTGGCGATGCCTGTAAACCACGGCTCAAAGCCTGGTCAAAATCTTCTTTTTTATGCACAAAGCCTGCGCCTTTACCACCCAGCGTGTAGCTTGGGCGAATAACCAGCGGGAAACCAATTTCCTGCGCGGCTTCTTTACCTTCTAAAAATGAGTTGGCAATTTTTGATTTAGCCACACCCACACCAATATCAACCATCAGTTGGCGGAAAGCCTCGCGGTTCTCGGTTTTCTCGATGGCTGCCAGGTCAACACCTACAATTTTGGTATTGTATTTTTCCCAGATGCCTCGCTCGGCGCAGGCAATACACAGGTTAAGCGCGGTTTGGCCACCCATGGTAGGCAGTACCGCGTCAATTTGCTGTTCCTGTAAAACCTTTTCAATGCTTTCCGGCTCAAGCGGCAGCAGGTAAACATGGTCGGCAATAACCTTATCGGTCATGATGGTAGCCGGGTTGCTATTGATGATAGAAACCTTGATACCTTCGTCTTTTAGCGATAACGCGGCTTGCGAACCGGCGTAATCAAACTCGCAGGCCTGACCAATAATAATAGGACCCGAACCGATAATGAGGATTGATTTAATGGAGTTGTCTTTTGGCATAGTCTTTTTTTGTGGCTATGGCTGATGGATTTGACCACCAACTATTAACTGATTCTATGCGCCGAGGCAGGATTTTCCCGACTACAGCGTCGGGATGCAAAGATAGAAAAAATGAGGTATTGCAAATTTATATTTTCACATTAATATAAACAGTTGTGGAGTAGGTGCGCCGGCGTGCGTTTGTTTCACAAAAATAGATGTAATAGCTGTAACGCCTGTAACAGGTTTAGTGGGTAATAAGTTCTATTTCAAACAGGTAGGAAAACGACCTGTAACAGCATGCAACAACTTTTACGTCAGGAATTTTAGCTGTAGAATTTGATTAAATAATTTATTTACAATTAATTGTAAAACCTGCGTTTTGCGCGTGTCTTGTGTAACAAACTTTCGTTAGTCCTAAGCAGAGTTTAGATATTCCTCCCTCGGGAGGGCAGGGAGGGGTTAGCCCCTTTTGCTCCAACTATTAATCATACCAAAACTTGTTCTTCCACTCCACCTGTTGCTGCGGGGTTAAAAAGGTCCAGGCTACAATACGGCTTGTTTTTTGGCCATGCGTCATGGTGATGGTGCGTACATCCAGTGCGTTTACTTGCTTCAACAACTTATAAATAACCGGCAACGTATCTTTTTTTGATACCAACGTACTGAACCATAGTATCTGTTGCCCCACTACGGTGCTTTGCTCCACCATGCGGCGGATAAAGCCCGCCTCGCCGCCATAGCACCACAGCTCGTTTTTTTGTCCGCCGAAGTTGAGGGCCGAGGCCTGTTTGTCAAAGCCCAGCTTTTTCCATTTGGTAGCGGTTGAGATCTGCGCTTCCTGTAACGACGCGTGGAACGGCGGGTTACACATGCTGATGTCGAAACCCTCGGTCCGTTTAACCATGCCGGCAAATATGTGCGACTTGTTGTTCTGCAGCCTGAACTCCATCTTATCCTTAAACCCGGGGTTCATGGCCGCAATGTTCTCTGCCGAACTGATAGCCACCGGGTCAATATCTGTACCCACAAACTCCCAGTTGTACACCTTGCTGCCAATTAGCGGATAAATACAGTTGGCGCCCATGCCAATATCCAGCACCTGTATCTTATTGCCGGTGGGCACCTCGCCGCCGTTCAGTTCGGCCAGTAAGTCGGCAACGTAGTGGATATAATCGGCGCGGCCGGGTATGGGCGGGCACAGGTAACCTTCTGGAATATCCCAATGGTTAACCCCGTAATATTGTTTCAGCAGCGCCTTGTTTAAAGCTTTAACCGCTTCGGGGTTGCTAAAATCAATGGCTTCATCGCCGTAGGGGTTTACCGATACAAACTTTTTTAAAGCCGGACTGCCCTTGCACAGTTGCTTAAAATCATACCCCGCACGGTGAACATTGCGTGGATGCAGATTTTCTTTCTCGGTGATTTTTTTTCCTGGCGCTGAAGACATGCTTTTTATTATTCTGCAAAGGTCGGGATTTTGGGGGAGAAAAGGGAACGTGGTGGTTAAGCACAATACTGAATAAAGCGATATTAATACACCGTCTCGCATTTGGGCTAATTCAACTAACGCATGATATACTTGATAGTAGACTGAAGCACTCTAAATCAGAAGCATCATTTAAAAAAATGATTCAGAAAATTTGTATTTAAATAATACTTTAGCAAATAAAACCTATCATAATGAACCATTTCACTGTTAAGGATAAACTAAGAACCATCAAAGAGAGCAGAAAAGAAACTACTTTGTTCCCTTATTTGCAACAACTATTTGCTAAAATGGATTACCAAGACGTTCAAATTACGCATGGAATCCATGAATACGGCAAGGACTTGGTCTTCAGAGAACACGATAGTAAAAAGAGAATTGATAGATACACTGCTGTTGTAGTCAAGAATAAAGATTCTGGACAAACCGACTTCGAAGATGGTGGAGAAGTAATGCGTCAAATTAAATTGGCCTTTGACCATCCTTTTGTCAACGACAAAGGTGAAAACATAACAATATCCGAAGTTTTAGTAGTAATAAACGGGACGGTTTCGCCACAAGTGAAATCTATACTTAAAAATACAATACTACCTAAGTTTCTATCGAATGTTGAAATATGGAATTATCAGAGACTGACTCAGGAAATTGAAAATTACATCAAAGACGACTTTTTGAGCAACTATGAAATGGCCATTAATAATTTCAAGAACTCTCAAATCCATAATTTATCCAAAGTT
The DNA here is from genome assembly GCF_002797815.1 of Mucilaginibacter auburnensis. NCBI lineage: Bacteria > Pseudomonadati > Bacteroidota > Sphingobacteriia > Sphingobacteriales > Sphingobacteriaceae > Mucilaginibacter > Mucilaginibacter auburnensis. The sequence goes on from NZ_PGFJ01000001.1 coordinate 355,811, forward strand.
GAAAATACAAAAGAGTTGTTCCATGGTTTATCAATTAAAGATATAAATGATATCTATGTAAGCGTAAAGACATCATATCAAAGGTTTCAAGAAAAAAAAGAAACCTACATAAAATATGACGAAGATGTAAAGGCGGTCAAACGTACAGAGGAATTAGATGATTCTCTAATAATTGGTCGTGACCATAAAGATTTTTTTGTTTACGGACTACCTACATCTGGGAAAAGCCTTTTATTGAAGCGGATCGGAATTAACGCTTTAAACGAAAATTATGAAAAGCCCGTTGCTGTCTTTTATTGGGAGTTTGCTTCAATAAAAGAAAATGTTGATTTGCTTTCAAGTTTAAAAAGTCAATATGCGGCGGCGACTAACGAGGCAATAAATTTTACAAAATTTTCCAAGCTAATATTATTATTCGACGGGCTGGATGAAATAAAAGATCCTAAAGTTAAATCTCTCATTTTAGAAAATGTTTTACAACTAAAAATTCAGTTACAGGTTCAGGAGGACTCTTTTAAAAAGGACAAAAAAGCAAAGTATGATGCCTTTCAAATCGCAAAACAATTACTGTCAGACCCATTTTCAAAATTGAAAGTTTCGAATGAAATTATTGACGCAGATTGCTTCAATAAAAACTTCAATGTACAATTAATTATTTCTTCAAGAGACCGAAATTTTATTCAAGAGCACGAAATACTAAACTCGTTTGAAAAAGTTGAATTACTTCCCTTTGACGTAGGACAGGCGTTTAAACTCGTTAAAAAACTTATTCCTAATGATGTAAGTAAATCTAATCATTTTGTGAATGCGTTAAAAGATGGACTTCTAACTAATAAGCTAGTTAGGACGCCGCTTGCTCTAACGCTGATGGCAATACTTTATCGAGAAGATCAAATAGACTTATCAGAACTTCCTGCAAATATTACAGAATTATACAATAAATTCACTGACTATTACCTTGAACGATGGGACAGTAGCAAAGGATTAGGTTCTCAATATAAGTATGAAGAAGCGAGGCAAATCATGGCGATGATAGCTTCAAAAATGCATTGTGAAGGCGAAAAGTCTATAACGGAATCTAACTTATCCACTCTTTTGGAAGAAATAAAAGGCGAATATGACTTTAAAGATCTAAAAGATATATCTGGCTTTATAGATTCGCTTAAAGACAGACAAGGGCTCATTCAATACGATGAGCATCTAAATGAGTTTTATTTCTATCATCTTACTTTTCAAGAGTATTTTGCCAGTGTTGCATTTGATGACTCAAATGAGTCAGTGTTGAACGAAAATTTCTTTTCGGACTGGTGGGAAAATACAATGATTTTCTACTGCGGCAAACAACCTAAACGCGACAAGTTTATAAAAGAACTATATACTAAAAATGTCGCTTCTAATTTTAATCAATCCTATAAATACTTTTCACTAATATCAAGATGTTTACAAGCAAATCACTTGATATCAAGAAATCTTAAATATAAGATTCTGTTATCTCTCTTGCATAATTTTGATCTATTTTATACGCAATTGTTAGAGAATGACTCTGAACAAGAATCTGGAATAACTTATTGGTTAACGACAATAGATTTCACAATTCAACTTCGAGATATCTTCCTTAACCATCTTAGTACAAAGCATTTAAATATCGAGGATTTAAATAGTGCATATTCAGAAATTAAAGGCAGTGAAACATATAGCGATATGACGAAATATTGTTTAGCCTACTTGTTAACTACACGTTTAAAAGACAGTATGTATTTAATAGACTTTTTAAATGTGCCTGGTCTTAATGTCAGATGGTCAAGAATAGTCTATGTAGACCTACGCATGCAAAAACTTGATAAGGGATTAGAAGATAAAATCTTAAGTAAGATTAATAAAAGGCAAGGAAAAAATAAAGACTACATAAAGAAGCAATTAAAAGAAAGGGCTATAAAGCACCTCAAAGCATCAGATAGTACATTGCAATCACAAGAAGCAGACTTATAATATTAACATAGTACTATTAGAGCACGCGTGTATTTCAACGCTAATAGTATGCTAGCGCATGCGCTATGTCATAAGAAAGAGGCCTTTAAAAGGCCTTTAAAGTCCTCCAAAACAATATCTTTGATCCGCATCAAAAGCATAGCAGTGATTGAAGTATTTAAAACGTACCTAAAAACCAAAAGCCAACTCAGCGAAAGCGACATTGATACAATTGTTGCCGCCGGCCACATCAAAAAAGTGCGCAAACGGCAGTACCTGTTGCAGGAGGGTGATGTTTGGAAATACAATTGCTTTGTTTTAAAAGGCTGCCTGCGCACCTATTCGGTTGATGAGAAAGGCAATGAGCACATTATCCATTTCGCCCTGGAAAACTGGTGGGCCGGTGATAGGGCAAGTTATGAGTCGGGCGGAACATCGCTGTATAACATAGATGCTTTAGAAGATTCAGAAGTTTTCCTGATAGCCAAACCGGTGTTTGAAAAATTGTGCAAGGAAATACCCGCCCTCAACGATTTTGTGAACGCCCTGCTGCACCGCAGTTTTATTGCCGTTCAAAACCGCATCCACACCAATATCAGTTCAAGCGCAGAAGAAAAGTACAAGCGTTTTGTTGAGCAATACCCGCAAATGCTTACCCGCATACCGCAAGGCATGATCGCCTCTTACCTCGGCATCACCAAAGAAACCCTGAGCCGTATCCGCAACCAAACCAGTAAAGACAGATAGGGTGTATTAGGGGTTAGTTGATTTTTATCAACAGCACTTTTTATTTTATGTCAATGCACAGTTTTTGGCGCCTGCCCATCTTTGCCCTGTAACAAATACATAAAAAGATGAACTTAACTAATAAAACCATCCTGATTACCGGTGGCAATTCAGGAATAGGCTATGCAACTGCAAAAGTACTTACCCAAAAAGGAAATAAAGTAATCATCACCGGCCGCGACCGCGCAAGGTTGGAAAAAGCCGGACAGGAGTTAGGCGTTACTACCATCCCGTTTGACGTTACCAACGCCGAAGATGTAACCGCCCTGGTAGCAAAGATCAAAGCCGAGCACAGCGACCTGAGTGTATTGATCAACAATGCAGGCGTGGGTAAAGCCTATAAGTTAGGCGAGAACGCGAACGCTTATGATATTGCCAAAGAAGAATTTGAAACCAACTATTTTGGTCCTATTCGTTTAACCGAAGCGTTATTGCCTCTGCTTAAACAACAATCCGAAGCAGCCATTGTTAACCTGGCTTCCAACGTATCTATCCATCCTTTGGTAGTATTGCCAACTTACTCTGACAGCAAGGCCGCCCTGCATTCGCACAGCATTGCCTTAAGGCTTACGCTGGCAACCGATACCAACATTAAAGTGCACGAAGTGTTCCCGTCGCTTATCAGTACTGAGGGAACCCGCGCATTGGGTTTAGATAATGGTTTACCTGCTGACGTTGCTGCTGGGGTTATTGTTAGTGGTATAGAAAACAACGACAATGAGATCTACGTCGGCGACACAGCCAAACAGCGGGAAGCCTTTTTAAAAGACCCCGAAACCGCCATAAGCGAATTCAACAAAGGGCTGATCTAATTTTGATCAGCTATTTACGAGCCGCTTGCTAAAAGGTAAGCGGCTTTTGTTTTATTACAGTAGTTAGTTGTTGTAAACTCTACCTTTGCCCAATTGTTAAACAAAGCATGAACCGCAGGTTACAACTCATCCATCATGTTAGGGCTCTACACAATGGCCAGCTAATTAAAGACACCACACAACCTTACTTCGACCATGTGTTGGCTGTGGCCAATAACGCCGCAGAGGCTGCCCCACTTGCTTTTGAGGTTGGCCTTTGCCATGATCTGTTGGAGAAAACCACTACTACGCAAAGCGAATTACATGCGGCTCTGCTAAGTTTCGGCTATGACGAACAGGAAGCCGAACACATAAGCGATTGCGTTATGGAGCTAACCCGGCATTTTACCGCAGCAAACAATCCGCTGCCTAAAAAAATGCGAAAGGAACTGGAAGATGAGCGGCTGTTAACCATCAGCCCCGATGCGCAAACCGTTAAATATGCCGATTGGGCCTACAACGCCGACTGGATGATGCAACACGACCGCCATCACGCGGCAGATTATCTCAAACACCACATTGAGCTAATTGAGCAGATGACGGATGGTGACGCTAAGCTGCGCAATGAGGTTTTAAAGCAGTTTCAAACACTGTTAGCGCAATTGCAGCAGAGGTAGTTTTCATGCATCTCGCTCTACTTTAACATATCTTAACATCTCGCGCTGTATATAATTTCAACTGGTGGCGTTTAGTTGTAATAAATCAAAAAAACTAACCATCATGAAAAACAAAACACATCTATTGCTTTGCGCCTTCTCGGCGTTAACATTATTTATTTGCGCTCAGGCCAGCGCGCAAACGGTACCGCCAAGCAAATTCAGGTTTGGTATTGGCGCCGACGCGCTTATCCCGGTAGGTAACACAAGTACGGTTGCTAATTTTGGTTTGGGCATTACACCAAGGCTACAATATGGCGTATCTGACAGGTTTGCGCTTACATTTACCAGCGGTCTTTACCATTTTTTCCCGAAAACGGTAAACTATCCGGCCAGTGGCAGCTTTGCGGGGTTTACAACCCAATACAAATCAAACATTATACCCGTAAAAGCCGGGTTTAAATTTTTTGCCGGTGGCGGATTTTATGTATCCGGGGAAGCTGGTGTAGCATTTGAAGTGGCCGAGGGTAAGGCTTCCTCACACTTTTTATGGTCGCCGGGAATTGGTTACGCAACCAAAAAGTGGGATATAGGCGCCCGTTATGAAAACTTTAGTGGCAACCATTACAGCGATGGCGTTACGGCACTAAGGGTTGCTTATGGGTTTGGCTTGTAAAGTTGAAATGCTAATGGTTCGTAGTTTATAGATTACGGACCATTAGCTATTGAAAATTACTGCGCGATCTGTTTTGAGATTACAAACATAGATGCCCAACGCTTGCGACGTTAGGCGGCACTGGCAGGTTGTAACCTTAACGCGCGTCGGATTACTTAGTAATATAATAAGAATACTATTAATTAATAGATAAATTTTATAACGCGGTAATTACTTTAGCGGGCAAACTTTACCAATAGTATTTTGTAGTTTTAAGCAAATACCCTTATTGTCGTCGAATATTTTGATTGCTGTGACCGTATCGAATACAAATAACACACCATCAAATGGCAAAAAGAATACTGGTTATTGACGATAATGAAGATATTTTAGAGCTGGTAAGGATGATCTTTCAGGAGGAGGGGTACGATGTTATTATCTCCAACACATCCGAAACTGCAGAGCATATTTTATTTCTTGGCCTCGACCTCATTGTTCTCGATGTTAGGTTAGAAAATCCGTACAAAACAGGTGCTGACATTTGCAGAGAATTTAAAACCCAGCATCCGGAAGTGAAAACTCCTGTTATACTATTATCTGCCGAGCCAGACCTTCACCTGGTAGCAAGTAGTTGTGGCGCCGACGGTTATCTATCTAAGCCCTTTGATGTTGACGCGTTGCTGAATTACGTTGCGGCACTTGTGGCATAACTTGTAACATCTACCTCAAAAACGGAATAGCCGGTTTATAGTAAAGTGGCTTGCCCACATGTGCACGGTAAGCGCTTATAATAATATGAATAAGGGTAATGCCGTAATACGCCACAAGGTAAAACAGGTAAATAAAAACGCTATCTACGCCCATACCGATACCGCTTGATTCAACATTGCTTGATCCGACGCCTAAGTTTAAGCCTGCATATGGGCTTGGTGTTTCCATAAAAAGCACTCCGGTAATGATAATTACTTTTGGCAGGTAGTAGATAATGCAGCCGGTTATCTGAAAGTTTAAAAGCTGCCGGCCAGCTCGCTCAAGTCCTGTTACCTTGTCTCTTTTTAAAAGCCAAAGCACCCAAGGTACCAACACGCCTAAAAAAGGAAATAACAAAAAACTTAGCGCCGACAGGTTGAACGCCACCAAATAACCCCTATCTTCTTGTTCAGCACGGGTGGTCAGCTCATCGGTGGTAATGTTAAGCGCGCTGGCTATCCGGCGCAGCGTATCTCCACGCGGTTCTGTCTCGCCATTCTCCACCCGTTGAACTGTGCGTAAATTTATCCGGGCAGCCTCGGCCAGTTGCTCCTGGCTGTAGCCCAGGCGCAGGCGCAACTTTTTTAATTTCTGCGATGTATTGTCGTTTTTCATTGCTTTACATGTTTACCCAAATGTACAACGGGCTTTTCGTTAATGGCAGAATATATATACGGCATATCTACGGCATTTGCGTTTTTTACACGTATTTGGTAACATCAGCGCAAAAAAAAGCAGCATAACTGTGTTATGCTGCCTGTAAATTTATAAGCTTATTGTTAAAACAGTGGCTTCAATATTGCCAAAGCCTCTTCGCTGTTTTTTTCTTCTGTCAGATCAAATACCGAAGTAGCTTTTCCATCAACGTTAACGTTGCTGTTTTTTACAATGGCATCAACAGCGTCAGCACCAAAAGCACCCTGTAACTGTTTGCCAAAGCTAAAATCGCTGATCTGCTTAGCTTGCCCTGTAGTAAAGTTGGAGTTGTAGCGCTGTAACTCCACCAATGCCTCAACCGGACCAGCCGACAAATGCACCCCGTTGGCACCTTGCGATACATCAGGCAAACCTAAACGTTCTTTGTTATCTAAAAACGCGCGACGCAAGCTGCCTGCGTTGGCTTTTGATGGATCAGTAGCGCCGACGAAGTTGCTGCGGGCATCGCTCCAGTCAGCATCGGTTGATAACGACATTACAATAATGCTCTTGCCGGCATCCGTAAATTGCTTTAACTGGCGACCATGGAAACCATTGATCAGGTAAACTGTCTCGTCGTCCAGTTTTACTTCAACCACATAAGTACCACCTGCCAGTTTTTTGCTGCCGATGTTTTGGCAAAGGTAGTCAAGCGAGGTTGGTGTAAATTCCGGATATTTCTCCAGGAACTCCAGTCCGCCCAATACATTAGCTTCGGTAAATGATTTACCAAACAACTCTTTAAATTTATCTTTAGCGCCTTCGCTCATGTTAGCCACAGCGTTACTTGCAATCTGGTTAATTACGCCGTAATGCTGCGCAATAATGTTGTATTGCTCCAGGTATTTGGCAGCTAATATTTTAATGTCATGAATAGTAAAACCAAACTCCGCTATTTTAGCAAAAGTGAGTTTTAATATTTCTTCCAGTTGGATGTTGTCATTCTTAACAGTGATCTCCGGCTTTACAAAGAACAAAAACTCATTCTTTTTAACAGGAGCCGCTGTATCGGCAAAAATCTCCTTGTATAAAAAGCCTTCGTTTTGCGCCTCTTTAACTTGCTCAGCAATAGCGGGTATCAGTTGATTGGTATCGATCATTTTTAATCTTGTTTTTCGGGTGCAAAGATAGGAAAATTGAGGGGGAATTAATGTAGCTGTATAGCGGTTTTATAAAGCACGGGTACGGCTGGATTTTTCTATGAGACCATTACCAAAATGGAGTGTGTGTGCTAAATATTTTCTTTTTTTATCTTTATACGCACTTAAATACCAGATGCCTTGATCACAACATGAACCTCACACCTTAGTGTTTCAACCCTGCCTGTTAAAAACTTCAAGAATTACCATAGTAATTTTTAATGTGCAGTATGCCAAATATCCGTATTCAATTTTTATCCCCCAAAACACATGTTCACCGCTAAATCCTTATTTATTACCTGCTTACTGTTTTTCTTCTCTTTATCGTCTTTTGCGCAATGGCCGTACTCCGGCAACCATATTTATAATGATAACACACTTAACGTTGGCATTGGTAACGGAACCGCCTTTACACCTTCAGAAAAACTGACAGTGTTAGGTAACATTTTGACAACTAATAATTTCATCTTAGATGGCTCCGGTACTCAAAATCAGATTTATTTCAAACAGAGCGGAAATATTAAAACGCAACTGACCAGTAATTTTACTGATGGAACGTTTTCATTATTCCATCAAGGGTCAAACAAGTTTATTATAGAGCAGGCTGGCAATATTGGTTTCGGGACTTCAGCCCTGCAGCCCATCGTTTCGGGCGCCGGACTTTTTTCAGGACAAAAGCCCCGAATGGAAGTTGTAACAGGCTATTCAACCGGAGCATATTCTGATTTGTTTACCATCAGGCATTATGCAACAGGCCCGACTGCTGAAACAAGGCAATTAGGGATGATACTCAAACTATCTGGCGAACAATCAACTACAGAGTCAGATAAAATGGGAGGCCTGGTGTTAGAGAGTTTGGCTCCTCTAACCTACTCCAATCAACCAAACTTAAACTTTGTTATAGGCAATCAGAAAAGGATGACCCTAACATTCAATGGTAATTTTGGCGTTGGAACGGAAAACCCGCTAACTAAGTTTTCAGTTGTTTCCGCGGGTTCTTCTACGCCATCGCTATTATGGCAAAGTTCAGCAGGCGCTCCGGTTGCGTCCTTTTTTGGAGAGAATTCAGCAGGTAACGCTGACATGATAAATGGATTTGCGAGCAGCGCAAGTTCTTCAGCCCGACCAGTGTATATGATAAGACGGTCGCGTGGTACGCTTTCCTCGCCTCAAGCAGTTCAAACCGGCGATTACCTTGGGGCTTTAATAGGTTCCGGCTATGATGGCGCAAACTTTGCAAACCGCGCCGATATTTCGTTTATTGTAGATGGCGCTATATCTCCTAATTATGTTCCAACAGCTATTTCTTTTAGCAATGGAGACGTAACAAGAGTTGAACGGATGCGAATCAGTTCTAACGGAAAAGTTGGCATCGGAACCCAAAGTCCTGACGAAATGCTTACCGTAAACGGCAAGGTCCATACAAAAGAGGTTAAAGTAGATTTGAACATTCCCGCTCCAGACTATGTATTTAAAGCCAGCTACAAGTTACGTACGTTGGAGGAGGTAAATAAATACATACAATCAAATGGCCACCTTCCAGACGTGCCATCCGCTCAAACCATGGAGCAAAATGGTGTCAATATTGGTGAGATGAATATGCAGCTGCTCAAAAAGGTAGAAGAGTTGACGCTATATCTGATCGAGGAGCAAAAGAAGAGACACGAGTTGGAAAATCGTCTAAAAAAAATGGAACTGAAATTGAAAAAAAGTTCAAGATAGCCGGTAATTATACTTACTGGCTATCCGTTGCTTAACAAGGTCTTTTTCGGTCTGAATTCGTAGTATTGGCTACCGTTGTTTACGAAGGGTTTGGATTTCCTTCTCCAATTCGGCCATACGCTTTTGGTGTTCATCCAGTTTTTTGTTCTGATCAAGAAGGTAAAGCGTCAACTCTTCTACCTTTTTGAGCAGCTGCCGATTCATTTCTCCGAGGTCAAGGCCATTGTTCTGTACTTCGTCTGCCGATGGCATGTCCGGCAGGTGATGGTTTTTATCAATATATCTTTTAACCTCGTTTAAGGTTGGAAGCTTATAGCCGGATTTAAATACATAGTCGGGCCAGTTAGCGCTTAACTTTACTGTCATTGATGTGGCAATGGCAGTTCCATTAACCGCAAATTTGTAACCTTTGGTGTCAGCTATGCCTACACCAAGGTTTCCCTGTATAAGATTAAATCCAACTGTGGGTATTAAAACGGAAGCACTCGCGGCTCCGGGATCGGCCTGGCCAATCAAACCAACATTGGCCCAGCTCGCGGTTGGAGATAGCGTTACTGAATAATGGCTTTTCTCGGTAAAATGAGGCAGGTAAATATAAAGGTCGTAAGCAGTAGCTAACTTGCCTGCAGCGTTTGCCTTCCACTTAATTGAACCCGGGCCAATATCGCTGCTTTGGCCTGTAGCATACCAGCTTCCGTTACCAGCAAAACCCTTATCATCAACACTATCTCCATTGGAGGTTTTGAATGTGAGCGTGTAAACGGCATCCTGACTATTGGCAGCATTGTAACCTTTATGGATATAGGCCGTAAGCATTAAAGTTTCCCCTCCCTGCCCGGCAGTAAATGTTCCAATTTTTGCCCATTGCGGGTTTCCGCCAGTTGCAGGGATATTCCATTGGGCTAACGCGCCTTTAGCTGACAGCAATAACAGGATAACAAAAAATGTTTTTAATAAGCCATTTACCAGGCAAACACTATTTAAAAATGCGCCACAGCGCGTTATTGAGACAGTTAAAAATGATTTTTTTTTATGCATAATTTATCTTTTTGGTTTATAGTTTTTATCAACGCGTTTGATAAGCGTTGCAACTTCCTTTTGCAACGCTTCGTTTTTTCGGTTTTGCTCAAGAAGATAAAGCGTTAATTCCTCTACCTTCTTTATTAGCAGCCTGTTCATTTCACCCAAATCGATCCCCTCTTTGTGCACTTCGTCTGCAGAGGGCATATCCGGCAGGTGGTGGTTCTTATCAATATAGTTTTTAACCTCTGTTAGCGTTAGAAGCTTGTAGTCGGGCTTAAAAACAAAGTCGGGCCAGTTAGTCAGCTCTACTCTTATATTTTTGGCACGAACAACAGCTTCGGGGGTTATATGCAACGCTATCTTACCTTTAACTTCTGCATCGCTAAAAGTTTGCTGCCCGGTTCCTGTACTGGGTAAGGGGGCAAAAAAAATGTCGCCTACTATGTTGCTGTAAATTACCGCGCCTCCGTTGTGCGCGCCGTCACCTCTCACTGTCCAGTTACCGTTGTTTCTGCCTGCGTTAAATCCAATATAGCTGGTTCCATATTTCAGGTCTACTGCCCAGGCTTGCCCAATAGAAAGGAAATTATTGCCATCGCCGACTTGAAATGCACTTATTGGCGCAGTTGTACCTACACCCAAACGGCCGGGGATATGAATAATGCCATCGTTGCTTATGGCTAACCGTTTGTAGGTTGCGAGGGCTGAATGTGAAATATCATAAGATGATCCAACTGTACCTCTGGTATAAAACGCTATGTTTCCATTATTCTCAAAATTCATTGACCCAAAGTCAGAGTAAAGGTCTCCATCAACCCGCCAGTTACCTGCGGCGTTGTTCCAGTGCAGGTTGGTACTTAAAGCCGCGCGAGACCAATTAGAACCAGGCGCTGCAACAGTTTGTAAATAGGTATCTACCCATCCTCTTATTAGAAAATAAGGGGTAGTGCTGTTTTTTCTTACAATGCCTGCGGCATCGCCTATTGTTAGCGGTATTGTTGGTGTAGTTGTTCCAATATTAATACCAACATTCCCTGTATTTTCATTGTTTATGTTTGTGCCGGTACTCCATTGTGCAAATGCGGAACTGGTTACTGCTAAAGCCATCAGGCTTGGGATAATTTGTTTCATTGTGATAAGATTTTAGGTTATTTAGTATTTTATTTTTTGATTAATTCATTAGCGCAATCAGCACGTTATTGAGATGATCCGCATGTTTTTGTTAATAATACCAACAAGGGCGGAGATGCACCAAATGGTAGCCACTGAAGCTTAAGCGTTAATTACAGTTTCATCCAATCGGCCCTCCAATACTCCGTTTATTAAGTTTAATACTGATATATCTGCTTGTTTGTGATTTTTCCTTCCCGTAAGCAATCTGATGATGGCGGGGAGAAGGGTGTCGCCTTCCGGACTCACATATTTCCTTACATCAAATCCGGAAAGATCAACATTGAACTCTTTACAGTACATAAGCAATAAGTCAATAGTATCGTCTCCAAAAACTCCGAGGTCTTTTTCCAGATAGGCTGTTTTAAAAATTTCATCTTCGGCTACACCGGTGATGTTACTGATGAAACACTTTAATTGTTCAAATACTTTTTCGTCGTCTTCTTTCACCTTCGTTTACAACAACACGTAATAGATAAACAATACGGCAACGATAATTATATTCATTCCAAGCAGTGGGCCGGTTTTCACAAGAAATCGCTTTCGGAATAAGAGGATCAGTATCGCAACCTGTATAAGTGCAAAAGACAACGACACCCAAACAATGAACTTATCACTTAACGCACCTTCACCGAAAAGAAAAAAGTGAGCAAACTGGGCGTAAATTTGAAGCACAATAAATAGCGCAACATTTAAAATAGCTGTACCTATAAAAACTAATGCGCTTTTCACCTTTTCAACCATTCAGGATTATCAGCATAAAATCGTTTCACCCGTCTCATCCTCGTTTCACTTATTTTTTACAAATTATTGATAGTCAAATTTTTATGAAAATTTTCGGTTCACAACGTCTCACATCCACAGTGAGACGATGGTACGGCAGCGATATTACCCTGCCCAACCCTCTCTATCCAAACTCCTGAAGTGGATGGCTTCAGCTAAATGTTCCAGTTTTATGTCTTCACTGCCAGCCAGGTCGGCAATGGTGCGGGCCACTTTTAAAATACGGTCGTATGCCCGGGCACTCAGACCCAACTTTTCCATGGCGCGTTTAAGCAGGTTTTGCCCGGCTTCGTTTATCTTACAAACATCACGCACCATTTTGGAGCTCATTTGCGCGTTGGCATGCAGGTCGGGTTTGTTACCAAAGCGCGTTTGTTGCACATCCCGGGCTTTAATTACCCGCTCCCGGATAAGTTCGCTCTTCTCTGCTAAACGCTCGGATGCCAGTTCGTTAAAGTTAACGGGTGTAACCTCTACGTGCAGGTCAATACGGTCCAACAACGGCCCTGATATCTTGCTTAAATACTTTTGCACCATACCCGGCGGACAAATACACTCCTTCTCCGGGTGATTATAATAGCCACACGGGCAAGGGTTCATGCTGGCCACCAACATAAAGCTGCTGGGATAATCAACCGTAAACTTGGCGCGCGATATGGTTACCCTACGCTCCTCCAGTGGCTGGCGCATCACCTCTAACGCACTCCGCTTAAACTCCGGCAATTCATCCAGAAACAAAACGCCGTTATGCGCCAGTGATATTTCGCCGGGTTGCGGGTTTCCGCCTCCGCCTACAAGGGCAACATCGCTAATAGTATGGTGCGGTGAACGGAAGGGCCTTGCCGTTACCAAGGCATCGGTAGCAGCCAACTTGCCGGCTACCGAATGGATCTTGGTCGTCTCCAATGCTTCATATAAGCTTAGCGGCGGTAGTATAGATGGCAGCCTGCGGGCCAGCATGGTTTTACCCGCCCCCGGCGGACCGATCAATATTACATTATGCCCCCCGGCGGCGGCTATCTCCAACGCACGCTTAATATTCTCCTGGCCTTTTACTTCGCTAAAGTCGCTGTCGTAGTTGCACAGGCTGTTATAAAACTCCTCGCGGGTGTTAACTATTTCGGGTTTTAGGGTGATATCGCCATTGAAAAAGCCCGCAACCTCGCGGATGTTTTCCACACCGTAAACTTCCAGATCATTTACAATAGCGGCCTCCCGCGCGTTCTGTTTAGGCAGAATAAATCCTTTAAAACCATCTTTGCGTGCTTGTATGGCAATAGGCAAAGCACCCTTTATGGGTTGCAGTCCGCCATCGAGCGACAGCTCGCCCATAATGAGGTACTTATCAAGCTCTCCGGCCTCCACCTGGCCCGATGCGGCCAGCACAGCCGTAGCAATAGTAAGGTCATAGGATGAGCCCTCTTTTTTTATGTCGGCAGGAGCCATATTCACAACCACCTGCTGTCTTGGCATCCTGAAGCCGGTATTTTTTAGTGCAGACTCTATTCGGAAATAGCTTTCTTTAACAGCAATATCGGGCAGCCCCACAATAAAATACTTGGTGCCTGCAGCAATGTTTACTTCAACTGTTATGGTAATGGCTTCTATGCCATAAACGGCACTGCCAAAGGTTTTAACTAACACGTGTAATAAAGTTTATTTACAGCGAAAGATAGGGAATTTTTATATGGTGCTAATATTATTGTTTACTTACGGCAAAAGTTGCTAACAGATTAATATTCGGATCGGGTACAATCTTGGTTGGTTGCTTTGCCGATGAAAAGTTAGCTGTTATTTCCCTGCTATTCACATCAACACGGTGCATTTGCCCATTGATGCTGATGTCTAACGGAAAATGATATACCTGTTGTTGTTGCTGCGTTACAGTTAACTTAATTGTGTGGATGTTACTTAGATATTGCCATTTTATCACTACATCCGGATGGCCGGCAGTGTAGAGCCATTGCTTAATGAATACGTCAAGGTCTTTACCGCTTGCCTTCTCCATTACCTTCATAAAGTCCATGGTGTTGGCGTTACCGCCCTTGTATTCCGCATAATACTCACGGATGCCTTTCCAAAAAGCCTCTTCGCCCAGTTTGCGTCGTAGCATGTGCAGCACCCAACTGCCTTTTTCATAGCTATTGGCATTGAGCATAACCATAAAGTCTCTCCTTTCGGATGTATCAACAACCGGTTTCAAGCGGTCTTTTTCAAAGGCCAGCACTTTTGCCCGGTCTGCGACAAGGCGTTTTTTTAGCGTGTCGATGCCGTACTTATTTTCCAGGTAATAATGCGTCATGTAAGTAGCGAAACCCTCGCTCAGCCACAGGTTAAAAAAGTTCTTTTCGCTGGCGGCATCGCCAAACCATTGATGGGCTATTTCGTGCGCCATCAGGGCTTCAATGCCTCTGTCGGTAGGCGATTCTTCGTGGTAAAAAATTGCCCCGGCATTTTCCATTCCCCCAAAAATTGTTTTTGACTGCACATTGGCCAGTTTCTCATAAGCATACGGACCAACCTTTTTGATGAAGAACGGCAATATCTCCCTGGCGTAATTATAACTCTTGAAACCTTTAACCGAATCTTGTGGGAAAACGTAGCTGTAAACCGGTATGCCGCTTACATTGCCTACATTTTTAATGGCGAAATCAGCAACGCCAATTACCATGATTTTGGTAGGCAATACCTGTTTTTCCTCCCAGTGCGTTTGTTTCCTGCCTGCCGGAAGGTCGGTTTCGCTCAATTTCAAACCGTTAGCCACCACGTCATAATGAGCGGGTGCTGTAACTACAAAATCAACCGCGGCTTTATCGGCAGGGTCATCAACGCTAACCAGCCAGTTATGGGCGCGGTTGGGCCAGTTGTCGCCAAAAAAGGTACGCTTACCGTATTTGTTTTTGGAGATGATCAAGCCGTCAGCCGGGACGCCCTGATAGGAAATAGTATAGGTGTGATCTGTGCCAACCGCTCCGGTGGTATTAATGGTTAGTTTATCCGCGCTTTGCGAAAACTCAACTGCCTTATCGCCTTCTGTTATGGCGCTTATCAGCATACCTTTACCACTATTATTTTTCTGTACCAGATCCAGGTTGAACGAGCGGGTATTTTTAATGAATTTCAGCGTAACATCGGCTTTGCAAACTATATTGTTGGTGCTGTCATTCAAATCAATATTAAACTTATAATGCTGCACGTCAATGATAGCGCCGGGGGGCTGGGCTTGGGCAACAAAACACGCAAAAATTGACGATATAAAAAGAGCTGGTAATTTTAGCATAAAGTATTAAAATAGAAAGATACAGATTTTGAGTCCCTCAACAATATTATCACATACAAAAAAAGCCGCTTATCGCGGCTCTTTTATCACATCTTCGGCATCCGTTTCATCATGGCGGCCATGGCGGCAGGGTTGCTCATTTGTTTCATCACCTTGCGCATATCCTCAAATTGCTTGATCAGGCGATTCACTTCTTCTAACTTAGTACCTGATCCTTTCGCTATACGGTTACGGCGGCTTTGGTTAATGGTATCAGGATTTTCTTTTTCATACGGTGTCATAGACTGAATAATGGCCTCCACGTTTTTAAACGCATCGTCGCCAATTTCCACATCCTTCATCATTTTGCCAACGCCGGGTATCATCCCCATCAGATCTTTCATGTTACCCATTTTTTTGATCTGCTGTATCTGCCCGTAAAAGTCGTTAAAATCAAACTTGTTCTTGCGGATCTTCTTTTGGAGTTCTGCTGCCTGTTTTTCGTCAAACTGCTGTTGCGCACGTTCCACTAACGACACCACGTCGCCCATGCCTAAAATACGCGAAGCCATACGATCCGGGTGGAAAACGTCGATAGCGTCCATCTTCTCACCTGTACCAATAAACTTGATAGGCTTGTTTACTACCGATTTAATAGACAGCGCGGCACCACCACGGGTATCACCATCCAGCTTGGTTAAAACAACACCTGTAAAATCTAACCTGTCGTTAAACACCTTGGCGGTATTCACAGCATCCTGACCAGTCATGGAGTCCACCACAAATAAAATTTCCTGCGGATTTACAGCAGCTTTTACCTGCTCAATCTCCACCATCAGCGCCTCGTCAATTGATAAACGACCCGCGGTGTCAATGATCACTACGTTATATCCGTTCTGCTTAGCGTAGGCAACACCCTCTTTAGCAATAGCAATAGGATCTTTGCTTTCGCGATTAGTGTAAACCGCGGCACCAACTTGTCCGGCCAAAACCTCCAGTTGGTCAATAGCCGCGGGGCGATAAATATCATCAGCCACTAAAAGCGGCTTTTTATTTTTTTGTGTTTTTAAGTAATTGGCCAGCTTACCGGTAAATGTAGTTTTACCTGCACCGTTCAAACCGGCAATTAAAATTACGGTTGGCGATGCCTTTACATCAAGTTCAGCGGCAGTACCACCCATTAACTCAGCCAGCTCATCATTCATGAGTTTGGTGAGCAATTGCCCCGGCGATATGGAGGTTAATACATTATTACCAAGTGCCTTTTGCTTTACATCATCAGTAAAGGCTTTGGCTGTTTTATAGTTTACGTCGGCATCCAGAAGGGCTTTGCGTATCTCCTTCATGGTCTCTGCCACGTTTATTTCTGTAATTGTTCCCTGCCCCTTAAGTACCTTAAAGGCCCTGTCCAGCTTATCCGAAAGATTTTCAAACATTGTTATGCTCTCATTTAATTCCGCAAATTTATCATTTTGAGCGGGAAATAAGGCTTGCTGTGTTTTTTAGCTCATTTTAAATAGCAAAGGGCCTTTCGGCCCTTTTTACTATACATAATTACTGAGTAATTTACCTTCTTGGTGGAGTAGCGGGTGTAGTGCTGCTACCGTTGCCGCTTCCGGTTGAACCGTTGCTGCCATTACTTGTACCGCTGTTGCCACTACCGCTTGGCGTTGTTCCTGGCGTTGTGCCTGGCTGCGTACGGTTGGTGTTTGAACCGTTGTTGTTAGGCTCGGTTGGCTGCGTGGTGGTTGAACCGCTTGGGCGTGCATCTCTTGCGCCATCAGTAGTAGTACCACTGGTTGAGCCGTTAGAGCCAGGTCTGCCGTTTCTCATTTGCTCTGTGGTAGTGCTTTGTTTTTTTTTGTTGGTAGATGTTGTATCTGCCTTTCTGGTTTGTGCCGATGCCGTGCTTATGGCTAATGCACAAAACGCTGTTGTTGCTAAAACTGCTAACTTTTTCATAATGATAGATTTTAGCATAGACGACACAATGCCCATTCCAAAAGAAACTAATTCACCCAAAAAGAAAAAAACGGGTAGTTATCTGCGGCAACTACGGGAAACGGTACACAATACCTATAGCCATACCTTCGGTTCCCTGCACCTGTTTGGAGGTAGTTTTATCATAAAGGAAAGTGCCATTCAGTGTAAGGCTAATGAGCTTGTTCACTTTAGCCGTCAGGATAGCATCCACACGGTGCGTTACAAAATCTAACGATTTTTCGTAAGGAACAAATAGCGCGTAACGGGCATTAAGGTGAACGTTGGTCATGATATCCTTATCCAGTTGCGTAACAACCTGAAATGCCAGATCATTACGAAAGGTTTTACCAATTGGCACGCCATAGTTAGCCGGGTTGTTTCGGTATATGGTTGTATCCAGCACAAAAGTTTGGCGGGCGGTACCCGTACCAAAACGCATAGAGAACCAGGTGGCCGGCTTAAACTCAAAACCTATAGATTCGGTAAAATAACCCGGTGCCATAAAACGCGACAACAGCAGCGGTTGGGTTGTAGTTCCGCCTGATGGGTATTGGTAACCCCTGTCAAACTGCGACTCAAAACTCAAAGCGCCGAAAAAGAACCAGTGATCTGATAGTTTGGTGGCTATTTTATTATCAATAAAAATACGGTCGTTGGTTTTGCGTGAGCCCTGCCCCTTGTTTTTAGATATACCGTACAAAAAGTTGATCTCGGCCGTGTAGTTGAAAGGATCTTTTTTATACTCTGTTCTGTATATAAAATTGGAGTTGAGCGCAACTGCGCTTACGCCGCCCGCTGCATAATTACCCGTAAATGCCGATTGCGCAAAGTTTACACTCATGGTGATGGATTTGCGCCAGTAGTTCAGCGCATAATCAGGCATCTCAACCGGAATTAACACCTGTCTGATCTGTGGTGGCCTGGTACGAACGGGTATAGCATTACGACGCGGAAAAACACGTAAGCGATTAAGCAATGCGGTATCAATGCTTGTAGTATTGCTTTTGGTGGTATCAGCGTTTTGAGCAGAAGCAGCCGAAGCGAACAGCATGCATCCACAAAAAATGATGTGGAGTAGTTTTCCGGGCATAAACGCAAATAAAAGATTTTTTTCAGGCTTTACCTATTTCCAAAAAGTTAAATAAACGTTTTGCTATTCTCCTTCGCCAAGCGATGGAAGCGAAAATGTGGTGGGGTTGCGCAGGTAACGTTTTAAATTAGTGCGGATTGAGGAAATAAATTCATACTCAGAAGCTGATGTTATAAAGTAATATCCCGGCCGGTATTTTATCATAAAGTCCGACAATTGTTTACCCGTTAACCCTGTTATTCTGCTCACAAACGTTTTGTTGAAGCGGTAATCAATAGTGTTTTGTTTATAATCTCTATCCAGTATATCGCGCAGGCGTTTGGCGTTTCGGCCCTCACTGCTAAACATGTTGTAAAGCGCATCAATACTCAAACCAACACCTGTACCCCCAATACTTATCAGATCGCGGTTAGCCAACGAACCATAAGCCTTACTATATTGCCAGCGGTTCTTCGCCATTATTGATTTAGGCGATGACATGGTATCGCGTATATCAACCTGCTTCAGCGTTATGCCTGTGCGTTTCAAGTAAACAACAATTGCCTCGGTTCCTGTAACTCTTACCGTATCATTAAAATAGTCCATTTTGCTAAATACCAGCCAGTCACCGGCTGTAGAGGCAACTTTAAATGTACCGTTCAGGCTGTTATACATGCTTTCGCCGGTACGCAAATTGGTTATGTAAACAACGGCTATCCTGTCTTTAGTAGTGGCATCAAAAACCAGGCCCTCAGTATTTCTCTGTTGCGCGTAGCTCTTTGCACACAAAATACAAAGCAATATGATCAATAGCCGTTTCATTGCAAATTCAAAACTAAACGTTTGTTTAGTTTCACAATATATTTTAACAAAAATTAACAGGGAGGGTTTATTTAACAACAATCAGCTTCTGGCCTATTTTAATGTTGTTATCGGGCATATTGTTCAACGCCTTCAGTTCATCCACAGTAAGGCCAAAACGTTTAGAAATATTATATAGTGTGTCGCCGGATGTTACGTTATGTAACTTTTCAGATGGCGTGGTGTTAATAACAGAGTCTTTTTTTTCTGTACCGATGTTTTGATTGATCTCGGTTAAAACGCGGTCTTCGCGTTTTATTTTCTGTATCTCGCCTTCGGGCTTGTCGTATTGGTCTAAATGATAACGCTCAATTACGCCTATAAGTAATTCAGGATATTTAGGATTGGTGGCATAGCCTGCCTGTTTTAATCCGTAAGCCCAGCCTTTATAATCGTTCTTATCCAGTTCAAATAAAAAAGCATAACGCTTGCGCTTCAAAAACTCGGAGTGATCGCGATAGGAGTCTTCAGGATTATTATATACCCGGAAACAATCATTGTCGCGGTCGTCGTTTTTATAATAGCTTTTTCCGCCCCAATCGCTTGTACATTTTATACCGAAGTGGTTGTTGGCAACCTTAGCTAATTCGCCGTTACCGTTGCCTGATTCAAAGAGGCCCTGTGCCAATGTAATACTTGCGGGGATGCCATACAGGTCCATCTCCTTAACGGCTATTTTTTTAAACCGTTCAATGTAAGATGTAACCGTGTAAGGTGTATAACCGGCAATAGCCTCCCGGTTTTGCTTTTGAATGGTATTGTTGTTTTTACGGGCCTGCTTATTTGATACGGTGTTTTTATGCGCGGAACATGCACTCAATAGTGCGAATGAGAATAAAACAATTGCAGGATAAACAGCGCGAAAAGCGATCTTCATGATGTAATTAGCCTATTGCTTTGCTTCAACAGATTGGGCAATCTGCTGTTTTTGAGCAGGCTGTTGGTCTAACTCGTCCAGATCATGTTTGCGAATGATGGCCAGCACCTGTGCCGCCCATTTTTTACTGCTTGCATAGCCGCTGCGTTGTATGCTTTTAACCCATTTTTCGTATTCGGTAGCAGTTAATTCAGATGAAATGGCTCCCCGGTCACGGCGCTGGGTAATTACGCGGGCAAAATCAGCAAACGAGTCAAATATAGAATCGTATTTCTTGTAGGCGGAGCGTACTTTCTTTTTGTTTTTAATGTAAACAGACCCGCTATTGCCCTTTATTCCAAACTGATTGTTCAGTTTTTGGGCTATGGTACTGTTGCCATTGCCCGATTCATGCATAGCTATACCTAAAATTATGCTTGCCGGTATGCCGGTTTCGCGCATAATACTTATGGCATTATCTTTGAATTGTTCAATGTAGGATTGTGAAGTGTTCTTTGCGGTTTGCGCAGAAACAGTAAAACAAGAGATGACCAATGTGGCAATCAGTAAGGTTTTCTTCATAATTTACTTTTTTTGGATGACCAGCAATCCATCACGAACCGGGAGTATTAGTTTTTCAACCCTCGTATCGGCGGCTATTCGGTCATTTAGTTGTCGGAAGCTTTGGGTATCAGCGTCGTTTTCGTCGCCGTAAACCTTCCCTTTCCACAACACATTATCAATTATTATTAGTCCTCCAGATCTGACTTTGTCAAATACAATTTCAAAGTAACGAAAATTATTCTTTTTATCCGCGTCAATAAACACTAAATCAAACGTTTTCTCTTCAATTGTGTCAATAACCTGCTCTGCAGGCCCTAAATGGAGCTGAATTTTTTTACCAACATCTGTTAGCGAGAAATGTTTGCGCAACATGTCTTCCATTTCAAGGTTGGCTTCAATAGTGTGAATAATGCCATCCGATGCCAAGCCCTCGGCTAAACAAATTGTAGCATAGCCGGTAAAACTGCCAATCTCTAAAATGCGCTTGGGCCTCAGCATTTTACTTAACATGCTTAACACCCTGCCCTGATAGTGCCCGGTAAGCATGTTTGGCTTTAATACCTTTAAATGCGTTTCGCGGTTAATGTGTTTTAAAGCATCCGGCTCGGGCTCGCAATGGGCATCGAGGTAGGATTGTAAATCGTCGGGAAGTATCTCCGGTCTGTTGTTCATAATAATTAACGGTATTGCTGCATCCAGCTTTGCAATAAAATCACTGCCGACACAGTATCTACCAACTCCTTATTCTGCCGGGCCTTTTTACCCATACCGCTTTGGGCAATTACTGCGGATGCCATTTTTGACGTAAAGCGCTCATCCATCATATCAATTGGTATAGCCGGAAAAGTTTTCTTCAGCAAATTTACAAAGCCCCTTACGTGCTGTGCGGATTGCGAGGGGGTATTGTCCATTTGTTTGGGCTCACCTACAATAAAGCGCTCCACCTGTTCTGTAAGCAGATACTTTTTAAGGTATTCAATAATCTGGTTGGGGTGTACGTTGTCCAGGCCTGTTGCTATAATCTGCAACGGGTCGGTAACGGCTATACCTATCCGCTTGGTACCATAATCAAAGGCCATTAGACGCATTGTTTTAGATATGAGATTTTAGATGTGAGTATTGAGACTTAAAACAACAAAGATAGGAATTATCATATGCTTCGCTCCCACGGCTTTTCCTAAAGCTTCCTGCATGTCGGTAAAGATCATAATTCCTATTGTCAAAAAACGGCCTAATCTCACATCTCATATCTCACATCTCACATCTAATTATTACTTTGCACCAATGCAGTTCAAACACATTGTAGGGCAGGCCGCCATAAAGCAACGCTTGATCACATCGGTTCGGGAGAACAGGGTGAGCCATGCGCAGTTGTTTTTAGGGCCGGAGGGGTCGGGAAGTTTGGCGTTAGCTGTTGCTTATGCGCAGTATTTATGCTGTTTAGACCGGCAAGAAGACGACTCCTGCGGCGAATGTTCATCGTGCCGTAAGTATCAAAAACTGATGCATCCCGATCTGCATTTTTCTTATCCCTTTTTCGCGAAGCATAAAGAAGATACCGCCGTAACCTTTATTGAACAATGGCGCGAAGCGTTTTTATCTAACCCTTATTTGGGTTTGGATAACTGGCGCGGCTATTTGGATGCCGATAATAAACAAGCCAATATTAACATTGCCGAG
Source organism: Mucilaginibacter auburnensis (assembly GCF_002797815.1). Lineage (NCBI taxonomy): Bacteria > Pseudomonadati > Bacteroidota > Sphingobacteriia > Sphingobacteriales > Sphingobacteriaceae > Mucilaginibacter > Mucilaginibacter auburnensis. The sequence continues at coordinate 378,222 of NZ_PGFJ01000001.1, forward strand.
TGCCATCAGATCATAAAAAAACTCAGCTTAAAGCCATTCGAGTCTGATTATAAAGTGCTCATTTTATGGCTGCCCGAATACCTGGACAAAGAAGGCAATGCGCTCCTGAAAATTATTGAGGAACCACAGCCTAACACGCTATTTATTTTGGTAGCCCAAAATCAGGACCAGATACTGAATACAATTCTTTCGCGCACGCAGCTAACAAAAATAGTTGCGCCAACTTTTGAGGAGGTGAAGCAATATTTGATTGCAGAGCATAATCAAACCGAACATGAGGCATCCCAAATGGCCTACCTATGCAATGGTAATGTAAACGAGGCTACCATGATGCTGCAGCAAGGCAACAAAAGCTATCATACGCTGTTTGTACAATGGTTGCGCCTGTGTTTTGGAAATAAGGGCATAGAGCTGGTTGGCTTTGTTGAGCAACTTGCCAAACTTGGGCGCGAAAATCAGAAAAACTTTATACGCTACGGCATCAGCTTTATGCGGGAGTGTGGTTTGTTATTGGCCGGTGCCGGTGAGTTGGTTAGATTGCCTGCGGCGGAATTGGAAACCGCTCAAAAAATGTCGGCTATATTAAATTTAAACTCCGTTGAGGCCATAAGCGGGGCGTTGGAGAAAGCCCATTATCATGTGGAGCGAAATGCAAATCCGAAAATTATGTTTTTAGATGTATCTTTACAAATTGTTGGATTTTTAAAATTAAAACCTACCCCTGCTGGGGATCAATATATATCAAGATAATATGGGATGTGGAAGTTGCTCAACCGGAGGCGGTTGTACGCCCGCGGGTTGCAAAAGTAATGGCTCATGCCTTACTAACGGATGCAGTAAATTAGACGTTTACGATTGGCTGTCGCATATGGACATGCCTGTTAACTATAAGCCTTTTTCTATTATAGAAGTTAAGTTCAAGGGGTCGCGTAAGGAGTTTTATCAAAACCCTGATAACGTTTACCTGGAGAACGGCGACCTCGTAGTTGTGGAAGCCGCTACCGGTGGCTATGACATTGGTCACGTATCTGTAACCGGTGAGCTGGTGCGCATGCAAATGGTAAAGCGCCGTGTTAAGGAAGAGGATGTTCTGAAGAAGATCTATCGCCGTGCTACACCTGCCGATGTAGATAAATGGAAGGCAGCCAAAGACCTGGAGTGGGAAACCATGCACAGCGCGCGCAAGCTGGCGCTCAACTTAAACCTGAGCATGAAGCTGAGCGATGTGGACTACCAGGCCGATAAAACCAAAGCCACTTTCTATTACACGGCCGAAGGCCGGGTTGACTTTAGGGAGCTGATCAAAAAAATGGCTGAGAGTTTCCGCATACGTATTGAGATGCGGCAGATAGGCATGCGCCAGGAAGCGAGCCGTTTAGGCGGTATTGGCTCATGTGGTAGGGAGTTATGCTGCTCTACCTGGTTAACTGATTTTAAAACGGTATCAACGTCGGCGGCACGTTATCAAAATCTTTCGCTAAATACGCTTAAACTGGCCGGACAATGCGGTAAGTTAAAATGCTGCCTTAACTACGAGCTGGATACTTACATGGATGCCCTGAAGCACATTCCTGATAATGTAAACTATCTCAAAACAGCTAAAGGCGATGCCCGATTGCAAAAAACCGACATCTTTAAAAAGATAATGTGGTTTAGCTATCCAAGGGAAGAATCGTGGATACCGCTAACGCTGGCACGCGTTAAAGAGATCCAGCAAATGAACCGTGAAGGCGTATTGCCTGATGATCTGGTAGTATTATCAGAAGTGGTTGTGGCTCCTCCAAAAGTATTGGATTATGAGAATGTTGTTGGCCAGGATAGCTTGACCCGTTTGGATGAGCGTAACCGCAAAAAGAAAAGCCGCAATAAAAACAAGAATAAGCAAAAACCGGATAGTGCCGGTGGCGCAGAAGCACCGGCAGCTGGCCTGCAGGATAAGCCAAGGGAGCAAAGACCACAGCAACAGGGGCCACGCCCCGAACGCGGCCCAAGACCAGAGCAGGGACCACGCCCTGAACGCGCACCAAGGCCGGAACAGGTATCACGCCCTGAACGTGCGCCACGACCGGAACAAGGTCCGAGACAGGAAGGTGCGCCACGCGCTGAGCAACAGGGGCCACGTCCCGAAGGCGGCGGCAACCCCAACAGGAACCGCAATAAACACCGTAGAAACAATAACCGCAATAATAATAACAACCCTAACCGCGGAGAACAGCCCGCTCAATAGCAATGAAATCGAGTCGTTTGGTGTATGTTTTAATGGCTTGGTTTGCGCTGGCATTATCGGCTTGCTCTGACCCGGGTGCGGTTATTGATAACAATACCGAAATGCCTAACAAAGTGTGGGCTTACAGTAACCGCGTTGGCTACAATTTTAAAATTGATGATGCCAACGCCAGCTACAACTGCTACGTAAACCTGCGTGTAACCGGCAATTATAAATACTCCAACTTGTTTGTGCTGATAACCGATCCGGTTAAAAAGAATGCCACTACCCGTTATGAGCTAAAACTGGCCCAGCCCGACGGGCAATGGCTGGGCAAAGGCTCGGGTAATCTGTATAGCTTCCGAATACCGTTTAAGCTAAATTATAAGTTCCCTGCAGCCGGTTCTTATTACATCCGCATAGAACAAAACATGCGGGATAACCCGCTGCATGAGGTAAGCGATGTGGGTTTGCGGGTGGAGAAAGCAAAGTAATTACACTTACGTGTCCCACGCGCATATGCGTGTTAACTTATTTTCAGTAAATTTAATTGATTTTAACATGTTAAAATAAGCATGTTAGCGGCCATTTGTATATTGCGCTTCACTACTTTTCAGTCCATTATACCCGCTTCCATGTTTTTTGGTCCACCGTTTGGGACACCTTTCAATACACTAAGTAAAATACCTGCCACGTTAGATTGCCTTTTATATTTTTCTCCAAATTGCTATATTAGAACAACTTTTTCCTCGTCATGAAATACTTATTCATTGCCTTCCTTTGCGCGCCCTTTTTTTCATTTGCTCAGTCAGCAAATACCGATAGTGTAAAAAACGAAAATACCGTTGCCTATTACACCAAAGTAATTGATAAAACCCCTAAAGATGCTGATGCCTACTATAAAAGAGGTGTGGCTTACCGTAAACTTAATAAACTAAAAAACGCGCTTCAGGACCTGGATAAAGCCATAACCCTTAACTCAAAAGATGACGACATATGGGTTGAGCGCGGAATTGTTAAACATGACCAGGAAAATTATGACGGCGCTATTGCCGACTATACCAAAGCAATAGCCATAAAGCCTACCGCAAACGCTTTTTACGAGCGGGCCCTTTCTAAACGCTGGAAGGGTGATTATAAAAGCGCTATTGCGGATTACACACAAGCTATTGCGCTTGACCCGAAAAACGATACTTATTATTTAGGAAGAGGTATTGCCAAAAAACTTTTGGAAGATTATAAATCGGCTATTGAAGACTTTACGCAAACCATAGCTTTAAATGATAAAAGCCTGAATGCTTTCTACCATCGCGCGCTGTCAAAAGACGGATTGGAAGATTATAAAGGCGCCATTGAAGATTTAAATGCCGCGCTTGCCATTAACCCTAACGACGAGGATTGCTATTACGAGTTAGGCAATGTTAAGAAGCATATGAAAGATACGGATGGCGCTGTTGCTGCTTATAACAAGGCCATAGAGCTTTATCCGGGCTATAATGGCGCGTATAATGCACGAGGCATAATCAAATTTGATAAAGACGATTTTACCGGCGCCTTGGCAGATTATAATAAAGCCATTGAGCTTAACCCCAAATTTGCCAGCAGCTATTATAACCGCGGACTGGTATATGACAAGTTGGAACGATCAAATGACGCGATCGAGAATTATAGCACGTATATTGAACTGGAACCGACAGATCCGGACGGCTACTTTAAACGCGCCAACGCCAAACTGGAGTTAGACGATGATAAAGGTGGTATTGAAGATTACAACACCGTTATTAAATTAGACCCTAAATTTAGAAATGCCTATCACAACCGTGGCGTTGCCAAACGTAATCTGGATGACTATAAAGGCGCTTTAGCGGACTATAACAAAGCCATTGAACTGTATGCCGAAGACGGTAGTACTTTTAATAACCGCGGCTACGTAAAACATATGTTAAAGGATGACAAGGGTGCTTGCGAAGATTTTAAAAAAGGCGCTGACCTTGGCGACAAAGATGCGGCCGACAACCTGGCCGAGTTTTGTAAGTAAAATAATTCTGCCGTTTTTATAACTATTTCCTACCTTCGTTTTGCTAATATTTTTATCAAAATGGATCTGGTTATACTTGCTTTCGCTCTCGTTGTTCTGGTTGTTGCTGTAGTGTTGTTTCTGAAACGACCTAAAGCTGTTGGCCAAATTTCAGAAGAAGATTTTAGCCGTTTGAAAGCGGAAGCTGAGCAGCTTAAAATATCATTGGCCATTGCTGAGCAAAAAGCGCTTGGTGTTATGGCTGAAAAAGAAAGCATTACGCAACTGCTAAAGGAGGAGAAAGAACGCCTGCTTGAAGAACTATTGTCTGTACGCACCAATTTAGATGCAGCCAATCAGTCGTTGGAAAGTGCGCGTTCCTACTATAAATCTCAACAAGAGAAAATTCAGGAGCAAAAGGGGGAAATAGAGCAAATTCGCAATCACTTTCAAAAAGAATTTGAGAACGTTGCCGAAAAACTCCTTAAAGAGAAATCAAAAGAATTTATTGATGTAAACCGCAGCAATCTGGATATTATCCTCAATCCGCTTAAAGAAAACCTGAAAGCATTTGAAGACAAAGTGGATAAGGTTTACAACATGGAAGCCGCCGAACGCAATACCATGAAGGGGGTAATAACCCAGTTAATGGAGCTGAACAAGCAAATAAGCGACGAGGCCAGCAACCTGACCAAAGCCCTAAAAGGCGACAATAAAAAACAGGGTAACTGGGGAGAGGTGATACTGGAGAAAGTACTGGAACGCTCGGGCCTGGTGCGCGACAGGGAGTACCGCCTGCAGGCCAGTATAACCGGCCTGGATGGCACCCGCTTACAGCCGGATGCTATTATTGACCTGCCGGATAACAAACACCTTGTGATCGACTCAAAAGTATCATTAATAGCTTATGAGCGTTTGGTGAATTGCGATACCGAAGATGAAAGGAAACTGTTCTCAAAAGCACACGTGGAGTCCATCCGTGGGCATGTGCATAACCTGTCCACCAAAAATTATCACGATCTGTACCAGATCAACTCGCCCGATTTTGTGTTGCTTTTTGTTCCAATAGAATCGTCATTCAGTTTGGCGGTTCAGATAGATTCGGAGCTTTTCAGCGATGCGTGGGATAAACGGGTGGTAATTGTAAGTCCTTCTACCCTGCTGGCCACCCTGCGCACCATTGCCAGCATGTGGAAACAGGAACGTCAGAATAAAAACGTGTTGGAAATTGCCCGTTTAAGCGGCGCTATGTATGATAAATTTGTTGGCTTTGTTGCCGATATGGAAAGCATTGGCAAAAACATTAAACAAAGCCAAACCGCGTATGACGCCGCATTGAATAAACTGACTGATGGCAACGGTAACCTAACCCGTACAGCTGAGAAAATACGCAGCCTTGGCGCTAAGGCTAATAAGCAGATAGACCAGAAATACATTGGTGATGAAACAGAAGAGGAGGCTTAATGTGCCTCCTCTTCATGGTTTGTCGTCAATCGTTTATTTAACCCTGTGATTCGTGCCTTAAATCTGCTTCATTATACTGTGCAATCCAGCATTGATCTATGCCGCTATATTTAATAACAGCTTTAACTATATTCTATACTTGTTTCCATGCTCGTCTTCATCATCATTCCAAATTGAAAATGTAAGACCATCTTTCAGGGTTATATTCTTATTCTTTAGTTCTTCGATTGTGCCGTTACATATAAGACGAACACCATCTTGTCCACTATTTTGAAAATCAACCCAAAGCGTTTCCAATATCCTGAACGATTGATTAGTCTGGCGATTAAATTAACAACTAAAACTATTTCTTGGTTACCTTAACATCCATTATAGCTAACCCTTTCATATCTCCTGATATGGGTGTTCCACCTGTACTCATTTTAAAGTTAAAATCCATATTGGTTTTAGAGCTTACCGGAAATTTTTCAGCAATATCATAAACCATTTCTCCTTTTCCCCCACCTTTCATCACCATTTCCCCTGTCTGCGGCATAGCCATTTTCATGTCTACCACTTGATCAATATCAAACGTGGCCTGGTTGCCCTGTATGCTTTTTAGCGTATATTTTACCTTGGTCATTACCTGGGTGTTGTTGCCGGCAATTGGAACGCTCAAAGGTGTTTCCTGTGTGAAGGTGTCGCCCACTTTCAAAGTAGTATCCGGGAAATTGAATTGATTAAAAACCTGAGAAAGTATTTGTTCGGCTTCTGCCTTTTTAGCGGCTTCAAGGGTTCCACCTTCAAGGCCGTCAATTTCAATTTTTTTAGTTTGGTTAGCATAGTGGCCCAACAGACTTACACCTGTAATGCTGCTTTGCGGCAAAGGCAATGCCTGTCCATTCATTGACCCACTCATAGCAACTTCCTTGTAAGTCATTTTAAAGGGTACATCCTTTTTTGCATCCTGTGCTTTGGTGTTTATATCAAAGCCCATATTCATGTTCATTTTCATTAACATGGCTGCCGGCTGTCCGGCATCCTTCATGGCTTTAGCCACGCTGGCGTCGTCAATGTTCATATTCATGTCCATATCCATTTTGTAAGATGTGGCATAAGTACGCATGGGTAAATATTTTACGCTGAATTTAACAGATTGCTGGGCTAAAACGCCTTGCGCAAAAAAGCAGGCTAAGCCCAAAATGAAAGCTTTTTTCATGGATAAGATTTAATTAGTTTTTTGTGTAAGATACTTATTTCTTTTTCAATTCACTTTTATCAATCACCACATAGATGGTGTCGACAACGCGTCCTGCACGCTGGTTTTGGTTTTGGAATAACGAAGCCATGTTTTTATCCAGCACCTCAACTTTGGTTACAAAATGATCGGTTTCGCCGCGGTTGTTAAACCAGTTTTTCCCTTTGGTTTCATGGTAAACCAGCTTTACTTTCCAGCCATGTTGAGCCGCGCTATCAAGTATATTGATCACCTTTTGATCGGGGTTGTTGTTATCAATAGAAAAATCAAAAGGTACGCTGCTGTTCATTCCGGTTTGGGTGACATTGAGGTGCCCCTCCCATGATTTCCACCACAGGCCGGTGTAGGAGAACTGTGTAATAACACCAATGCGCTCTCCATTAGAGTAGTTTTCTGAACAGGATGCAAAAACTACAGCGATCAGTAAAAAAGGTAAAAGTCTTTTCATATACTTTTAGAGGCGATTGGCTAATTAATGTTACACCTATTCCGCTTCTTTAGGCTTGAACGCGTTCCATCCCTGCGCCTTGATCTCGTGCATGTTACCCGAACGTGTTACCAGGTTACAGCCCGACGCCGGTTCGGTTATATGGCCAATAATGCTGATGTCCATTTTGAACTTGATCTTGTCGTAATCGGCCTGCCTAACGGTAAATAATAGCTCATAGTCTTCTCCCCCGCTTAAAGCGCACACTGTTGGGTCGAGATTAAACTCGCGGGCTGTTTCAAAGGTCATCGGGTCTATCGGGATTTTCTCCTCATAAATGCTGCAGCCTTTGTTGCTTTGCCTGCAAATGTGTAATATCTCCGAAGCTAAACCGTCAGACACATCTATCATGGCCGTTGGTTTAACCTCAATATCTTTCAGCAATTCAACAATATCTTTACGGGCTTCTGGCTTTAACTGGCGCTCAACGATGTAGTCTTTTCCTTCCAGATCAGGCTGAATATTTGGATTTTCCAGGTAGATCATCTTTTCACGCTCTAAAAGCTGTAAACCTACGTAAGCACCACCCAGATCGCCGGAAACGCAGATAAGGTCACCTTCCTGCGCGGTATTGCGATATACCACATCTTCGGCATGGGCATACCCTATAGAAGTAACGCTAATCACTAAGCCTTGTTTAGATGCGGAGGTATCACCTCCTACCACATCAACGCCATATTTTTTGCAGGCGATGTAAATGCCTTCATATAATTCTTCGATAGCCTCAATAGGAAACTTGCTTGACATGCCGATGGAAACTGTAACCTGTGTAGCTATACCGTTCATGGCATAAATGTCACTCAGGTTAACCTGTATGGCTTTATAACCCAGGTGCTTCAGCGGTACGTAAGCCAGATCAAAATGTATACCTTCCAACAACAGATCTGTTGATACCAGCATTCTTTTACCGCCGGTATCTAAAACTGCGGCATCATCACCCACACCTTTTATGGTTCCTGGCTGTACCAGTTCAATATTGTCTGTTAAATGTTTTATTAAACCGAACTCGCCTAAAGCCTCTATATTGGTTTTCTCTTTATTATCAAACATTGCCATAATACCTGTTTTCGCCTTAGCAAAAATACAAAACCCTGTTCAATTGCAGCCTTGAATGCTTTTATTAAGTTTGACCGTTGTTTTAAATAGGTCTTTAAGCCGATGCGCCGGAGTTATTTTTCTATTTTTTTACTTGTAAGTACCTTGTTTGGCTGCAATTATACTGCGCCTAAGCAAGAGCTTGTGCGTGTGCAGCATTTTGTGAATACTGTACCTGCTTTGCAACCAACAGCATACACCATTACCGAAGATTTTGAAACCGGCGAAAAATCTAATTACAAAAAAGCCGATGTTAAGCTGATAACCGGCAGCTGGACATTTAAAGATGCGCTAATTGGCGAAGACAGTACTGATGTTAAAAACGGGAAAAAATCTGTTCGGTTAAGAAATGGTTTCATAGGCATGAACTTTGATCTGGCCGAGGTAAAGCAGATCAGTATCAAACATTCTAAATATGGAAAAGACGCTGATGCTAAGTGGCAGTTGTATTTTTCAATAGATAGTGGCTCAACCTATATTCCTTTAGGTAAACCTGTTACTGATACTGCCACTGCCTTAAGTACAGATCAATTTTCTTTCAACATCAATAAACCGGCGCGTTTTAAGCTCGTTAAAAACGGTTCTTCCCGCATAAATATTGATGACATTACGTTTAAAGGCTCGGGTGATGCCGGCATATTGATGGGTATTCCCGAGGTACAAACGCCTGATACTTCCAAGGCATTACCCGCTGCTGTAAGAGGCGTAGTTATTGGTAAAGATGCGCCGCCTGTAACAGGCGACAACAGCAATATGTTATTTGGCAATCCATCGGGCGCGCAAACGGTTGTGGCCATGGCCGATAATTATTTGATGGATATGGGTTATTATATAGAATCATACAATAACTCAAAATCCTGTCCTAACTGGGTAAGCTGGCATTTAGATGCCGCAAATATCAATAACACCGCCCCTCGCCTGGATAATTTTGCAGCATACAATGGCTTACCCAACGGATGGTTCGCTGTGAAAAACAACAGTTACAGCTATAACAAATATGGCTTTGACCGCGGCCATAACTGCCCCTCTGCCGATAGGACAAGTTCTACTAATGCCAACGCAGCTACTTTTTTAATGACCAACATGATTCCGCAGGCCCCCAATAATAACCAACATACCTGGGGAAATTTTGAGGATTACCTGCGTTCGCTGGTTTTGCAGGGTAATGAGGTTTATGTAATTATGGGCAGTTACGGTACCGGCGGAACGGGAGCTAAAGGTTATTTTACCAACATAGCATCCGGAACTAACAAAATAAACGTGCCGGCTAACATCTGGAAGGTCGCGTTGATTATCCCGGCGGGTAATAATGATCTGCAACGTGTAAACGCAGCAACCCGTATCATTGCTATTAACACTCCCAACAATAACAATGTTAATAACCGTTGGGAATATTACTTAGTAAGTGTCAGAGACATTGAAATGGCAACGGGCTACAATTTGTTTTCCAACCTGCCACAACACCTGCAGGATGCTCTTGAAAATAATAAAAGGGCTACAGCACTGCCATAACCCTCACTAACTATTTCTACCGGCGAAGCCGGAAAATTTTTTAGAATTTAAAGTCTACCAATGCTCAAACGTAAGTAAGTAAAAAAGCCTGGCTAAGTTTAACCAGGCTTACCAAAAATAGCCAATAAAGCTTTATTCTAAGATTAGTTTAATAATTAAGTGTTGCCCATCCATCTAAGCCAAAAACTTCAAGATTTACTCCCACCGTGCTGGATTGATTAACAGTACCTATTACATGATAAAAATTAGCGCTATCATTACCAGGGCCTCCATATTGATTGGAGAACTGATGCCAACCGGTGGCGTCGGTATAAACAACGTCTGTGAAACAAAAAGCGTCGCTAACGGCTTGATTTGATGTGCCACCCGAAATTGTTACATAATTGTAGTAATCGCTTATATACACGCTGTCATAAACTCCCGTCTCTGCAGGTCCGCTCGGGTAAAATCCGCTTGCCGATAAATAGAGCTGCCCCGCAAAACTGTTTGAAATAAAACAAAGTATCGCAATAATTAAAAAAGTTTTTTTCATGATTTTAGATTTAAATTGGAATTATATAATAAGGCTATTGTTGGTTCATTTATAGTGATAGTACTTATGGGGTATTTATTTTATTTCGGAAATTGCCTCCTTTAGTTCATCCTTTTCAACCGGATATTTTTCTTTTAATCCTTCTTCAAGGCGCGTAGTAATTTGCTTTTCTTTCTGAAAATAGATCAGCCGTTGTATATCCCCTTTAACGTAAATGAAAGGGATGGTTGCTAATCCTTGTTTACCCGTTACTTTTACTATCACAACTTGTTTATTCAATTTTAACGGAGCCGAAATTTGACTTGGCCCGAGTCTTAAAATAGCGCCCAATATTTGGGGGTCGTTATTTAATTCGCTCATCTTCACTTGTATCTCAACAGCTTTAGGTAATATATTGCCATTACTGCTGTTACTACTTACTGTTGACGCAATACCCCTTGCTTCTCTTTCTAAAACTGGTCGCCCCTGAAACGCGCTTTGCATGTCTTTGAACTTAAATAGCGATATACTTGCAGATTCAAAAGATCTGAAATTTTGAATATTTTTATGATAATAGTCTTCCATCTCTTTCCCGTTAACTGAAAGCTTTGGATAGACGTAATTTCTTTTGTAATGTTCAATGAATATAGTTTCCTTATTGTCTTTGCTGAATTGCTGATATTCAGGATAAACTTCCATATTCATCATTTTAGCTTCGGCAAACAGATACTGTTCAATTATAATATTGAGAAGTATTTTTTTTACACCATCGGGAGTAGTTAACGATCCGAAAAATACCGGTTGATTAGTTATAAATTCCCGTAAATCTGAAAGCAGGTAAGAAATACGTTTTCCGCCTAAATTATATTTCATGATAAGCAGATTGGGTTTTACACCGGGCCAATTTTTGTTTTGCTCATCAAAATTTGCTGCCAGTTCTTGAACAGCATTGTTATAAATTTCAGGGTCAGCTACTTTAGTTATTCGCTTCTGGTTTTCCCACAGGTATTTTTGCTTTAAACCAAAAAGCACCTCTTGCCGGATGTTTGTATTTTCCTGTTTATACGTATTTTTAACTATAGGTTTTGCTGACAGTACATGCGCCACCAAGTATCCACGCTCGGTTTCTAACGGACCTATAATTTGTCCTACTTTAAGATTATTAATACTATCTGTATAGTAGCTAAGTGGGTAATACGGAAACTTTACACTGGCATTAAAAACTTTAGCCTCTGGTTTGGAACGCGCCTTAGCTTTTATAACGTTAAAATTATCTGACGATTTGTAGTATTTGTCTAATGAACTTTTATCGCTAAATAACACCACATCTAACAGATACTCCTGCGACCTGTTAAGATAGATACTCTTAATATAGTTGTCTGTTAGCTCAAGTTTAGCTTTAACCTTTTTATTCCATACAAATCCATCTACCTCGGAAGCATAAGACCGGGAAGCATACTCAAAAAGTTTTTTTAAAGTAGCTAAGGTGTCGTACCTATTGTCCAACGCGAAAGCAATAATTCTGCCCTCCTCAATTAACTTTTCTTTTAAAGCCTGTTCGTTAAGAAATTTGTATTTATCTTTTTTTCGCTTTAACTCAAGTTCCGGCTTAGTAAGTTTATACTTACCTATTACCAAAACAATTTCATCATGTTTATCAGTATTGCAGTTTGATAAGCAAAAGGCAATTAAAATTACCACTAAGAGTTTTATTTTCATATGATAGGTTACAGGCAGCCTGTGTTAGCAGGAGACACATAATCAAATCTATAAAAATTATTAATTAAAATATATTACTAAAAATCAATTATTTGGGCAGGGTTTACCTATTTGTAATATTATGACGAAGTTTAAAAAGGAACCGAGAGAGATAATATAGAAAATTTATATCTGACAACTTAAGAAATGTTGTCAGATATAAATCAGAAAATTAGAATTTAAAGCCTAACCCAACCTGCCACACCTGGTTGCGGTAATCGGGCGTGTAAGTGTTGCCATAGCGGTCTGTGCCTTGCAAATTAATGGCATAACGGCCATGCAGATCAATTTTTCGGTTCAGATCAAAGCTGACACCAATAACACCATCCAAATAAGTTTTATGGCCGTTATTGTCTGCATCATAAGTTGACCGTTGGGTTACAACAAAACCGTCATCAAAAGTATTAGTAGTTGACATTAACCAGGAGAGCTGCGGACCTAACAAAATATTGAAATTGGGCGCTACCTTAAACTTAGCCAGCAAAGGCACATCAATAAAATGGCTGCGTTGTGTAAATCGGCCATAGGTTGTACCTACAACATAACCTTTTTGCGAATACAATACCTCAGGCGCAAAAGCTATTTGCTGTATAATAGGCAAATCGGCAAATAAACCCACGTTTAAACCTAATAAGCTACCCGTAGTGTAACCATAATCCCGGCTACTTACGCTGTTAGAAATATTGGCGCCAATTTTAAAACCTATGCTGGGTTGTAACGGATTATAGTTACCGCGTTGCTGGTAGCGCGGAGCCGGTTGTGCATAGCGCGGCGGTGGAACACGTCTGGGTGGAGGGCCATATCTTCGCTGCGCCTCAGCGCCTAACGCCATCACCACTATGGCCGTTAAAAGGACAAATTTTTTCATAATCGTATTTGTTTAATACGATTTTAGAGGGAGGATGATAGGAAAGGTTTAATTCTTTAGTGATTAGTTGATTGGAGATTAGTTGAATAGTGATAAAACTAATCTCTAATCTCCAGTCACTAATCTACAACCCCAACCTTGCCGAGATCTCCAGCATTCTTTCAATAGGCAAAACTGCTTTTTCAATGATATGATCAGGAACAGTTATCTCGGGCATTTCATTTTTTATGCACAGGTATAACTTTTCCAAAGTGTTCCTTTTCATATGCGGACAATCATTGCAGGCACACTGGTTATTAGGTGGTGCAGGTATAAAAACTTTATCAGGGTTTTCTTTCTGCATCTGGTGAATTATGCCCGGCTCGGTAGCTACAATGAACTCTTTTTCAGGGCTGTTAGTAGCATATTTCAATATACCGGTTGTGGACCCAATATAATCGGCCATTTTTAATATAACATCCTCGCATTCAGGATGAGCTAACAGTTTAGCACCCGGGTAACGCTCTTTTAAACGGGTTATTTTCTCCTGCGAAAATATCTCATGTACCATACAGGCACCATTCCATAGCACCAGGTCGCGACCGGTTTTTTTGGCTACGTAAGCGCCTAAGTTTTTATCCGGACCAAAGATGATCTTCTGATCTTTTGGCAGGCTTTCTACAATTTGTACCGCGTTGCTTGAGGTACAAACTATATCGCTCAATGCTTTCAGTTCGGCCGTGCAGTTTACATAAGTTATCACCAGGTGATCAGGATATTGCTCCTTAAACTTTTTAAACAAATGCGGTGGGCAGCTGTCGGCCAGTGAGCACCCGGCCTTTAGGTCGGGTAATAAAACTTTTTTTGTTGGCGATAATATCTTGGCTGTTTCGGCCATGAAGTGTACACCGGCAAAAACAATAATGTCGGCATCGGTTTTTGCGGCTTGTTGCGATAGCCCCAAACTGTCGCCAATATAGTCTGCAATATCCTGTATGTCGCCATCCTGATAGTAATGAGCCAGTATAACAGCATTTTTTTCTTTTTTAAGTTTTTCAATTTCCGCAAAAAGGTCAAGCGTTGGATCTATGTACTCTTCAACGTAGCCTTTCAGATTTATTTCTTCGAAGGTATTCATTTCCACAATTCAAGTAATAACAACTAATTATTTAAAATAAATTAAACTATTGTTATTAAGGTGTTAGTTATGTTTATAAATAGAACAGATATTTCTTTGAGGAATATATTACTAACCGGTTATTAACACATTTCCTCTGTTTTTTATGTTTTATTATGCTGATTGTAAGACAACTTTGTTAGTGCAACTTTAGTTTTAAAAAGATATTTGTTAATATTTTCTGTTGTTGAAAAATGTTAGTTTCATTGCAACAGCTGCGCAAAAGTAGCTTAAAAATCATGGCGGATAAAGTCAAATTTTGGAGTTATCCACCGTGTTATTATTTATTAAGAAATTACTTACACAAAATTAACATCTTTAAGGGCGAATATTAACAGAAGCACTATTTTTACACATATACTATATATTTTATGACCAGATCTGTGGATTTCCTTGTTATAGGATCGGGCATTGCCGGTTTGAGTTTTGCACTAAAGGCTGCAAAGCATGGTAGCGTTCTGATAGTTACAAAGGCAAACGAAGATGAATCTAACACTAAGTATGCCCAGGGTGGTGTTGCGGTAGTTGTGGATAAAAAAGAAGATTCTTTTGAAAAACACATAAATGACACCCTGATTGCCGGTGATGGGCTGTGTGATAAAGAAGTTGTGGAAATTGTGGTAAAGGAAGGTCCGGACAGAATTAGAGAAATTATTGATTACGGAACCAACTTTGATAAAACTAATGATGGTATTTATGACCTGGCTAAAGAGGGTGGTCATTCTGAATTCAGGGTATTACATTATAAAGATATCACTGGTTTTGAGATGGAGCGTGCCTTATTAGAACAGATCCATCAAAACGAGAATATAGAAATATTAACTCACCATTTTGCCCTTGAGCTGATAACGCAGCACCATTTAGGTCAGTTTGTTGACAAATCAAGTACTGATATTGAGTGCTATGGTATATATGCTTTAAACAATCAAACTAAAGAAGTTGATAAGATCTTATCAAAGGTCACAGTTATGGCGTCGGGTGGTGCCGGCCACATTTATTCTATAACCACTAATCCAACCATAGCAACCGGTGATGGTATGGCCATGGTATATCGCGCTAAAGGTAAGGTACGTAATATGGAGTTTATTCAATTTCATCCTACTGCTTTGTATAATCCCGGTGAGTATCCGTCCTTTTTAATATCAGAGGCCGTACGTGGTTTTGGTGGCGTGTTGAAGCGCACCAATGGTGAGGAGTTTATGTATGAGTATGACTCACGCGGATCATTGGCTCCACGCGATATTGTGGCAAGAGCTATTGATGCCGAGATAAAAAAATCGGGCGAAGACTATGTTTATCTGGATGTTCGTCATCGTAATAAACAGGATATATTAGCTCACTTCCCTAATATTTATGCCAAGTGTTTGGATATAGGTATTGACATGACCAAGGATATGATACCTGTAGCGCCTGCGTGTCATTACATGTGTGGCGGTATTTTGGTTGACCACTTCGGGCGTTCATCAATCAACCGTTTGTATGCCTGTGGCGAATGTTCATCAACCGGTTTACATGGCGCTAACCGTTTGGCTTCCAATTCATTATTAGAGGCTTTAGTATTTGCGCATCGTATTTATACAGACGCTGTTAAAGATATAACCAGTAAAGTTATCCCTGATAATATACCTGATTGGGATGAAAAAGGTGTACAATTATCAAACGAAGATATATTGGTTACTCACAACGTACGCGAAATGCAGAAACTGATGAGCGACTACGTAGGTATAGTTCGCTCTGATTTTCGTTTGGAAAGAGCCATGCGCCGTTTAGGTTTATTGTATGAAGAAACCGAAGATTTCTACAAAAAGACAAAGGTATCTGTTAAGCTTTGTGAACTGCGTAATTTGATCCAGGTATCGTACATCGTAGTAAAATCGGCCATGATGCGGAAGGAAAGCCGGGGATTGCATTATACTACAGATTATCCGGAGCATAAGGAGATTTTGGAAGATACGGTGTTTTAGTAAAATGTGTTAGTTAAAAACAGAGCGGAAAACGGGATTCGAACCCGCGGCCTTCAGTTTGGGAAACTGATGCTCTACCAGCTGAGCTATTTCCGCTTTTTATACTAAAGTAGATAGGATTTAAGTTATTAGAAAATAATAATGTAAATTTGAGTATGGTGCGCACTGTAGTAGTTCCGAGTAATAGTCATATACAATTAGATATTCCAGCTGAGTATGTTGGGAAGGAAATTGAGATCACTTTTTTAGCGCTTGATGAATTGAAAAGGTCAGGGGCTAAGAAAACTATGGGTGATTTTTGGGCTGTTATGTCTGACGATACGAGTGATGCATTAAGGAAACATATTGAAGAAACTCGTGACGAATGGGAGCGAGGTATCTAATAGATTCTAATGTTATTATAGATTTCCTCAATGGTATTTTACCTGCTAAAGGTAAAGACCTTCTTTTTTCCGCCGAGCCAATTATTTCAATTATAACTCAAATTGAAATTTCAGGTTATTCCGGGTTATCTGATGCTGATAAAATTAGAATAGATGAATTTATTGGCGCTGCTATAGTTTTTAATATAGATCAACCCGTTGAAATACAAACAATTTCAATCAGATCATCAAGAAAAATAAAGCTGCCTGATGCGTTAATTGCTGCTACTGCATTGCATTATGGTTTGACTTTGGTAACAAGAAATGTATCTGATTTTCAAAATATAGCGGGATTAACTTTAATAAACCCCTACTCAATTTAATATCTATGCCTCCTTTAATCCTGCCTGTAAAAGATAAAGCTCCTGCATGGGGTAACAATTGTTTTATTGCCGATAACGCCACCATAGTTGGCGATGTACAAATGGGCGACAAATGCTCTGTTTGGTTTAATGCGGTTATTCGTGGTGATGTTAACTACATCAAAATAGGTAATAATACCAATATACAGGACGGCGTAGTAATACATGGCACTTATTTAAAAGCGCCTACCAACATAGGTAATTATGTATCAATTGGCCACAACGCTTTGGTACACGGCTGCACTTTAAAAGATCATTCATTAGTGGGTATGGGGGCTATTGTAATGGATGGTGCTGTTGTAGAGGAATATGTTATAATAGGCGCAGGTTCTGTAGTATTAGAGAGAACTACTTGCGAATCAGGCTTTTTATATGCCGGGTCTCCTGCCAAAAAAATAAAGCCTTTAACTGATGAGCATAAGGCTTTACTGGATAAACTTCCTGATAATTATATTTTATACTCCAGCTGGTTTACGGAGCAATAGGTGGCTCGGGCGGTATTTGAATAGTTTGCTCGTCAGACCAATTAGGCCTTATGGTATAAATGGTAGGATTTAACCAAACATTTTCAGGCTGGGTTTTTCTTGATACGCTTCCGGTGTCCCACTTACCATTCTTATTGGCATCGTATGATACTCTTAACTGGTATTTCCCTGCTAAAAGCATTTTATAAACTATAGCGGTATTCCGTGTGATCCTTTGGGTGCGCACAACGTTTTTTTGGTCGGTGCTTGCTGTAAGTAATTCTATTATATAACTTTTGCCGGTATCGGGTACAGCTATACGCATGGTAAGCTCGCTGTAGTTTTCAGCGTTATCTAAGCTGAATATTTTTTGCGTACGCTTTAATTTATCGCCAAATATGTCAACTAACGAACCTTCATTAAAAGTTAAGGTATACTTAGCTTTTGGTTTAAAGCGGTATTTTAAAATCAGTCGTTTTTGCGTACTTGTATCGCGTTGTAACTGGAAATTAACTTTTGCCGAGTCTTCCATTAATGTCATGGCCGATTGCGTATACGTATCAATAGGCATGTTGCCGGTTATAATTAAGTCGGTGCCAGGCTTAATTGTACCGTTTGGAGTAATGTTATATCCCAAAGTAAAGTTTCTTTGATACGTCTCTTTTCTTCCTTTCTTGAAAGTTAAGGTATCAAAAGGTTTACCGGCCTCATATAAAGCTAATTTCAGTGAGTCAAAATCCATGTTTTTCGAATATACATGGATCGAATCAGCTGTTTTATTGATTTCAACCACTTTCTGCACATCCAGAGCTTCCGGGGATAGGATCTTTACGGATGGACGATTCAATGGCCTGTTGGTGCTAACAAACATAGCACCGGCAGGATCAAAAGCCCTGTTAGGGTAGCGCAATTTATCAGGAACCTCTTTAAATAAGGTAAGCTTAATGCCTGTAGTATCTTTGGTTAGCCTGATAGGATTAGCCTTAAATGCAACCAGCTCGCCATCGTTGTTATAGATCTTATCGCCACTTTGTTCTTTTAAAGCGTATATCCGGTAGTTGTCTGCTTTAAGGTTACTGAATTTAAAGTTGCCTGCAGTGTCAGTTGTAGTAAACAAAGCAGGTTTCTTTTTCCCAAACAGTAGCGAATCCTGCTGAAGGTTGAACAGCATCACTGTAGCTTCCTTTTCTATAGTTTGGGTAATGGCATTGAAAACGTTACCGCTTATAGTTAATGAATCTATTGATGGTCCCGTAGAAAAAACATAAGTAAAATTTTTTACCTGGTTTCCTTCGTTAACGTCAACAATGGCTTTACCAAAATTAATAACGTAAGTTGTATTTTTCTGAAGCGTGTCCTTCAATTCTATCTGCAGCGTTTTCTGTTTCACCGTGAACTCCGGCAATCGCTCCTGAGCGGGCGAGATACTTATTTCCTGGTATTGATTATTAAGCTTAAAATATTCGTCAAAAGTCAGTTCAATTTTTTTACCGGTAAAATTTCTGGTTTGATCTTTCGGTACGGCCAGCAATAATTTGGGCGCTTCCTTATCGCGAGGGCCGCCTTGCGGCTTTTGTTGAACCGCGCAACCCGAAAGTGCGAATAATGCCAAAATTAAAGGCTTAAAAAGTCCGAAAAATTGTGATTTTGCGTTTGACATTATTTTTAAGCTATATGAGCCACTTTTTACTTTTCATGAAGGTTATCACTAAAATTCAGAGAAAATGGTTTATAAACGATATTTTATAAATATTTGATTTACAATGGTTTATCCATTAATTTCTAATATGCACCATCAAAACTGATATATCTGATGGCGAAACACCCGAAATGCGGGAGGCCTGTCCTAAAGTTCGCGGTTTAATCCGCATTAGTTTTTCCCGCGCCTCTTTTGAAAGTGATACCAGTTGATGATAATCAAAATCAGGATTGATCTCTTTATCTTCCATCTTTTTCATCTTGGCAACAATCTCCAGTTCCTTTTCAAAATAACTCTCGTATTTGATTTTTATTTCAGCCTGCTCAATAGTTTCTTTGTCATAATTATTGAGTAGCTCATTTAACGAATCATCAGTTCTTCTCAGATCATTGATAGATACCTGCGGGCGGCTGATCAAATTGAATAGCTTTACATTTTGATTGATATTACTTGTACCTAATTCATCCAATAAGGTATTCACACTACCGGGCACAATGGTACGAGATTTGGCAAACGCTACTATTGCGTCTGAGTCGGCTATTTTTTTGTTTACTTTTTCTAAACGTTCATCGCTGATCAAACCTAACTCATGGCCTATCGGACTTAAGCGGATATCAGCATTATCTTGTCTTAGTAATAGTCTATGCTCAGCTCTTGAAGTAAACATTCTGTACGGTTCTTCTGTACCTTTAGTTACCAAGTCGTCTATCAATACACCTATGTATGATTCTGATCGTTTCATTATAAGCTCATGCTTATCATTTATTTTAAGGTGAGCGTTTATACCCGCAATAAATCCTTGTGATGCCGCTTCTTCGTAACCTGTTGTACCATTTATCTGGCCCGCGAAGTACAGGTTACTTACCAATTTAGTCTCTAAGGTTAAGCCTAATTGAGTAGGTGGAAAGTAATCATACTCTATGGCATAACCCGGACGGAACATTTTGGCATTTTCAAAACCCGGTATTTGTGTTAATGCTTTATACTGTACATCTTCCGGAAGTGATGTTGAAAATCCATTTACATAGATCTCAACGGTATTCAAACCTTCAGGTTCTACAAATATCTGATGTCTGTCGCGTTCTGCAAAGCGGTTGATCTTGTCTTCAATAGATGGGCAATAGCGCGGACCCAAGCCTTTTATCCGGCCTGTAAACATTGGTGATTTTTCAAAGCCCTCTTTTAAGGTTTCGTGCACTTTGGTATTGGTGTACGTTATCCAGCAACAGCGTTGTTCCTGTATTTGCTCAACATCGGTATATGAAAATCTGCCCCTTACTTCATCACCCCGCTGTTCTTCCATAACAGCATAGTTCAGGCTTCTACCATCAATACGTGGGGGGGTGCCTGTTTTCATTCTGCCAGATTCAAAGCCTACAGCTATTAGTTGCTCTGTTAAGCCTGTTGCAGCCTTCTCCCCTGTTCTTCCTCCGCCAAATCTTTTCTCGCCGATATGAATTATGCCATTTAGAAACGTTCCATTAGTTAACACAACCGCCCGGCACTCTATCTCTATTCCCAGAGATGTTTTTACACCCCTTACAGTGTTATTAGTTACCAAAACTTCGTTAACTGTGTCCTGCCAAAAATCAACGTTTGGTGTTCTCTCCAAAGCCAGGCGCCATTCTTCAGCAAAACGCATGCGGTCGCTTTGAGCGCGTGGACTCCACATAGCCGGCCCTTTTGACAGATTCAGCATTCTGAATTGGATAGATGTTTTATCAGTTATAATTCCTGAATAACCACCCATCGCATCAATTTCGCGCACTATCTGACCCTTGGCTACCCCACCCATTGCTGGGTTGCAGCTCATCTGAGCTATTACACCCATATTCATGGTTATCAATAAAACTGATGAGCCCATGTTAGCCGCTGCTGCCGCTGCTTCGCAGCCAGCGTGCCCTGCGCCTACTACAACTACGTCGTACTTCTTAAACATTTATACCTCCATGTTCCACGTGGAACACATCATGTTATTTATATTTACTGTTCCACGTGGAACAGTGGTTTATTATTCTGATAACTCTAACCAACGCATGGTTTTCTCTTCCAACATATTGTCAAGTTGAGAAATTTTAGTGTTGATTTCAACTGCTTCGCTGTTACTAACGCCCGAATACAAACGCTCATTTAAGCCTTTTATTTCTTGCTCTAAGGCCGGAATTTCAACGTTTAAGTTATCTAATTCCTTTTGGTCTTTATAGCTTAGCTTAGCTTTAACAGGTGTTGCCGAAACAGCTGGCGCTGGTACGCTTTCCTTCTTTACATTTTGCTTTTGTTCTTCTAATTCTACACGGAAAGAGGAATAGTTGCCATTATATATGCGGACATTACCGCCATCTTCCACAATGAATAATTGATCGGTAAGTTTATCTAATAAATACCTGTCGTGCGATACGATCATTAAAACACCCGGGTAGTTAGTTAAAAACTCTTCCAGTACGTTAAGCGTGTCAATATCCAGATCGTTTGTAGGCTCATCCAGGATCAGAAAGTTTGGATTCTTCATCAGAATATGCATTAACTGCAAACGTTTCTTTTCACCGCCGCTTAACTTGGATATAAAACCATACTGTTTGGCAGGTGGAAATAAAAATAAGGTTAGTAAAGCCGAAGCTGAAATAGTTTTACCATCAGCCATGGTAATAAACTCAGCTACGTTTTTTACAACATCTATAACCCTGTCGTCTTCTTTAAACTTAATGCCCGATTGATGGAAATAACCTATTACCGTGGTTTCACCGGCTTGTATATGGCCGCTATCAGGCTTTATGGTTCCGGTGATCATGTTTAATAAAGTTGATTTACCGCTACCGTTTTTACCTGCTAATCCTATTCTATCGCCTTTTTTAAATACGTAGCTAAAGTTATTGGTGAAGGTGTTGCCGCTAAATGCTTTACTTATACCATGCAGTTCCATAATTTTATTACCCTGCCTGGCCGTTTTTACGCTTAACTCTACGTTTTGCTTAGCTCCCCTGTTTTTTGTTTTCTCCTCTAACTCGTAAAAAGCGTCAATACGTGCTTTTGACTTTGTACCGCGCGCTTTAGGCTGGCGTCGCATCCACTCCAATTCTTTACGTAACAGGTTACTATTCTTTTGAAAGCTTGCTTCATCTGCTGCCTCCCGTTCTGCTTTACGTTCTAAATAATAACCATAATTGCCTACATAAGGAATTATTCTACCACGGTCCAACTCCAATATCTCATTACATACGTTATCCAGAAAGTATCTGTCGTGTGTAACCATGATTATTGTTTTAGAGCCTTCTGTCAATAGTTTCTCCAGCCATTCAATGGTATCAATATCCAGGTGGTTGGTAGGTTCATCCAAAATATAAAGTTCCGGATCTTCAATAAGCAGTTTAGCCAGCGCCAAACGCTTTTTCTGCCCTCCTGATAACGTAGCAATGCTTTGATTTAAGTGATGAATATCTAAACGCCCTAAAATGGTTTTGATCTTATATTCATATTCCCAGGCATCTACCTCACTTAACTCCTCCATTACTTTATTTAAAGCGTCGGTATTGTTCGGGTCGTTTTCCAGCAACTCCTCGTACTTGCGTATGGCTTGCTGCTGCACATTGTCTGCATGGAAAATATAATCACTAATAGTGACTGCATTTTTAAAATGCGGATCCTGCTCCAGGTAACCCATGCGCAGGTCTTTAGTCTGTACTACCTTGCCTTCAGTAGGCAAAAACTGACCTGCCAGTAATTTTAATAATGTTGATTTGCCGGCACCATTAATGCCTACCAGTGCTACACGCCTGCCACGGTTAATGCCAATTGTTTGGTTTTTAAATAACCAGTTATCATGAAATGAATGGCCGAGATTCTCGGCAGAGATATAAGTGCTCACGCGCGTTCCTTTATTTGTTCGGTAGTGTACACAGACACACCTTTCTTTTCTTTTAGTGATTGATTGAACATTGCTTTAGCTACGGTTAGCGCAGCAATGCTCCTGTATTTTTTTAATCCTCCGATTAAAAGCGGATTGATCAACTTCATGATAACTGCACCAATGCGCTCCCCTATTCGTTTGCCTTTTTTTCGGCCGGTTAGCAGCGAGGGCTGATAAATGAATAAACTATTTAATCCGGCTTTCCTTAAGTCAAGTTCAGTCTCTCCCTTTGTTTTTAAATAGAAATTTCCCGAAGAGGCATTAGCTCCTATTGCAGAAATAAAATGAAACTGATTTACACCGCTTGTTGCAGCTACTGTAGCCATGCTAACAGGATAGTCATGATCTATTTTATAATAGTCGTCTTTATTAGGCGTTTGTTTTTGGGTAGTCCCTAAGCAGCAGAAAAAAGCATCGCCTTCAATAAATGTGTTGAAGGTTTCCGCATTTTCAAAATCAATAATTTCCTGTTGCAGTTTGCGATGTTTTGTTTTCAACTTCTTTCTGCCCAGGCTAATTACTTTTTCGTATTCGCTGTTATGCAACAGCAAATTAAGCAGCTTACTGCCAATAAGTCCGCTTGCACCTACAATAATTGCCGTTTTAGTCATATTTTCAGGCATTTGGGCACAAAAATACATATAAAATAATTGGAATAAATATTGTATGTTTAAACATATAAAAAGGAGTTATAATGAAAACAATTTTCTATCCTGAAAGTGGCCGTGGCAAAAACGACCACGGCTGGTTAAAAGCAAATTTTTCTTTCAGTTTTGCGTCGTTTTATGATCCAAAGAAGATTCAGTTTGGCGCTTTACGCGTTTTAAATGACGATATAATAGAAGGCGGCATGGGTTTTGGCTCTCACCCGCATGATAATATGGAGATCATAACCATTCCCCTATCCGGCGCTTTAGAGCATAAGGATAGCATGGGTAATACAGGTGTAATTCATGCAGGCGAGGTTCAGGTAATGTCTGCAGGTACTGGTGTGTATCATTCAGAGTTTAACCATTCTGAAACAGAAAGTGCTAATACACTGCAAATCTGGCTGTTTCCACGCGAGCAAAACGTTACGCCAAGATATGATCAAAAGAATTTTAGCGATCAGTTCAATCAGAACGAGTTTACCACCCTTGTATCGCCTGATAAAAATGGCGATGCATTATGGATACATCAGGATGCCACTTTTTCAATGGGCAGCTTTGGTGCCGGCCAACAAATTGAATATGCAATTACACGTAAGGAAAATGGTGTATACATATTTGTTTTAGAAGGCGCTGTGAAGATAAATGAACAGGTTTTAAGCCAAAAGGATGCCTTAGGAGTATATGATACCGATGCGGTAAAAATTAACGTAACAGAGGGCGCTCGTTTATTGCTGATGGACGTGCCAATGTAAACGCAAGTATATGGCATAAAAAAGCCTTCCTGATTTTCAGGAAGGCTTTTTTATGTGTCGCAGCTTATATTTTTGAAGTAATAACCGGATCAAGCGGTTTTGTAGCAGAGCGGTAGCGGTGTATTAATTTGCCGTTCTCGTCTAACAAAAACTTCTCAAAGTTCCATTTTATTTCACCTGTAAAATCAGGATTCTCTGTTTCTGTCAGATATTTAAACAAAGGAGATATATCATCACCTTTAACACTAACTTTCTCTGTAATAGTGAAAGTTACGTTGTGTTTTGCTGTGCAAGCTTTAATATCAGCTGCAGTACCCGGCTCCTGGTTAGCAAAGTTGTTGGCAGGAAAACCAACCACTACTAATTTGTCTTTATATAGCTCTGATAACTTTTGCAGATCTGTGTACTGTGGTGTATAGCCACATTTAGAAGCTGTATTGACTATCAGTATTTTTTTGCCTTTATACTTGGCTAACGAGAAGTTGTCGCCATCAATCGTTTTTAACTTAAAATCATATACCGACGCTGGTGCAGCCAGAAACATGAACGCGAACAGGAATGCTAAGAATTTCATTTTAGTATATTTTTAAAATAGGTTGATAATAAAGCGTTTATCAGCGTAAAATTAATTATTAAAAGCGCGTTTGCCCAAATAATAATCTTCTTTTTGTGTCATATTTTGTTTACTTGATACATCTTTATCGGTATACCCCAATAAATGTAAGGCCCCATGTATTATAACACGGTGTAACTCATCTGCTTCGCTTACGCCAAACTTACCTGCGTTTTCAATAATGCGGGGAATGGAAATAAATATATCGCCGGTTATTTTGCCTTCTTCTTCAGAATTATCAAAGGTGATGATATCCGTATAAGTGTCATGATCCAAATACTCCTGGTTGATCTTCAACAGGTATTCGTCCGAACAAAGAATATAGTTAAGCT
The DNA here is from genome assembly GCF_002797815.1 of Mucilaginibacter auburnensis. Taxonomy (NCBI): domain Bacteria; kingdom Pseudomonadati; phylum Bacteroidota; class Sphingobacteriia; order Sphingobacteriales; family Sphingobacteriaceae; genus Mucilaginibacter; species Mucilaginibacter auburnensis. The sequence goes on from NZ_PGFJ01000001.1 coordinate 403,695, forward strand.
CCTGTAATTTAAAGCCCTCTTCAACAATAGCAGCGGTTACCCACTGCCTTACTTTGATCTTGTTCTTTACTTTATAGGCAATGTCTTCTTCAAAAAAATGGATAGCCGGCATTATATTTTAAATAGCAGTTCTACCTCGTTACCCTTAGCGTTGAACGCGCATTGGTCCGCCAGGTGTTTAACAATAAATACACCTCTGCCAGCCAGATTTTCCAGATTCTCCGGTGCGGTTGGATCGGCCAGGTTAACGTAGTCAAAACCTTCACCTTCATCAGTTACCGTCCAAACAGCCTTTTTACCGTCTACCTCGGCATTAATGATCACCTTTTTATTAGGATCCAATTTATTGCCGTGAATAATGGCGTTTGTTGCTATTTCATTAAGACATGTCATCATGTTAGCAAAAGTATCTTCACTTATCTGAAACCTGTCGGCAATCTCCTCAACCAGGTTTTCCAACTGCGTTATGCTCTCCAGCTTTGACGGAAGTTGTAAGGTATACAATTCGGTAGGCTGTGTGCTGACCTGCATATTATTTAATGTTAAGTTGATCAAAGTATGTCTTAATTTTCTTTTTGTAATAAAGGTTAAGGGCAGGCGGAACAGTTCTTATCTGTTCGGTTTGCTTTTCTTTAACCTGTTGATAATCCTGCAATGCTTTTATATAACCGGGAGGCATGTCTTTACCGGCATGGCCCTCGCGCTGCTGCTCTTGTTCCTGCTCCTGAGCCGCCTTTTCAGCCTCCAGCATACGTATACGTATCTGCTCCTGGCGCTTCAATGCCTCCTCTGTTATTCTCCTGTTTACGATATCGTTCTCAGTTTGTTCCATTTGCTGCGAAATTTTATCCAGATCCTTTATTCCGGTTCCGCCATCTTTTCTGTCCTCATTATTTAACTGCTGCATCGCCTGTCTTATCATCTGCTGTTCACGCGCCATACGGGCCAGTTGTTCGCTCATGCCTCGCATTTGTTGTTGCTGCTGCTGTTGCTGACTACGATTGCCTTGCTGCTGTTGTTGTTGTTGTTGTTGCTGCATTTGTTCGCGGGCGCGCTGCATGTTCTGGTTAAGTTGCTGTTGCTGCCTGCTTAATTGCTGCATACGCTGACTCCTTGACTGCTTGCGCGATTGTGAATTAGACTGCTGCTGGTTATTCATCTGCGCTTGCATATTGTTAAGTGCATCACTCAGCATCAGGGCCAGGTTGTTCATAGCTGTCATGGCATATTGCTGACTGCGGTTAGCTTCAGCTGTACGCCTGTCGCCTAAACTTTCCAAAGCCTGGTCTATTCTTTCGTTAATAGCTGATATTTCACGGTTAACGGTAGCCTCAATTTGAGGCACACGTTTACTTATGGCGTATAAGCTATCCTCGGCGGTTTTAAGGTTGTCTTTAATATTTTTTTGCGTTTGCGCCAAAGTTACATAGTTAGGATCTAAAGTACTGGTGCTTTTTAGCTGTTCCATCACTTTTTCCTGCCTAAACGAACTGTTCACTAAACTTTTCAGCAACTCCCGAATTTGCTTCATATTAACGCTATTTTCCTCCTCTTCTTCCTGTTGCTGCTGCTGTTGCATTTTTTGTGCCATTTGCTTCATTTGCTGAGCAGCCTGCTGCTGAGATTGAGAAGCTTTGGAGCGATTGCTTTTTTGTAACTGCTGTGAGCTTTGCTCCATTTTATCCTGAATGCTCTCCTGCTCGTTTTTAGGATTTTCAAAATCCTGCCTGCTTTGAATTTTCTCAGCCTCTTTGGCTAATTCTTCCAGATCTTTCTTAATGTCTTTAAACTCTTCATTCAGCTTATCCTGTTGCTTCTGTTCCTGGGCGCTTTTCTGTTGTTCAGCGCCGCTTTGCTGTTGATCTTTAGTTTGCTGATCGCCGCTGCTTTTCTGGTCGTTTTGATCCTGCCCTTGTTGTTGTTTTTGTAACTCCTCGGCTTGTTTCTGTGCTTCCTGAATAGCTTTTTCCAGTTTATCGGCAGCATCTTTTTGCGCGTCGTTCTGTGCTTTTTGCTGCTGATTTTGTTGTTGCTGGCCTTGTTGTTCGGCCTGCTTTTGAACTTCGTCTGTTTGCTTTTGCGCGTTTTGCAGGTCTTTCTTTAACTGCTCAGCCGCTTGTTTTTGCGCGGCATCCTGCTGCGCCTTTTGTTGTTGGTTCTGAGCTTGCTGTTGAGCCTGCTGCTGCGCTTTCTTTTGCAACTCGTCGGCTTGCTTTTGAGCATCCTGCAAGGCTTTTTTCAACTGATCTTCAGTTTGTTTTTGTGCTTCCTGCTGGGCCTGGTTCTGACCTTGTTTCTGGTCGTTTATTTTTTCCAGTTCAGCCGCCTGTTTTTGGGCATCCAGTAGCGCTTTTTTCAACTGTTCGGCCGCTTGTTTCATCGCATCCTGACGAGCTTTATCGTCCTGCGCTTTTTGTTGTTCCTGTGCTTTCGGATCAACAGGCTTTTTGGTTTCATCAGCCAGTTTTTCCTGTTTCTCAGCCAATTGGTTCAGCTTGTTAATATTTTGGTTAACCTTTTGGTCAAAGGCCATTTTTTTATACAATTCGTTCAAACGGTTAAACTCGCGTTTAAGCGTACGGTTATCCATCTGCATTTTTTGCAGCTGATCTCGTGTGCCTTGTTTCTGATTATTCTGGGCCAGTTCCTGTAGCTTATCTAATAACTCGCGTGTTTTTGGGTCCAATACATTGTCTAACAGTTTTTCTATTTGCTTTTGCTCCTCGGCCAGTTGCCCGTTTTGCTGCTGATTTTCGCGTCTGTTATACATGTTCTTTTTGTTGTCGGCCTGAATTTGTTTAACCAAGTCATCCAACTCGCGCCTTTTCTGCATCAAGGCATCTAACTGCTTTTGCTCATCAAATGATAATGAATTTTTGCTGAGCAGCATCTCGTTCATTTTTTGCGATTCGCGCTCAATCTCCTCGGCCATTTTAGCGGCAGCCTGTATGTTTTTACGCACCTGCTCTGTACCTGCATTTAGCTGCTGCTCTAATTGGGCAGCATCAGGCACGTTGATACTTCTTTCAGGCGATTGTACCTTTTTCGGTCCGTTAACGCCATCGTTATCAGCAACCTCAAAAAAGTAACTAACCTGATCGCCGGGTTTAATACCCAATTCTTTCAGGTTCCAGTAGTAAAAAAAGTCTGATATGTTAATGCCCAGATCTGCCTTAACCGGTTTAACAAAACTTTTCTCGTTAGCCTTGCTACCACCCGGACTGATCTTGTAGTGGAATGTCAAGCCTGAAAACCCGTGGTCGTCTTGAATCTTACCTGTGAAGTAGAACGCTTTCATACTTACCGAATCCGGGCGTTCCATCACATCAATTGCAGGTGCTTCATCTGCAATTGCGCTGATGCGGTAAGCGGCAGAATCTGTGGTATTTACTACCTGGTTAACCGGATTTAGCTTGTATATGGTATTTGACAGAATACGTTCGCTGTGACTAAACAGATCATTACCTGAAGGACGCAGCATTTCGTGCTTTTCGCCCAGGCTAAAAGCTACTCCTGTTGCATTGCGGGTGTGAAATTTCCAGGTAACTGTGGTTCCTTCGGGTACAGTAATGTCTCCCGCATTTGATAGCGTTTCCTGTTGTTTTTTCAGATAAGCCGGGTAAGTCAGCACAACATCAAAGTGCAATAAAGCCGGGCGCGGATTTACTTTAACCTCGTACGGAACAGAGTTAAAGCCATTACCCACCAAACGGAATTTGGTGCTTTCCTGCACATTGCTAAACTGGTATTTAAAACGGCTCACACTTTCTTTATCCAATTTGAAAGTGTTATTTTCCATTTCGATATAAACATCAGCAGGAAATTTATCGCCTTCCAGTTTTAATTCAAGATTAAGGTCATCTCCCTGAACAACAGATAGCGTTTTATTCAACACTACAAATTTAAAAGGAGCCACCGGTGCAAAATATTCATCATGACGGATCAATCTTTTGGTGCTCTCAGTAAGCATAGATGGTGCTGCAAAAGCTAATACAATAATAACTGCTGCAGGTACAAGCACCCATTTTAAATAACGGCGGTTTTCGCGCAGATTTATAGCCGACGGAAAACGTATGGGGCGCAGGTTTTCGATTTTCTGATCAATGCTGGCCTCGATCAGATCGCGGTGCCGGCCATCTTCGGCAGAAAGTTTTTTTAATTGGAGTGTATTTAGCAATTTATCATTAACATCATTAAAATGTTTACCTATAATATCTGCCGCCTGATCATGCGTTAACGTTTTACCCAGTTTAAGCCAGGCCATTAAAGGTGGAATAACCAGCCAGGCAACTAAACCCAGATTCAGTAAAATAAAGCCATAAAACAGAACCGTGCGGAAAGTTGAATCAAAATTGCCAAAATATTCAGACAGGGTAATAACAATATATGCGGAAAACACACCGGCACCCAAAAATATTAAGCCCCTTAACAAACTGTTAAGGTAATACCTTTTTATAAAGGTGTTGATCTTTTCAATCAGCAACTCATAGTTTCCGTGGTTGTTCATGGCGAAACGTTTTAAATACCAACAATTAAACTAAATCTAAAAATCTAATTTATTAGGCAACAGGTTATTAATAAGGGTAAGCTAAAATATTAATTAATATCTATAAAAAAACGCTTTAACTAAATAAACAGGTATTAAAACGGTAACATTTTTACAATGCGGGGTTTTATAGAGGCTTTTGGTTAAGCATGGGTTAAATACCCGAAACTCTTGCGCAATAAGATTACATAACGCTGATAGAAACGAAAAATACTTGCGCTATATTTGTAAGGTAAACTTATTAGTTTTACTTATTAAATGGAAGCTACACAATTGCAATATGTTACTGAATTAAGAACGGTGTTAACACGGCTGATAAAAAAGCTCAGGAAAGAATCGGCCACTGGCCAGCAGCTTTCATTAACTGAACGATCAACATTAGTGCTTTTACAGCAAAATACCGCTTTGCAACCTACCGAGTTGGCTGCAATGGAAAAGATCACCAATCAATCCATGTCGCAAATATTAGCTCACTTACTGGAACTGGGCTATATCAACCGCTCGGTATCTGAAACAGATAAGCGGAAAGCCATCATTACCCTATCAGAACAAGGCGAGGAAGTGCTGAAACAAGTACGCAGCGAGCGCGATAAATGGCTGGCGCAAGCCATTGAAGCAACCTGCACCCGGCATGAACAGGAAATGCTGAAACAAATAATAGTGCCATTAGAAAAAATAATTGAATTTGAATAAATAGCGGCTTGCCGCAACGCTGTATCATCAGCGTAAAAAACAAAAGGAGAGATGGAAAAGAGATGAGTACTTTCAGGGCTTTTAAAAGCAAAAACTACCGGTTATATTTTATAGGGCAGTCTGTTTCACTTATTGGAACATGGATGCAAAAAACAGCGGTAAGCTGGGTTATTTATACGCTTACGCATTCAACGTTTATGTTGGGCGTTTCCCTGTTTGCTAGCCTTTTCCCATCATTTGTACTCTCTTTATTTGGCGGCGTGGTTGCCGACAGGTACAACCGTTATAAGGTATTACTCACCACACAGGTTGCATCAATGGTGCAGGCGGTGTTACTGGCAGCTGTTATTTTAATTGGCGATGTACAGGTTTGGCAGATGTTGGCCTTGAGCGTTATGTTGGGCATTATAAACGCTTTTGATGTTCCTGCGAGGCAGGCCCTGGTTTACGAAATGGTAGAAGACAAGAAAGATCTGCCTAACGCGCTTGCTCTAAATTCATCAATGGTTAACCTTTCCCGTTTAATAGGACCTGCTATTGCAGGTATTGTGTTAGAGCGCTTAGGTGAAGAAGCTTGTTTCGTTTTAAATGCCCTCAGTTTTATTGCGGTGATAGGGTCGCTGCTGATGCTTAAATTGCCTGAGTACCATCCTGAAAAAACTAATAAAAACGTTTTTGTTGAACTAAAGGAAGGCTTGGCTTACATAAAACGTACGCCCGCTATCAAGCACATTTTAATTTTACTTTCGCTTATTAGTTTAACCGTAATGCCTTACACCACGCTCATCCCATTTTATGCCCGAGACGTGTTTAAGGGATCGGCCGCAACCTTTGGTATTATTGATAGTTTTATTGGCCTGGGGGCACTTTCATGTGCTATATTCCTGGCTTCGGTACCGTCGGGCATCGACCTGAAAAAAATACTGGCTGTTAATACGGTAGTTTTCGGAGCGGGATTGTTGTTGTTCTCACATGAAGTTTATTATCCGCTTGCTTTGCTGTTTGTTGCCATTGCAGGCTTCGGTATGATGTCTCAGGCTACGGTAAGCAATACTTTGATCCAAACAACGGTTGATCAAAAAATCCGAGGCAGGGTAATTAGTTTTTACGCGCTGGCAATATTTGGTATGCAGCCATTAGGAGGGTTGCTTATTGGTGCGCTTTCAAAATGGATAGGTACGCAAAATACCGTAGCAGTACAGGGTATAATAGCGGTATTAATAGGTGCATTGCAGTGGCGCTATTTATACAAGAATACTGTTGCACCGAAAGATGCCGGATTCAAGACGGCATAAAACAACAAAGCTCTCCGGAAAACCGGGGAGCTTTGCTGCTTTTTCATAGGGTAGAATAGATAGATTTTTATAGGTAGATGTATATATGTTGATCAGGCGGCTTTTTGTATAACCGGCTGGTTGTTGCGATGGGTGTTTTTATTGCGGAAAACTTTCAGATCTTCCATTAACAGTTGCATTAATTCGTTATCAAAACGTTTTAGTAATTTGCTGGTAGCGGGTTTGTTGTTAGTTTTCATATGTAGGTTGATGTAGGGTAAATAGTAAATTAAGCAACAGATAATCTTTCTGTCCAAATAGCTTTCATGAATACATTACGTGTTCCTTTTTTAGCTCTTAGATCGCTCATTAAAATAGCTCTCAATTCGTTGTCAAAGCTTGCAACTAATTTGCTGATGGCTGGTTTCCTGTTTTTCATGATAAATATTTTTAAAAGTTTTACCTTAATTTTTTGTCTCTTCTTTGGTTGGCTCATCGTTATCTGATAAATTATCTTTTAAACGCTTAGCCTCTTTGTACTGACGTATCAGTTGCTCTTTTTCACGGTCGTCTGAAGGTTTTTCAGGAGTTTGTGGGTTTTCCCACTCCTTCTCTTCTGTTACGGTATTTTTTGCTCTAACTACCATTTTTGGTTTTATTGCTGTTTGATCAATCTATTTCCAATAGAGTGCCAAAAAGTATTTAAGAAGAGGGTAGAAACATATTAACACATGTCAAAACAACTGTCAAAACAATTTAAACATGCTGTGAATCAACCCATTAAATTATTTTAAAAAAATTAGAACTTTTTTAAAACGTTGTATTGAAAAACAGAACAGCAATGTTGTACAAAGTAGGCATCACTATACAGTTGTGCTATCAGGCTGTAGTGTTTCCTGATTATTGAGGTGTAATATAAGGGTCAATGCAGATACCGCTATGCCTAAAATGCATACACCTGTCCACTGGTAGCGGTACCAGAGCTGGGTGCCGAAAAAAGTTCCGATAGCACCGCCGCCAAAATAGGACACCATGTATACCGTATTGATACGGTTACGAGCAGCAGCGTTGTTGGCGAAAATAATAGCCTGGTTACACAAATGGGTTGCCTGCAGCCCCATATCCATTAAAATTACGCCCACTACCATTCCGACTAAACTATAGCCTGAGAAATAATATACTACGAACGACAGTAAAAGGATTGCGATAGTATAAGTAGCAAGTTTGTATGGGTTCACCTTATCGGTCAGGCGGCCTACCCTACTTACCGCAAGTGCGCCAAAGGCCCCGGCCAAACCAAACAAGCCGGCTACATCACTACCCATATTAAAGTTTTGTTTTACCAGGAATGCAATAGTGCTCCAGAAAGCGCTGAAACAGGCGAAGCATGAGGCACCCCTTAAAGCCGCCAGGCGTAAATGCCGGTTATCTTTAATGAGGCCGGTTATTGAAAGCATAAGGCTCTTGTAAGTTCCTTTATAAGTTGGCTGTACCTCGGGCAACAGGCGATAAACCAATCCCCACATTACCAGCATTAATGCCGCGGCAATATAAAACACACTGCGCCAACCGTAATGTGCGGCAATAAAACCGCTCAGTGTTCTTGATAGCAAAATACCTATCAGCAAACCTGTTTGTACGAAGCCGATGGTTTTACCCCGCTCATGGGCCTGTGCCAGGTGCGCTGCCATGGGTAGCATAAATTGCGGAATAATGGATGATACCCCAATAAAAAAACTGGCAATAATCAAGGCATTAATATTAGGTGCAATGGCGGTAAGCAATAAGGCTATTACCATAAAACCAAAATCAATGATCATCATGCGCTTGCGGTTAAGCATATCAGCCATGGGCACTACCAAAAAAATTCCTAACGCGTAGCCTATTTGTGTGAGCATGGCCACCTGGCCGGCTTTTGCGCTGGTTACACCGAAGGTTTTGGCAATATCATCCAACAACGGTTGATTATAATAAATGTTGGCGATAACTAATCCGGTGGTAATGGTCATTACCCAAAGCGTGAATGGCGTAAGCGTTGATGGGCGTTCGGGACTATTTGTCATTTAATTTGTAGTGTATGAGAATTTTTTGCGCTTTGCAAAGGTATGTTTTGAAAAAACACGATTTAAAAATACTACTACAGAAAAATTTTGGAAAGAAGTTATAAGTAAAAATTTGCCGAAAACGCGCTAAAAACGAGTAAAAAACGTAAAAAAAGTATAGAAAAGTTCAATAAGAAGACCGTTTTTAAAAGAATTTATTTTGAAATACGTTTGCGAAGGGTGAAAAAATACCAAAAAAATATTTTTTTAAAAGATTTGAATAAAAAATGTTCATAAATGGTTTTTAGACGTAAAAATTTAACATATTGTTAACGTTTGACGGCATGATTTGCGAATATGATAGGCTATGACACCAATTTGACAAAAAAATTTCAAAAAAAAATTTGCACATATTGAAACATAGTGTTACCTTTACACCATCAAACAACGATAATAGCAGCCGAAAGGTTAACATATAAAGAGTCTTCTCATAATTTAGGTTTATAATTGGTTTAGTAAAGGTCCCTGCCCATCAGGGGCCTTACTTGTTTTATAAGTTTTTTAAAAGGTAAATGCAGAGACAGATCCATGAATAAGTGGGCTGATTAACCTTAAAGCTTAAAAGGTACCTAAAAGCCAATTATCTTATATACATAGCTGATTCAGAGTTACACCGGTTTGTGTTTACAAACATTCACATGTTATGCGCTTAGCGAACATCGGCAACAAATAATCTGTTATAAATTGATTGTTGAATTGCGCTGTAACGTGTTTGATGCGGGTCAACTACCTTATTACTGAAACATATCCCGTTAGCTTAATTCCAAATTCACGCACATCAATAATGTAGTAGTATGTGCCAAACGGAACAGGCTTACCATTGCTGGTTCCATCCCATGGTTTGGCATAGCCTATTGAGTAATAAAGCTGCTGCCCCTGCCTGCTATAAATGCGTACATCTGCCTGCTTGTAAGCTTCAATACCTTCAATAAGCCATTGGTCATTGCGGCCATCCGCATTGGGTGTAAATGTATTTGGCGGCTTTATTTCCGGCGCCACTTTAACTAAAATGCTGGTAGGGTCGCTTTTGCAGCCCAAGGCACTTGTTATTACTAAAGTATAGGTTATATCTGTTTCGCCTCCTGTTACTACTGGGTTTTTAATTGTGGCATCACTCAACCCCAACATAGGGCTCCATTTATAAGTTACATTCTCATCGCTTACAACAGGGTTGAGTGTAATGGTTCCTCCTTTTGATACATACCTTACTGTACGAGAATCGGCTTTGGCAGTAGGTGGTAAAACAAAAGAGATCTTGATCTCATCTTCCGGTTGGTCGCATGCGCCGGCTCCTGTAGCCTTCAGTTTTAAAATAACTAAACCTGCACTAACGTCAGCCAATGAAGGATGATAAATGGTTGCCGCTTGATTGGCGTTATCAAAAGTGCCCGTTCCGGTTGTTGTCCATGCAGCAGTACCTTTGCCTGGAAGTATAGAGCCTGAAAGCGCCACGTTAGTTTCGTCGTCACAAACATTTTGATCAGGACCGGCATCTGCAGCAGGTATAAGCGCGAAAGTGATAACCACCTGAGAAACAGCCTCTGTACAATCACCGGCACTTGCCGAAGTTAAAGTCAGTGTAACAGAACCGCTATTTCTGTCTTGCTGAGATGGAAAATACTTTGCTTTAGGGTCATTTGTAGATGAGAAACTACCTGTGCCTCCACTCCATACGCCTGCAATAGGTTGTTGGGTTACATTTCTTCTAACATCACCATCTAATTGAACCACAGTAGCAGTTGGACAAACGGTTTGGTTTGGGCCTGCATTGGCTAAAGGTTTGTTAATTACGGTAACATTGGTAGAGCGTGAAATACTTGAACAGCCATTAACGGTAACAACCAAAGCGTATGTGCCCGAATTGGCAAGCGTGACATTGGTTATATTATAAACGGGCGTTTGGGTTGTTGCTGTTGTGCCATCGGGTAGTGTCCATGTATAGGTAGCGCCAGCAACCGGTATGGTTTGTAACGTTAGTGTATTGCCTTCGCAAACCTGCGGTGACGCATTTATTTGAGGCTGCAATGGCTGTGCATTAAATATAACGTGATATTCAAACGGCTTGCTCTCACAACCATTGTATACGGGAGTTATAAGGTAGTAAACATCCAACGGCTGATCTGAATTGTTCACCAGAGTCTCGTTTATAGATGTTACGCCGCTTACAAATCTTTGTGGATTGTTTCCAACCGCGTTGCGAAACCAGTTAAATGTAGCGCCGGTAACATTAGAGGTAATCTGATAAGAAAAAGCCTCGTTTGAACAAGCCGGATCAAAGTTTTTGCTCGTAACCGTTACTACCGGATTAACGGTTACCGGGAGATCAAAAGTGCTTTTGCATCCGTTTGCTGTGGTAAACTCAAAATGGTACGGAACCACAATAGGTGCGTTTGTTGTGTTAGTAAGCGCCTCCCTAATGTTGCGTGATGTTTGATTGGCTACAGCGCGGGCATCTATACCTGTAACAACATCGCGGCTCCAGCTAAAATCTGTAACAGCCGGGTTGAAAGTAGCCAGATAGTTAAGTGGGTTTTCGTTACAAACACTGGCTTGTTTAGGGCTGGTTAGTTCGGCCGCTGGGTAGACGGTTACAGTGTAGTTGAAAGGGGTTCCGTTGCATCCGTTAGTTGAAACAGGTGTAATTACATAAATAACGGTTTGTGTAGATGGCGAAGAACTTGTAAGGATCTCGCTTATTACACTTCCCGATCCTGAAGATGGTTGGTTATTGTTAATAGCTGCAGAAGCTGCGCGGCTCCATGTAAAGGTTGTTCCGGAAAGATCGGCCTGTATGGTGTAATTTACATTACTGCCGCTGCAAATCTCGTCTGTTTTTTTGCTCGTTATACGTGGTGTAGGCACAACAAATAGCTTAACTTCGGTTAGCGGGCTTACACAATCTCGCGCTTCGGCCTGCACAAAATAACTCGTATTGGTAAATACAGGTATAGTTAACTTATTACCTACAGCAACCGGAAACATATCAGCATTAAACCATGTATATTTAATTGCGTTAGGGCTTGCAGCCGTAAGTTCGGCCGGCACGCCTTCGCAAATGTTGGTTACTCCGCTAACCTGTGGAGCAGTTGGAATACTCTCAACCAAAACATCAACTTCTGAACGTGGGCCGGAAATACCGTTGGTTAGCGCCTCTACCCAAAACTTAGAAATGCCAAGGTTAGTTAATGGGCTGGTACGGTAATTAGCTCCGGTATGTAACAGCGTACCTCCTGTTGCCGCGTCATACCATCTGTAGCTGTTGGCGTTTTGGGCAAATGCCGTCAGCGTAGCCGGATTACCAACGCAAACAGTGTCAGTAGTAGTTGTGGGGCTGGCCGGCGTGTTAATAAAGGTTATAGTTACACGCACACTCTGATTACCGCAGGCGCCGGTATCAAATGCGGTTAAGATAAATGTTACAGCGCCATCGGTTGGAGATGGCATGTAAGAAGCATTGGTCAGGCTGGTAGCATTGGTGATAACGCCTTGCCCATTGGTTGTTGACCATAATACATTTGTTGAACGGGAAAGCGTTCCTGATAATGTAACTGCCTGCCCTTTGCGCGCGTAACGGTCGGCTCCGGCATACGCAACAACGCTGGCCCTAACCTCAACCGTAAAAGTTTTTGTATCCTGGCTTCCGCAACTTACTAAATTTACAAAGTTGGTAACAGTATAGGTTCCAGGTTGGCTTTGTGCCAGATTGATCTCGCCTGTGCTTGAATTAAGAGACAGGCCCGACGGGCTGGCAGAGAAAACTCCGCCACTTGATGTTGGCTTATATTGCGGCTTTGGGTTAGTGCCGCTTTGGCAATATACGGTGTTAGCATAACTAAATTCGGCATTTGCAGATGGCGTTATAACTATTTCAGCGTAGGTTATAACATCGCAACTTCCGTTATTGGTTTTGTAAGATACGTTAAATCTGCCCAGGCCAGATGCTGCTATATTTATTGTACCGGTGGTTGGGTTAATTACAAGGCCCGCGCTGCCCGTAAACGTTCCACCAGCAACATAAATTGTTGGTGTTTGGTTCCCGGCAGACAAGCAATAGGTACCTGCGCTGTATTGAAACTGCAAGTTATTGTAAGGTAACACCTGAACTGTAACGGGTGTACGGTCGCTGATGCAGGTTCCGCTAACTACTTGTGCGTAATAGGTAGTTGTTACATCTGGTGTAACAGCGTAATTTGCGCCCTCGAACTCCATATTGCCGCCTGTAGGTACAGAAAACCATTGTATTTTGGTGCCTGCAGCAGAATGCGCTTTTAAAACAACCGTTGTTCCAACGCAAATAGCAGGGCCGGGATTATCTATTGTAGGCGGTGGTGTTGCAGCATTAACCGTAACGGTAATGGCAGTTCTTTCGCTTTCACATCCATCAACTTTATTAGAAACGTAAAAAGTTGTGGTATTTGTTAATGCAGCAGTGGTATAAACCTTATCAGTAGAAATAGGTGTACTCCCTGTTTGAGCGGTATACCATCTGTATTGTGTGCCGTTATCAGCCACAAGTGTTGCGGTTGTGTTATAGCAAATTGCGGCAACCGGCGTAACTGTAGGTTTAGGCGGCAAAGGAAGCAAACTAATGGTTATTGCAACAGGGTCGCTGGCACAGCCGCCTGATATGGCTCTAACATAGTAAGTTGTATTGCTGTTAAGAATTGGTGTTTGAAAAGTGGTACCTGTAAACGGAGGCTGTGTATTTTGAGCGTCAACCCACTCATAGGTATAATTGGCGTTAGGCTGATTGATATTTAAAACAGCAATGCTTTCCGCGCAAATAAGCGTTGTGCCCGAAATGACCGGCTTAGGTACAACCGGTAATACGGTAACGGCTACAGATACCGCATCACTATAACAGGAAGCGTTAAAAGCCCTGACATAAAAGGTAGTGTTTTCTGATATATTAGGTGTTGTAAACACGTCTCCTGTTCCTAATATATTATTTAGCGCTGCTGACGAAAACCATTCATATGTGGTATTTGCCGAAGGATTTGATACCCGCAATGTGGCTGGAGAGTTTATGCAAACAGGCCCGTCGCTTGCCGCTTGCGGAGCAGATGGTACGCTGTTAACAACAACGGTAACTAAAGTGCGCGGACTTAAACAATCATTTATACGCGCCTGAACCCAGTATTGCTTATTCGCATTTAATATGGGTGTAGTAAAGTCTGGACTTGTAATAAGCGGATCTCCACCTACTTCAACATCGTACCAGTCAAATAATACACCATTAGGCCCGGTGGCTTGTAACGTAGCCCTTGAATTAGCGCAGATTGGCTGTGCAGATACCGTTGGTGCAGCAGGAGCCTGTGTAACATTAACGGTTACTGCAACCCGTGCGGTTGAACAGCCAGATGAGGTGATACCTTCCAGGTAATAGGTGGTTGTGGTATTTAAAATTGGTGTTGTAAACTTATTGCCGGAGGCTAATTTAATGCCACCGGTTTCAGAATCCCACCAGTCATAGTCAGCTGATCCTACAGCAGTTAGTGTTGTTGAGGTGTTTGCGCATATAACCGCTCCCGGCGAGAACGGGTTTGCGGCAAGCTGTACGGTTACCCCTGTTCTGGCACTTATACAACCATTCACTTCGGCCTCAACATAATATATGGTTGATGCAGTTACCGGTGGCGTGTTAAATACCGTTCCACTACCTACCGGAACGCCCCCCTGTCTTTCTTTGTACCAATTAAATGTTGCACCTGCAGGCGCCGTTGTCTCAAGGCGGGCCGTAGAATTGTAGCAAACTACCCCGCTGGTATTGCTGGCGGTGGGTGCAGCCGGTGTTGGGTTGGCGGCAATATTTATGCTTACTTCTTTTGTGTTATTAGCATTATCGGTTATTCGTACGGTATAAGTACGCGCGGTGGTAACAGCTATACTTTGTCCGCTCTCGCCTGTTGTTATCCAAAAATAAGTATAGCCGGGCGTACCGCCAGATCCATTTGCGGTTAAAGTAACAGCTGCGCCCGAACAGATGGCTGGACTTGATGGGGTAATGCTTCCATCAAGGCTTTGTGCAAAGCAGTTAGCGGCTATTATTATTAAAGAAAACAGGAAAAAAATGCGCTTCATAGCAACTAACTAACATTTAACTCATCTTTAACAGATGCAAGTCCGCAATAAGGATGTTTGTTAAAAATTACAGCTAAAATAAGTTATGCGCAGCCGTAAACCAAACACTATATCAGTAACATATCAACTATTATATAAATACTAATATTCAACTGCGTTTATACGGTGTTTAAGCTTTTTTGTTAACAAAAAACAGCTTAAACGGTAAGTTAATACACACTGTTGTTATTGTTTATCTTTTTGCTACATTTGCCATCCTAACAACGGGGGATTAGCTCAGCTGGCTAGAGCGCTTGCATGGCATGCAAGAGGTCATCGGTTCGACTCCGATATTCTCCACTTAATTACAAAAAGGCTTTACATCAATTGTAAAGCCTTTTTTAATGAATGGGATAACCGCGCCCATCATGCTTCCATTTAATGATTGCGTTAAGCATTTAAGATTGACTCAGCTAAGTTTTTTCCCTTTCTTTGTATAAAGACTCAATAATTCTCTCGTTTTTTATGGTCGCTAAACTTACGTTATTCGTCTTCTCAATATTTTTTTGCCTTAGCGTTTCTGCATATACACCTCCGGAAAAACTAAATGTTTCCATTGATTTTGAAAGTGCGCGGTTGATTTCGGTATTATTAGCAAAAAAAAGTGTTACAGCAGCTGAGCTTGATAAAGCCGCAAACGTTTATGGTAGCAAGCAATTGATAGAAAAGGTAAAAGGCTATAGTGGTGCTGATGTCAGCGTTTTCAAGTCTACCCTTCGCGAAGTGATTGAGACAGGAACCGTTAAAGGCAATGATCCTTACAACTGGAAAGAGGTTAAAAACAACCTAAAGGCAATAAACCTGTTGCTCAACAAACTGTCGGCATCGCCGGATGCCTTTATTAATGATATTAAGCTTAAGATCGAAGCTTACACCTCTGATCAGGTCAATGCAAATATAAAAGCGTGTTTCTTAATAGGTGGAGGATCGTTGGGCTTTACCCAAGGCGATGGAATGACCTTTAACGTGGCTCTACAAAAAATTGGAGACGATTATGATGGGCTGAAGTTGTTAGTAGCGCACGAGCTTTATCATAGTATACAGGCTGCCGGGCAAGCCTCAAGAAATGTAAGTAAAACGGCCATGGCTTATCATGTAAAAGCTACTTACGCTATGCTCTATAACTTGTGGTCTGAAGGCACAGCCAGCCTCGTAGGTGATTTCACAGGCATGAAATCCGTTGCGCCATTTTCAAAAACCCAGATTGCCGAGTATGATAAAAATGCGGGGCGTAAAAGGGAAAACTTTGCTTTGTTTGAAGCGCTCGCTTATAAATGCTATACCGATTCTGCTTCCCGATTGTATGGTGCGTTGTACAACATCGGCTTTAGCACTGCGTTTGATGAAACATCTTATTACGTAGGTTATGAAATGAGCAAAAAGATAAGCCAATACATGGGTAAGAAGGCTATTGCCGACGAGCTAACCCAAGACCTGCTTTCCTTCATCGAAACTTATATCAAACTTTATAAAGAGCATCCGGAGGATAAAGCCTTTATCAGGTTTGATGCATCTACAGAAAATATTGTTCAGCAATTAGCTAAATGGCGAAATAACATTTAATTGCCGTTCTCTGTCCATAAAATGCTTTATGATTCGCAATAAAATTAAGGAGATCTCTAACTTAAAACTCATCAGCTGTTGAGCGGCTCTCTGCAAATGGTGAGCTATAAAAACGCAAAACTTTATTAGCGCTATCAATAGCAAAGGTCCATTCGGAGGTTTGATCTTTTTTCTCGGTAACGCTGTCTTCACAACTAAAGGTAAAACTTACATTAAGCAGAATTCTAAAGCTGCCCTTTTGCATAACAGGGTCAAAAACCACCCGGTCAAAACTAAATTTTTTTATATCGGGAGAGCCCCACTGTCTGAATTCCCGTTGTAACTCATAAACCAGCAACTGGTAATTAACTGTTGCCGGTTGAAATAAAGTGGAAAGGAATTGTGCAGCTGCACCTGGTTGTAAAATTGCTTCCAGTTGTTGTTCTTCAATTTTTATAGCGAAGTTTTCCATCGGTTCAAAAATCAGCAATTAAAAAGTATTTATAGCAATGGCCTTGTTTTATTACCTTAGCTGTCCTGTCAATAACTAAATGAAACCATTGCATCCCTATTTACGAATAGCATCCAATTTATACCGTGCATCTGCGCTGTTAACCGTGTTGGCTTATTTTTTAGCAGATGTAACCGCTATGGTACCTGAGATGTTAATGATTGCATTTATGCTGATAGCTGCTTATTTAATAAGAGCAGGCATAAAATGGTTAAAGTGGTTGCTCTTAGCCTGGGAGCTTTACAATTTACCAGCGTTCATAACACTGCTTAAAACGCCGTGGAAAGATAACCCGAGTATATTCGCGTTACTGATATTTATTGAAGTGTTGCAAATAGCAGCGTTGGTGTTTTTGTTTTTATCACGTAAAGATGATGACGACACTGATTGGGAAGATGAAGGAGAAGACGAACCTGCTAAACCACGTGCTGAGTAACGATGGATGCATTAATTGCTCACATAAAGAAATTTATTGTTTTAAGTTCTGACGAGGAGCATGAAATACAAAAGCACTTCAAAATTATTACGCTTAAAAAGAAGGCATGGCTGTTAACCGAAGGGCAGATATGTAAAAGCAATTACTTTGTTGAAAAAGGCTGTTTGCGGATGTATTATATAACTGAGAAAGGAACCGAGCAAATAACCCAGTTTGCTTTAGAGAACTGGTGGCTGGCCGACCATATGAGTTTGATGATGCAGAAACCCTCGCCTTTTTTTATTCAGGCGGTTGAGGATACGCATGTAGCGACTCTTGACTTTGCCAAACAGGAAGAGTTATTGCAACAGGTGCCTAAAATGGAGAGGTACTTCCGGCTGATGATGCAACGCGGATTTGCGGCTATGCAAATGCGGGTTAAATACCTGCATGATTTTTCTAAGGAAGAAGCTTATATGCAGTTCAGCGCCTCGTTTCCTGATTTTGTACAACGGGTACCGCAATACATGCTGGCCTCTTATTTAGGGCTAACGCCGGAGTATTTGAGCGAGATCAGGAAGAAAAAACATTAGTCCGCGCCATTTCTTAAACCAGTTTAATTTTTGCCCGGATGTGGCATGGTATGTTTGTCTCAACAAAAAAAACACATAACCATGAGCAACAGAATCAACATCCAGCAATTACAGCCCGAAGCCTACAAAGCAATGTTTCCGTTAGAAAACTATGTGAGAACATCAGGACTTTCTGCCACACACAGAGAACTAATTAAGATCAGGGCGTCACAAATAAACGGTTGTGCCTTTTGTATAAACATGCATACTGCCGATGCACGCAAGAATGGCGAAACAGAACAACGCATATACCTGCTTAACGCCTGGCGTGAGGTAAACGGACTTTATACCGAAGAAGAACGCGCCCTGCTTGCCCTTACCGAGGAAGTTACATTAATACACCAGCATGGGGTTAGTAACGAAACATATGAAAAAGCCATATCAGCATTTGGTGAAGAAGGCGTAGCAAAAATTATAGTTGCCATAATGGCCATAAACGCGTGGAACAGAATGGCCATAGCTACACAAATGCAGCCGGAAGGAGTGTAAACAATAAGCCTGAAGCAGCCAAAAGCACGCTGCTTCGGGCTTATTTACTTTGTGCGATTAGCTGTTAAATAAAAACACTTCTGTTTTTTAGATATGCATGCTGTTGTTATCTTTAACCCGGATAACCTTAAACTTATCGCATGAAAAAAATCTTTATCCTCATCACAGTTTTCTCTCTGTATGTGTTAACCTCTATGGCGCAGGTTGACAGTGTAGCCCGTCAAATTAAAGCTATCGAATCTCAGTTTACCTATCAGCATGGCGCTATTAAAATAGGTAATGGCATTGCGGTTATTAACGTGCCTCCGGGTTTTAAATACCTGGATTCAATTCAAGCGGAAAAAGTGCTAACAGATGTTTGGGGTAATCCAAAAGGTACCAGCAAATCTTTAGGGTTTCTTCTACCCGAAAATCAAGGCATTTTAAGCGAAGGAAGCTACGTATTTAACATTGAGTACGATGCGATTGGTTATGTTAAGGATAATGACGCGGATGATATAGACTATGATGAGCTGATGGAGAATATGAAGAAAGAGGCCAAAGAAGAAAGTCCGGAACGCGAAAAACAGGGCTATTCATCTATTGAAATGGTGGGCTGGGCCTCCAAACCATATTATGATAAGGACCGCCACATTTTACATTGGGCTAAAGAAATAAAATTTGGCAATGACAGTATCAACACTCTTAATTACAACGTGCGGGTGCTTGGGCGCAAAGGTGTACTGATATTGAATGCCATAGCAACCATGCAGGAGCTGCCACCGGTAAAGGCCAGCATTCCGCCGGTTTTGAACAGTGTTGCATTCTCTGACGGAAATAAATACAACGAGTTTGATTCAAGCATTGACAATGTTGCCGCATGGACACTTGGCGGATTGGTTGCAGGTAAGATATTGGCTAAGGTTGGCTTTTTCGCCCTGCTGTTAAAGTTTTGGAAATTGATTGCAATTGGCGCTGTTGCTGCATTTTCGGCCATTAAGAAGTTTTTTGGATTTAAAAAAGCCGAGCCTGCTCCTGCAGAAGAGGAAACTCGACCAATAGCCGAATTGCCCCATGCATCGGCAGAAGAAAAAGCAGAGGCTGATCCGTTAACAGATCTACCTGAAACGCCATCCTACGAGAAAAAAGACAAAGAAGAAGACGATAAAAATAAGCCTGTGTCATAATACAGGCTTATCTTCCTCTTTACTACTCTTTAGCAGCTTCAAAATGCTGATGCAGCTTTTCTTCTTCCAGGTCAAGCAACTCAAACTGGTGCTTTACCAGTTCATCACTTATCTCCTCCTTTTTGTTGAGGGTATGCAATAGTTTGCGCTGCTCTTTTAGCAGGTGGGCCATTATTTTGAGGTAATCATCATAAAAAAACTTTTCACGATCGTGGTTATCATCCTTGTCCCAATCTTTTAACAACTGCATTTCGGCGTTGTAGCGCATAACCAAACTGCGCACCATGCCGTTATTTTTGCAAACATTATTATAGTGCTCATCTAATATATTAAGCGATAGATGCGCCAGCTTTTTACGTACCAATTGGCGTTGGCGCTCTAACGGTACAGATAGGTCTGGGTCGGGCATGTTTACTAATTGAACAACTTTTGGCAGCGTAAGCCCTTGTACAACCAAGGTTATCAGTATCACATTAAAGGTGATGAACAATATCATATCCCGGTTAGGGAAAGCTACACCCGCTTTAAGTGTTAGCGGAATACTCAAAGCCGCGGCTAAAGATACTACTCCGCGCATGCCCGTCCATCCTAATAGGGTTGGTCCTCTCCATCCCGGACTCGCATCGGCTACGGTTATAATTTTGCTCATTATCACCGTAATAACCGATGCTGCGTATGAGCAGATAAACCGGGCAACAATTAAAACACCTGTTATAATGAGGCTGTAGTTAATAGCCAGTTTCAAACCATCGTCGCCAAGGTTTTTGATCACTACCGGGAACTCCAGCCCTATCAGCATAAAAACAATACCATTCAGCAGAAAAGAAACAGCCTGCCAAACGCTAACCGCCTGTAACCTGCTGTGATAGGATAAGAACTGAAACCGCCTTGCCGACAAAAACAAGCCGCCACTCACTACCGCCAATACGCCCGAAAAATGGAAGCTCTCGGCAGCTATATACATAACGTAAGGACTGATGAAGGTAAGCACTACGTCGGTATTGGCTGATGTGGGTAGCCAGCGATGCATGGAATAAAACAGCAATGCAACGCCTATGCCTATGGCAACGCCCATTACAATTACCAGCACAAAGTTGGTTGCAGCATCTGTAAAAACAAATGAGCCTGTTAATATAGCCGCTAAAGCAAAGCGGAACACCACCAAACTGGATGCATCATTCAATAAACTTTCGCCCTCAACAATAGTTACAAAGCGCTTGGGTACCTTAACAGTTTTTAAAATAGAACTTGCAGAAACCGCATCGGGAGGAGAAACAATACCACCCAGTAAAAAGCCGGTAGCCAAAGTGAAACCCGGTATAATGGCGTTTGATACATAAGCCACCACACACGAAGTAATAATAACCACCGGGAACGCGAAGCTGGATATAACACGTCGCCACTTCCAAAAATCCTTCCATGAGGTGTTCCATGCAGCCTCATAAAGCAAGGGTGGCAGAAAGATAACAAAGATAAGGTCGGGTTCAATTTCAATACCGCGAAGGAAAGGCACAAAGCCAAGCGGCAAACCAACAAGTACGAGTAGTATAGGATAGGCCACCTTTATTTTCTGGGCCAGCATTACCACAAATAAAATTATAACCAGTAAACACGAGTATTGGATAACGGCATGATGCATGGTCTAAAAATACATTTTTTTCGCTGGTCATTCGTCATTGGTCAATAGTCATTTGATTTTGGTGTACCGCTTGTCTCATGTTCCACGGTTAAAGGTAGTAAGACGATGGTGGGACGATACTAACCCACCCCATCGCATCAATATTTTAATAGATAGTTTGTCATTCTGACCATAGGGAAGAATCTTATACAACTATGCTATGCCGTTCGCTTAGTTAGCAAAGCGTATAGGATGTTTCGTTATCACTCAACATGACAATTGAGCTATGTGACAATGACATTACACAATTCCACCCCCATCTGCAAAACGTATCATTAATACCCACTTTTGTATAAATCTACCCGGTTGGGGCCCTGTACATTTGTTTCAGCAATTAAGAAATAAAACAATGGCAAAAACAATTTTTATAACAGGAGCTTCTCGCGGATTTGGTAAAATTTGGGCAGAAGCATTTTTAAAACGCGGTGACAATGTAGTAGCAACCGCCAGAAACATAGCATCATTAAATGATCTGACAGAAAAGTATGGCGATGCCGTATTGCCCATCCAGTTAGATGTAAATAACAAAGCCGATGGCGTTGCCGCTGTACAACAGGCTAAAGCAAAATTCGGCTCAATTGATGTGCTCATTAATAATGCAGGCTACGGCTTGTTCGGCACCATTGAAGAAACCACCGAGCAGCAGGCCCGCGAGCAGTTTGAAACCAACGTGTTTGGTTTGTTATGGGTAACACAAGCGGTATTGCCGGTTATGCGTGAGCAGGGTCACGGGCACATTATACAGGTATCAAGCGTGTTGGGTATAACCACCTTGCCAACCTTAGGTATTTACAACGCATCAAAATTTGCGGTTGAGGGCCTGAGCGAAACACTGGCTGCAGAGGTTAAAGGTTTCGGCATAAAGGTATCATTGATAGAGCCAAACGGCTTTAGTACAGAATGGGCTGGTCCGTCAGCATCACAAACAGAAGCCATTCCTGCCTATGATGGTGTTAAGGCAGCTTTCCGCGAAGGATTGTCTGACGATAGCTGGGGCAACCCCGATGCTACTGTTGATGCCGTTTTAAAACTGGTTGACAGCGAGAACCCTCCGTTGCGTCTGTTTTTGGGTAAGGTAGCCTATCCTTGGGTTAAACAGGTATATGCCGATAAATTAGCTACCTGGGAAGAATGGAAAGACGTTGCCGCTGCCGCACACGGGCACTAATAATTAAATGTATTTGAACTGACAATAGCGCGTTGACAATCAGCGTGCTATTGTTGTAATTTGTAGGTTATGAAGCACTTTAAAAGTATAAGCGAGATGCACCGCGAATATGGCCTTGCACCGCCCGAGAATCCGCTGATAAGTTTGCATAAATGCAACAACTCCTGCTCATTAGGCGCACGTGAGTTTACCGGCGATTTTTACCTGATAGGATTCAAAAAGCTTCAGTCGGGGATTATAATGTATGGCCGTACCAAGTACGATCAAGAGAATGGCTCCATGTATTTTTTTAAGCCGAGGCAGGTAATTGAGTTTAAGGACCTTTCTTTTGAAGAGGATGGCTTTTTAATTTATGTACATGAGGATTTTCTTAACGGAAGCCCGCTGCATCAGGATATAAAAAAGTACACCTATTTTGATTACGAAACCAACGAGGCCCTGCACCTGTCGCCACGTGAGGAAGAAATAGTATGGGACCTGTACCGCAAAATAGAAACCGAGTACAACAATAATCCGGATGAATATAGCCGCGATATTATGCTAACGCATATTGATTCCATACTGAAATACGCGCAACGGTTTTACAAGCGGCAGTTCATTAACCGCACCGAACTATCGGGCAAAACAACATCAAAGTTTACCAAGGCGCTTACCGATTATTTTGAAAAAGGCGGCTTGCAGCAACAGGGCTTACCAACGGTTAACTTTATGGCCGACAAGCTCAATGTATCGCCCAGGTATTTAAGCGATATGCTGAAACAGGAAACCGGCAAAACCGCCATTGAGCTGATACACATTAACCTGATAACCGAAGCCAAGCATCTGCTCAAAACCGCAGATCAATCCATTGCCGAAATAGCCTACGCTTTAGGCTTTGAGAACCTGCCCTATTTTTCACGACTGTTTAAAAAAGAGGTAGGCATTAGTCCTAATCAGTTTAAAAAGCATGAGTTGAATTAACGTCGGCTTGTTGCGTTGTTTAAGGAGTGGTAAATGTGTTACACTAAGGTGTACCAGATAAATGCGCGTTATGGTGTTTTCGCAAATCCGTACTTGTTTGATAATCAATACCAATGTTTTTTTCGCGATGCAAATGGTACTACTTTTAAGTAAGTAAAATTAAGTTGAAAGTGAAGCTAATTAAATAGTAATCAACTTGTTATGTTTTTGAGGGCTTTTCGCCGTTTTTGGTCCACCAGATGGGACAGGGTTGGGTACACTAAGTGCTGAGCGGATTCTTAAGTCGGTGGCAGTTTAAGTCTCGAGTGGAACATGCGGACTAATGGGATACTTTCTATGTTAAAATGTTGAAAAGAAATACAATCCCTATTTCGATAGTTATCAGTATATTGTATTAAAATATTAAATCAGAAAATATGGGAATTAAACCAGGTCCAAAAAGAATCGCTAAATCTACAGGAAAGCCGGATCAACGTCAACGTGATAATAAAGAAACGCCTGGTAATACACCATCATTAAAGCCACACGAACATAAGAAAGGAAAATAGACTTCTGGCTTCATCAATTATACGAAACGCATCAGCTTTAGATGAGAGTGTTCCGAAAGACACGCGACACGCGTGCGTAGCGATCCCGGACCAACTTGCAAGGCTGTTGTGAAGGGTATGTCAAACGCTGCACGCGTGTGACAGCGTTAGGCTGTAAAAAAAAACTAAATAAGCGAGTATGGCTTGCATTTATTAAGTATATCGTTAAGTGCTGTCAATACTGCATCTAAGTCAAACGTTTCACCCCGAAATACTAATGTATTGTTAAAAGAATTGTAGCCCCTATGAGTCTCCAAGGGTTCATTGCCAAAGATGCCGCTGTTAAATGATGGGTTCATTGCCATATCGGTATATACACCTCCAGAATGATTCTTAAAGTATTCTTCAATACGCTCATCATAATGCTCGAAATGGTTCCGGAACTTACGGCTTGAAAGAGGATTGCTTTCGTCAATCCCAAGAAATTTCCTTAAACTTTCACCTCGTGCTTTATACGCCTTATTAGGCCAAAGAATTTTTGATACATTTCCTGCTGCAACAAGAATAGATTGAATTGAGCACCACGTTTCGAGATTGTCACGTTTGTTGTGTGTTGCTCTCAAACGTTCAGCCGCTCTTTGTGCAATTTTAGCTTGCAGGGTAATCTCACCAATGAAAATAAATTCTTTTAAGCTGTTCATAAGGTTTTATTAAAATTTCTTACTATAGTTTTTTCTGTTTGATCAGAGATGAAAAGTCTGGATTAACTGGACAAAAATTACAATCCATTTCTAATCCGAAATCGATTGTAAGACCTTTATAAATCAAATGAGCATATTCATATAAATGGCTAATAACGTTATCAGCTTCGTATGGAGTTATTATTAATTTATTGTTCTTTATAGTAAAATGTCTTTTGAATAACTTTCCGTCCTCGCCAGTGGATAAACGTAACTTAAGGGTTTCACTTACGTTTTGTCTACCGTGAATAACAATATGTCTCAACTTTACCATAAGGTTAAACCAAGAACTTATGTTATATCCCCAAATATTGTTACGCTCATGTTTTTTAAAGAAGGGAGAAATTTTCCTAAGAATTTTTATAAATCCCTTATTATTTGAGTCTTGAATTTTGAAAAGAGAGCCTCTGATCGTATTGAATTTCGCTTCCTCTGCATCTATTTTTAGCACTCGTAATAATTCATTGTTTTGCACCGCTAATTCTGCTAAGATATTTTTTAGGTAACTCTCAAAAACTTCTAAAACTTGCGATAATGTAAGAGAGGATACATAACTTAATAACCTTGATGTTTCTTCTTCCAGATTGTCAGTATTTAGCACATAGCTATTCCCTGTGTCATATAAATTGTTACCGCCTTCCAACTGCGCAAGGTCACGATAGTTTGTCATCATTGAATATAAATCATAACCGGAAATGGGAAACGTGTTTTTAAGTTGATTGCTCCTCTCTGTAAAAAAATTATTAATGATTTGCAGATTGGCATTGATCGCCGTCGATTCGGTAAAAAATGCTTCAATGTGTTTTTTAAGATAATTGCTTTTCATTGAAAGTTTTTTTATTGTTTAAAGTATTATTTGAACTACAAAACCGGAGGCCTAATCCTCCGGCTTCTCCCTCGGGTCCGCCATCCTCACAATCCTTGGTTCAAACTTCGCCAGTACATCTACCAGGTCATGCTGCGCGGCCATAACGGTGTGTATGTCTTTGTAGGCCATTGGGGCCTCGTCAACATCGCTACCCATTAAGGTAATGCGTTTATCTAACAGGTTGGCGGCAATGGCGGCTCTGTCTAAAGTTTTAAAGGCGGCGCTGCGGCTCATTAAACGGCCCGCGCCGTGGCTTGCACTGTTAATGCTGGTAACGTTACCTTTACCGCGCACCACAAAGCCCGGCGTGCTCATGCTGCCCGGTATAATACCCAGCACGCCCTCGCCGGCAGGCGTAGCGCCCTTACGGTGCACCATTACTTCGGTACCATCGGCCAGTTGTTCCTTCCAGGCAAAGTTGTGGTGGTTCTCAATACGCGTAAGCGGTTTAACCCCCAACGCACGGGCAATTTTGTTATGTATCTCGTGGTGGTTGGCGCTGGCGTATTCGCCGGCCAGGTTCATGGCGATCCAGTATTCCTGCCCTTCGTCTTTATCCAGATCTAACCAGGCCAAATGCTTGGCTTCGGCAGGCAGTTTGGTTTTGGTCATGGCAATTTTGCTGTAATAGTCGGCCACGGCCCCACCAAACCCACGTGAGCCGGAGTGCGACAATAAGGCCAGGTAGCTACCCGCAGGTATGCCGTCTAAAGCGCCTTCGGCTATTGTTAATTCACCCCACTCCACAAAGTGGTTGCCGGTGCCGCTGGTACCTAACTGCGCGTAAGCTTTATCTTTTAAACTACGAATCACTTTGGTTTCGCCCCATGCTCTGCTATCAAACAACGAGCTGTCAAAGTAACTTTTAGTGGCGCAACCCATACCAAAGTAGGTGTTGTCAACCAGTATGGTTTTCAGCTTGTCGGTCTCGGTATCAACCGCTTGGGCAGGCAGATCAAAAATGCTCAGGCACATACGGCAGGCAATATCCACCCCCACAGCAAACGGAATAATGGTGTTGGCGGTTGTGGCCAGTACCCCGCCTATGGGCAAGCCGTAACCCTGGTGTGCATCGGGCATAAGCGCGCCGGCAACCGCTATGGGCAATTGTATGGCGGTTTTCATCTGCGCCAGCGCGCCAACCTCAATGTGTTCCAATCCCCATACCGGGAAATTGGCTACTTCCTTTTTCAACTCGAAAGTGTTGCGTTGCTGTTTAACAAACTTGCCTTCTTTACGCAGGGCAATAACATCCTCGGCCAGGTTTTTAAACTTGCCGCCTTTTTTAAGGGCGTAAGGCATCGGGTCGTCAATCAGGGCCTCTAAATTGGCCAATATCTGGGTTTTGTCCATTACGCGGTGTTTAAGCAAACCATTAGCAACGCGACTAAAGTTGACCAGTATTTCCAGATCGTCAATACCGAGTTGTCCTAACTCGGCATTGCTGATCTTTTCTTTTGGCTCACCGGCCTCTTGAAGGGAGCTGTTGTTATTTACTTTTCTCATTTTCTTAAATTAAATCATTCCGTTAAACTCACCCCGACGTTGCTTCGCTCGTCACCCCTCTCTACGCTTGCGTAGAGAGGGGGTAGTAGTTTTGTTTTACCCTCTTTTCGCCAAAGGCGAAGAGAGGGTGGTCCAGCGCAGCGTCGACCGGGTGAGTAATGCCGGCGGCTAAACTTTCAACACCACAAAGAAACATAGCAACTGCGCAATGTATTTGCGTAGTAGAAAATAATTTTTAATTTTTGCCTGAACTATGATTTGCACGATTAACAGATTATAAGATTCAAGCTAAATCGCATCAAAACAAATCCGAAATCGAACATCCGAAATCCGACTTCAACCCATGCCTGTTAACCGAAATGCCCTCATCCGCTACCGTACCATTGATAGCTGCCTGCAAAACCGTCGCCGTAAGTGGACGCTGGATGATCTGATAGATGCTTGTGCAGATGCTTTATATGAGTTTCAAGGTATCGATACAGGTGTGAGCCGCAGAACCATTCAGGGCGATATAGAGATGATGCGCAGCAACAAACTGGGTTATGAAGCGCCCATTGTTGTGGTGGATAAAAAGTACTATACCTACAGCGATAAAAACTACAGCATTACCAATATTCCGCTTAACGACCAGGATATGCAAGTTTTGGGTGAGGTGGCCAACCTGCTGCAGCAGTTTAAAGGCTTTAACCACTTTGCCGACCTCAATGAAATGGTGAGCAAACTGGAGGACAAGATCTATACCCAAAAAACACACAGCACCCCGGTTATTGATTTTGAAAAGAACGATAACCTTAAGGGACTGGAATATATAGAGGTGATACGCAAAGCCATTGTTGCTAAAAAAACCATCTGCATTACTTATCAGTCGTTTAAGGCGCGGGAGGCAAGCGCCTTTTGTTTTAGTCCGTATTTGTTAAAGGAGTACCGCAACCGTTGGTTTGTGTTGGGCAGAACCCACCAAAGAAATAACCTCTTACTCAACCTGGCATTGGACCGGATTCAGGCCATTACCGATGATAACGAAGATTATATTGAAAATAAAGACATTGACCTGGCGGCCTATTATAGTAATGTGATAGGCGTAACCAAATCGCCCAAACAGCGCGATGTAGAGGTGGTTTTTTGGATAGACAGCGCCAACGCGCCATATGTTATAACAAAGCCATTACATCATACACAAAAACTTTTAAGCGAAGATGCTACAGGAAAGATATTCAGCATCAGGGTGATCATGAACTTTGAACTGGAGCGGGAACTGTTAGGGTTTGGCGCAAAGCTGAGGGTGCTTGGTCCGCGTATTTTGGTGAAGCAAATAAAAGACCAGCTTAAAAAGACGTTAGGACAATATGAGGGTGCAACACCGGATGGGCAATAGTAAGCCTTTCTGCCAATCGCTTAGCTTTTCGCTTCATTACCGCTCATAGCCGCGGGGGCCTAGTTACTTTTTTCTTGATAAAAGTAACCAAAAAATCAAGCCGAAAAAACCCTCCCCGCTCAGGCCTTTACCCATGGCTCGGTTTTTCGGCACGCCATTACCCGACTCTTTTACTTGAGCACACAAAAAATCCCCGATTGCCTTTACAACCGGGGATCTCCAATATCAAAGTAAGGCGAATTTAAACACCCAGATCTTTCATTATCGCTTCTATTTTAGCTTCCATTTGCTTGTCGGTTTCAGCAAAAGCCTCTTTCGAGGCCAGCTTACCTTTTGCCGAGCAATAGAATTTTATTTTAGGCTCGGTACCTGATGGGCGGGCTGAAATAATGGTGCCATCCTCAGTAATGAATTGCAATACATCGCTTTTTGGCAGTTCAATAGGCTTGGTTGAGCCGGTAGCCAGATCGGTTTCGGTTTGCAGTTCGTAATCTTTTAAGGTAACTACTTTTGAGCCACCTAACGTTGCAGGTGTGTTGGTGCGGTACTGCTCCATCATAGCCTTAATTTCTTCGGCGCCGGTTTTACCTTTTTTGGTAATAGAGATCAGCTTTTCCTTGTAGAAACCGTATTTGATATATAGGTCAAGCAAGGCCTCAAACAAGCTGCTGCCCTGGTCCTTATAATACGCGGTCATCTCCGCGATAAATGCTGCCGATACAATGGCATCCTTATCGCGCACCAACTCACCAATCAGGTAGCCATAGCTTTCTTCGCCGCCGCCAATAAAGGTTTGCTTACCTTCAAACTTGGTCATTAACTCGCCAATGTATTTAAAGCCGGTAAGCGTGTCGTAGTATTTAACGTTCTTGTCGTTAGCTATATCGGCAATCAGGTTGGTGGTTACAATGGTTTTTACAATGTATTGGTTGCCATCCAGTTTGTTTTTAGCCTGCCATGCCTCTAACAGGTAGCTAATTAATAAACTGCCGGTTTGGTTACCGTTCAGCAAAATAAACTTGCCTTCGGTGTTTTTAACAGCAATACCCACACGGTCGGCATCAGGGTCGGTTGCCACTACCAGGTCGGCGTCAACTTCTTCTGCTTTTTTAAGGGCGAGGGTAAGCGCCTCATGCTCCTCAGGGTTAGGGTAAACAACCGTTGGGAAGTTACCATCAGGAGTGGCCTGCTCTTCAACAATGGTTACATTCTCAAAACCAAAGCGTTTCAACGCCGGTGGTACTAAAGTAATACCTGTACCATGTATTGGAGAGTAAACTATTTTAAGGTTTTTTTGACGTTTGATGGCTTCAGGCGATACAGACAACTCGGCAATTTTGCTCAGGTATAGCTCGTCAATGTCTTCACCAATCATTTCCACCAAAGCATCATTACGGGTAAATTTTACTTCGTCTATGCTTTTAATAGCAGCAACCTCGGCCATAACTGCCTTATCATAAGGCGCAACAAACTGACCGCCATCTGCTCCATATGCTTTGTAACCGTTATATTCTTTTGGGTTGTGCGATGCTGTAAGCATTACACCGCTTTTGCAGCCTAAATGGCGCACCGCGAAAGAAAGCTCAGGCGTAGGGCGCAGGGCTTTGAAAAAGTAAACGTGGATGCCGTTGGCAGAAAACACATCGGCGGTAATACCGGCCAATACATCAGAGTTGTTGCGGCTATCGTGCGCAATGGCAACTTTTATTTGCTCGGCAGGATAAGTTTTTAACAGGAAGTTAGCTAAACCCTGTGTAGCTGTGCCAATGGTATATTTATTAACACGGTTTGAACCCGGACCCATGGTGCCACGCAAACCGCCGGTGCCAAACTCAAGGTCGCGGTAAAAAGCGTCGGTAAGCTCGGTAGTAGCACCCTCGTCAATCAATTTTTGTATCTGTTGTTTAACCTGGTCGTCATAGCTTCCCTGAAGCCATGCGTTTACTTTTTCCTGAATAGCGGGGTCGAGTTGTGACATGAGTGATCTTAAAATTTTCAGTATAGATTGTTAATAACATCAAATATGATAAAAATGTGTGGAAATGATTAAACAATAACCTCCGGGCAGCAAAAATTCATCATAAATTAACATGTATTCGGAATTGTAAGCGCTACTTCATCATTTGATATTCAGTATTAGGCGTTCGGTATTCTAAAATTTTAAACCTTATCTTTGCAGCCACATGCAAGTAACTAACACTATACCTGCCGTTTGGGAAAAAGGCTACAATAATTATGGGCCCTGGCTGCGCGAAAAATACAAAGGTGCACGGGTATTCAAAGTAATTGTTGATGGTGGCTTTACCTGCCCTAATCGCGATGGCTCAAAAGGTTATGGTGGTTGCACCTATTGTAATGTTGATTCGTTCACCCCATCAGTAAGCCGAAATGCTCCAACGGTGCGTCAGCAGGTGGAGGAAGGCATGGAGCGGGCGCGCAAAGGCAACCGTGCCGATAAATTTATTATATATTTCCAACCCAATACCAATACGTACGCCCCTGCGCATTACTTAAAAATGCTGTATGACGAGGCGTTGAGCTACGGTACCGAAGATATTGTTGGCTTAAGCGTAGGTACCCGCCCGGATTGTATTGATGCGGAAAAGATAGCCTTATTAGAAAGCTATACAGACCGCTTTGATGTTGACCTGGAGATGGGCATGGAGTCGATCTATAATGATACCCTTGCGCAGATAAACCGCGGCTGTACGCATGATGACCTCTTGAATGCCCTTAAACTGGTGGAAAACAGTAAGCTGGATATTTGCGTGCATACCATTTTTGGCTTCCCTTGGGAGACGCGTGAAATGATGCTCAAATATGCCGACGAGATCAACCGCCATCCGCAGATAAAATTTGTAAAGTTCCATCACCTGCACATCGTTGAAGGATCTGTTATGGGGGTAAAGTACAAGCGCGAACCCTTTAAGCTTTTTGAGTTGGATGAATACGCCGATTTTTTATGCGACCTGTTGCCTTTAGTCAGGCCGGATGTGGTGATACAACGACTTTTCGGCTTAAGCGACCGAGAACTGCTCATAGCGCCCAACTGGAAACTGAAAAAATCAGAAATTCAATACCGTATTGACCAACGCATATTGGAGCGTGGCGTGGTGCAGGGATCATTAGTTGGCTGTTTGTAGTTAGCAGTTTTCAATTACTTGTTTTAACTATCTACCGCATCTTAATTTAACTTACGCTGTAATCTACTGCTAACGGCTCACTGCAAACTCAACAAGCGGCACCCATTTTGCATCTAAATGGATAAAAATTATTTTTAGGAAATAAAATATATATCCGTTGTCACAAAAACCGCTTTCCAACTATATTCCGGCGCTAACGGGGGTGCGCGCTCTGGCTGCTTATTTGGTTTTTATCTCACACTACTATTATGTGTTTGATGATGTTTTTCCCCACATTGTGCAACGTTTTTTAGGCGAGTTCCATATTGGGGTGTCTATTTTCTTCGTCCTGTCGGGGTTTTTAATAACTTTTAGATATTACAAAAACTTCCATTTAACTACAGATTGGTTTAAGCAATACCTCAAAAACCGCGTGGCGCGTATTTACCCAATGTACGCTCTGCTTACCATTTGTGCTTTTGTATACTACTTTATTACTAAAGACCAAAGCATTACCAAAGGCAACGATAACCCAATCTGGCTGATGATCATGAACATCACCTTTATCCGTGGTTTCTTTTTCCAGTATTGGGATACGGGTATAGCACAAGGCTGGTCGTTAACCGTTGAAGAGTGCTTTTACTTTTCGGCTCCAATAATCTTCCTCATTGCTAAAAAATACAATAAGTTTTATCTGCAGCCTATAGTGTTAACGTTGTTCGCTATTGGCATGACGTTAATATTTAGCCGTATTAACTGGCACGGCTTCTTTGGCAACTTCCCGTTTGTAATGTTATTTACTTTCTTCGGGCGTTGTTTTGAGTTTTTTGTTGGTGTACAGTTGGCCCGATTTGTATTGAATAAAGGTTTTGAGCGTACTAACAAGGTAACATACACCTACATTGGCCTTATTTTAATGGGCTTATGTGTTTTTGTTATGGCGCTACAACCCATTCCAAAAGGCTGGGCAGCAGGCGTACAAAGCACCACCGGCATAATTGTAAATAATTACTTTTTGTGTTTGGCTGTTGCGCTCTTCTTTTACGGAATACTTACCGAGAACACAGTGCTGAAAAAGTTTCTGGCGCTGCCATTTGTTGAGCTATTGGGTAAAAGTTCGTATATATTTTACCTGATACACTTAGGATGGCTATATAATATTATGCACGGTTGTTTTGATAAGCTTAATGATTTAGCTTTTGAGTTGTATGACAAGTGGGGAGTTGACTGGCGATCGCCGTTTGAGTTTGATAAGCTTAATTTGCTTTACGCTTTCATTATTTTAAACGCCATTTCTATGTTACTGTTTACCAGAATAGAGGAACCATTAAATCATTACATACGTAAGTCAAATTTTCTAATAAAGAATAAACCGCGTAATCCGGAAAACGAATCTGCAAAAATAGCGTAGTTAAAGAGCGCAAACTTTTAAAATGAAATGGAATAGAATATTGTGCAGTTTAACGTTGTTGCTGGGCTTAATAATGCCTGCACTGCATTGCTATGCTCAGGAAACAGATGACGGAGAAATATCAACGGTGTTATCAACCAAGAGTAAAGATGCCATCTTTGATAAAACCGCATCATACAATTTCGAAGTTAAAAACACTTACAACGTTCCGCAGGAAGGTACAATATCATATGTGGTTTTTGGTAAACAAGGGGTTCAACTTCGCAAAGAGTCTATTAAAGTAAACATGCCTAAAAAAAGCTCGTCAAACTTTAGCTTTAATATTGACGGCTTGAAAAGCGGGTTTTACAAAATTGATTTTATGATCAATGTGTCGTATTATGACGATACAACGCATAAAGCATTTGGCATACGTCCGGAAGAAATAAAATCACAATATCCTGAGCCCGCAGGCTTTGATAAATTTTGGGCGGATGCACGTGCAGAACTTGCGCAGATTCCTCCTGATTTTAAGATGACCCTGTTGCCCGATACCATCAAAAATAATAACCGCCGAAGTTACCTTGTTGAAATGCGATCATTAGACAGCGTTATTATTCACGGCTATTTAACTGTGCCAAAACGAAAAGGGAAGTTTCCGGTTTTGCTTGGGCTGCCGGGCTATCAGGTATCGGTAGCGCCGCTGTTTGGCGCTGATGATGATCTGGCTATTTTAACACTTGATGTTAGAGGGCAGGGCTTGAGCCGTGGTAAAATTAACACACCCAGAGATGAATTCATTACCTATCATATTGAAAACAAAGAACAATATGTAATGCGAGGCGTAATAATGGATTGTATACGTGCCGTAGACTTTATAAGTTCAAGGCAGGAGCTCGACGGCGGAAATATTGTGGCATCGGGGGGCAGTATGGGCGGCTTTTTAGCCCTTGCAACTGCTGCGCTTGACAGCCGTATAAAGTTATGTTCAAGTCAAAATCCCATCATGAGCGATATTCGTAATTTACCCGGAGAGGTAGATTGGCCTATATTAGATATAGAAAGGTATATTAAAACGCAGCCGGGTTTAACTTTTGATCAGGTTTTAAATACACTGGATTATTTTGACAGCAAAAACTTTGCAAAGCGTGTTAAGTGCCAGGTGTTGTTAGGGATAGGATTGCTTGACAATTTAGTACCGCCTGCCAATGCATACGCTGTTTATAACAACATGCTTAACAGTAAAAAGAAACACATAATAGTTTTTAAAGATCTGGCTCATGAGATAGGGAGTGAATACGTTAACTATGACGGAAGATGGGTTAGAGATAGTTTTGGATTATTTTGATGCACGTATTACCAATGAGGATATTGAAGTTTATTGCAATAATTTGGGTGCTGGTTTTCATTAATATGGGTGCCGCTTTTGCGCAGGATGAAGAGGGCGAAGTTGTACCTTCTTTAACCACATCAAGCAAAGACGCTGTTTTTAGTAACAAGGCTACCTACAAATTCACTGTAAAAAACACATATAACATTGCTCAGGAAGGTTCGGTATCTTATTTGGCAACTACCGAGCGTGGCGACTCTGTTAAAAGTCAGGTTATAAAAGTTAATATCCCCCCAAAAAGCACTAAAAGTTTCGATTTTAATATTGACGGACTTAAATCGGGCTTTTATAAGGTAAACTTCATGGTTAATGTATCTTACTATGATGATACCATACGTAAAGCTTTTGGCATACGCCCCGAAGAAATAAGGTCCAGATATCCTAAACCGGCCGACTTTGACAGTTTCTGGGCCAAAAACAAGGCCGAGCTGGAAGCCATTCCTCCCGACTTTAAAATGATACCCCTCCCCGACTCCACAAAAGAAGGACGGGAGGTGTTCCGTTTTGAAATGCGATCTGTTGATAGTGTAATTGTGAGGGGATATCTCACTATGCCGGCTAATCGTAAAAAAAAGAAACTGGCCGTACTGCTGGGTTTGCCCGGTTACCAGGTAGCCGTGCACCCGATGATGGGTACTGATGACGACCTGGCCATTATTACATTGGACGTACGCGGACAGGGCATGAGCAGGGAAACCATACATACCCGTAGGGATGATTACATATTTTATCAGATAGAAGATAAGGAAAAATATGTAATGAAGGGCGCTATATTGGATTGCGTGCGAGCTGTTGATTTTATTTTTACCAGGCCCGAACTGGATCATGACCGTATCATTGTATCTGGCGGTAGTATGGGCGGATTTTTGGCTATAGCCACCGCTGCTCTGGACAGCAGGGTAAAGTTATGTTCGGCTCAAAACCCT
Organism: Mucilaginibacter auburnensis; assembly: GCF_002797815.1. NCBI lineage: Bacteria > Pseudomonadati > Bacteroidota > Sphingobacteriia > Sphingobacteriales > Sphingobacteriaceae > Mucilaginibacter > Mucilaginibacter auburnensis. Next base: position 438,835 of record NZ_PGFJ01000001.1, read on the forward strand.
ATTATGAGTGATGTGCATGATCTGGTGGGCAAAGTTGACTGGCCGCTTGATGATATACGCCAATACATACGCACGCAACCCGGCCTTACACTTGAAAAAGTGTTGAACAACTTAGACTATTACGATACCAAAAACTTTGCATCTAACTTAAAGGTTGCTACACTGTTGGGAATGGGATTGCTTGACCACCTTGTGCCGCCTGATAATATTTATGCTGTTTACAACAACATGAGTAACAAAAAGCATATGATAATATTTAAAGACCTTGGCCACGAAGTAGGCCAGCCATACAAAGACTTTGAGGGGCGGTGGATGCGTGATACTTTTGGATTATTTTAAATGATTTTAAACATGACCAAACCTGTTTTAAAATGTTTGCTTAGCGGCCTGTTGTTAATAAGCAGTATATCTGCATTTGCCGGTGGTTTTCCGGTAAGGCCTAAAAGCCTGCTCTTGTCGCCATCGGTTAGTTACTTTTTCTCTACCGGAGGTTGGGACGGTAACAGCGCGTTGAAACCATTTGAAAATAATGGTAAATTTCAGGCTACAACATTTTCGCTGTATTCCGAATATGGCTTAACAAGGCGTTTTACATTGGTAGCCGTGTTGCCATATGCCAATAATAGCTACAAGGACAATGCCGGTAACAATTCAACAGCATCCGGCTTGGCCGATCTGGAAGTTGGTGTGCGATATTACCTTGCCAATATAGCTTACAAGTACTACTTCAGCTTACAGGGTACTTTCATTCAACCATTGTACAAAAATCTGAATTTAGGTTTCCAGGCGCAAGGCGCAGAACTTAAAGTATCTTTTGCAGGTAGCGGTAAATTTCTGGGTAAAAACTCCTATTTCACGCTTGAGAATGGCGTAAGGCAGTATTTTGGAGGCGCGGGCCCTATTCAGGATAGGTATTCAGGTACATTTGGTGTAACGCTCGACAGACGTTTTAAGCACCAGGTATCGGCCTCAATTGGTGGTTTTTATTCGGCAAGTAGTATCAACTCAGCATTTAATCCGCAAATAATAGGCACCAACAAAGACTTTGCTTTTAATCAGGCATCACTAAGCTATGGTTACTCAGTAACGAAAAAGTTCTCTTTCTTTTTATCTGCGGGACAGTTTATTGCCGGTAGAAATACGGGCAAAGGCTCAAGCGGTTCGGTTGCATTTATAATAAGGCCTTAAAGGTAACAGTTAAAAACATGATCAGGTTAATCATCATATCCTTATTCCTACTTCCAATATCGGCCATAGCACAATCTGCTGATGATTATGTGCAAAATGGTAACGCCCGCGGCAATGCTAAAGATTACGCAGGTGCGATAGCAGATTTTACAAAGGCGATTCAAAAAGACAGTACTAAAGCGAAGGTTTACTTTTATCGCGCTAACGCCTATTCAAACATGAAGAATGATTCGGCTGCTATAAAAGACTTTACCCGCTCCATACAACTTGATCCTTCAAATGCTAACGTTGACGCTTATTTCTACAGGGCCAACGCTTACAACAATACCAGGCAGTACGCAGCAGCTATTGAAGGTTTTAATAAAGCCATATCCATTAACCCGCGCAATGCAGATATGTATCACTACCGTGCCAATGCAAAGGCCAACAGCGGTGATTATAAAGGGGCGGTAGCTGATTTTACCAAGGCGATAGAAATAACGCCGAAAGATCCATCGCTGTATGAATACAGAGGCGTTGCCAAGGCAAACCTGGGCGATGACAAAGGCGCCATAGCCGATTATAACCTTGCCGCTGCGCTTGACCCGGACAACGCCGATCTGATATTTTACCGCGCCAATTCTAAAGGAAACATTGGCGATTATTCAGGCGCCATTGCTGATTATACCCGCTCATTGGCATTAAATCCTAAAAATGCGCAAGCCGTTTTTTACCGTGCCAATGCCATGTCAAATATGGCCAATTATACCGGCGCTGTTGAGGGCTTTAAACAAACCATAGCTCTTGATGCTGATATGCCTCATGTTTATGAATATCTGGCAAACGCATTATCTAATTTAAAGAACGATAGCGCGGCTATTTCTTATTTTGATAACCTGATCAAGCAACATCCGGACAAAGCAGAACTTTACCTTTATAACGGCATTATAAAAAATAATCTTAACGAAAAGAACGGTGCTATTGCCGATTTTGATAAAGCCATTGAGTTGAAGCCTAAGTTTTCTGAAGCGTTGCAGAAACGTGCCGAGGCCAAGTACAGCATAAAAGTTTATGATGGCGCGTTAGATGACGTAAACGCTGCCATTGATGCCGACGCTAAAAACGGTGATGCATTTGTAACCCGTGCCCGAGTTCTCTTAATTAAGAGAGATACTGCTTCGGCAGTTAGAGATCTGGATGAGGCTATAAAACTAAACCCTAAAAATGACTTTGCTTATTCGGTGCTGGGCGATTTAAAGGCTGGGCAGAAAAACTACACAGCGGCGCTGGTTAATTATGATAAAGCAGTTGAATTAAATAAGGCTGTAACAGAGAATTACCTTAAACGAGCCAAAGCTCATTTGGCACTTAACAACAAAGCGGCTGTGTTGGCAGATCTGAAGCAAATAGTTGAGTTGAATACGAACGATGCCAATTTGTATGTGCGGGTGGGAGAAGCTATGATGGATGGCGGTTTTTATAAAGATGCACTAACATTAGCCGATGCCCAGTTAAAAAAACACCCCGAAAACCCGATGTTTTATGTTAGGAGAGGCGCCGCCAAAGAAAAGCTGAATGACATTGCCGGAGCTATGGCCGACTATGATAAAGCTTTAGCAATGGACTCCACCCTTAATGATGCTTACCATAACCGCGGAAGCGCCAAGTTTGCTTTAAAGCGATATGAAGAAGCTTTGGCCGATCTAAATAAAGCAGTGAAGCTGCAGGATAAAGATTACGAAGCGTTTTTTATTCGCGCGCAGGTAAAGCAAGCGTTAAAGGATTACCAGGGCGCGGTAGATGATTTTAATACTTCCTTATTTATTAATCTGGATAACACAAAAGTATACGCTTATAGGGGCGTTGCCCGTAGTCTTTTAGGTGATGCTGTGCGGGCTGAGATAGATTTGGCCGTTGCGCTAAGTATAGAACCGCGTAACGATAGTTTTTACCGGATGCGTGGCGATGTGCGCAAAAACTTAAAGAACTACACCGGTGCTATGAGCGATTATGATAAAGCCATAGCTATTGATGGTCAAAATATGCAAGCCTATCTTAACCGCGGTTTACTAAAAGTGCAAATGAATAACGTGCCTGCAGCCTGTGCTGACTTTAACGTAGCAGCCAAAGCCGGGTTGAAAGATGCTATTGATGCAGTAGCAAAATATTGTAAATAATTACTCGGGAGATTCGCCTGTATTTGGATCGATCTTCTTAGGTGGGGCTGATGCTTTAAACCGCGGTGTGAAGCCTATTTTAGGTTTAGTTTCGGTTGGTTGTATTTCTGCCTGTTTCTCTTCCTGTACCGGTTTTTGCTCTTCCCCTGCTGTTGACTCTGAGGAAGCCACTTTAGTTACCCCTGCTTTAAAACGTGGAGTAAAGCCTTTGGGTTTTTCCGCAGCAGGTGCTTCGTCTGCAGGTTTATCCGGAGATGGTTCAGACTTAATTTCTTTAGTTGTTTCACTCTCCGCCGGAGCCACTTTGGTTACCCCAGCTTTAAAGCGTGGAGTAAAACCTTTTGGTTTTTCCGCAGCAGGTGGTTCGTTTGTAGGTTTGTCCGGAGATGGTTCAGGCTTAATTTCTTTAGTTGTTTCACTCTCCGCCGGAGCGGCTTTAGTTACTCCTGCTTTGAAGCGTGGCGTAAATCCTTTTGGCTTTTCAGTTACCGGCTCATCAGCCTTGACTTCGTTAGCTGGCGTAGTAGGTTCTGAAGTTTCGGCAGGCTTAGTTACCCCTGCTTTAAAACGTGGCGTAAAGCCTTTTGGTTTATCAGCGGCCGGTTCAGTAGATGTGTTTTCAGCAGTTTTTGCTTCCGTTGGTTCGGCTGATTTAGTAACACCGGGTTTAAACCTTGGCGTGAAGCCGGGCTTCGGTGCAGCGGTTGCCGCTTTATCTTCTGTATGCTCTGTTTTAGGGCGCTCGTTAATTGGTGCCTCCTGAAATTTGGAGGTAGCTGCCGGTCTTGGCTCGGGTAAAGTACTTTCGGCTAAACTATCTGTAATAGTTTGTTCGGCCAACGGATTTTCTATCTTCAGCTTCTCCGTTTTTACGTCCGGAGAAAGATGATATTGAAGGCGCAACTTATTGAACCAAAACTTTTTGGTATGGTCAAAGCTTTTCTCGCCCATTAACTCAAAGTGTTTTTTAAATTCAGAAAGCAGCGCAGGGTTGCCTTGGTGAAAGGCATCCAGGTCTATTTTCTTCTTTTTAAAAAACTCTTCGAAAGTCATTCTTTATTTAGATTCAAGATTTTAGAAGCAAGAATTAAGACTTAACTGTAAAGTGCTAACTGTTCTTAGCTCGTTATTCTTAACTCCTGCTTCTCTATAAAGCTACATCAATGCCTAATTTATTAAACCTGATGCCGCTATCGGTTTGTGTCCAATCCTCACGTTCTTCCTCGCTCGCGTTAGCCAAAGCTGGCAACCATTCCAACGGGAATACCTGTTGTTTGCCTCCCTCCTTTTCAACCAGCAATAAGCCATTGGCAAAGGTAACTTTAACTTTCTTTTCCTGTCGGCGGGTGTTGAGTAATGGCATAATGTCTGACTGTGATTTATAAGATTAGATTGATTTTAGGATTATCAAACCCAAGGGCTAACTAATCACTAATCAACCAGTCTCTAATCAATTAACGCTTACTCTGCCATATTATGATATACAGCCTGAACGTCGTCGTCTTCTTCCAGCTTGTCTATCAGTTTTAAAACGTCAGCCGCTTGTTCTTCGCTTACTTCGTGGAATGATTGCGGTATCCGCTCCAACTTGGCCGATTTTGGCTCTATACCCAAAGCTTCTAATCCTTTCTGCATTTTACCAAAGTCTTCAAATGCGGTGTGTATAACAGCTACATCATTGCCTTCTTCATCTGCCTCCACAAATAAGTCTTCTAAACCGGCGTCTATCAATTCCAACTCCAATTCTTCCAGATCACGGTCGCCGGGCTCAAAATTAAATACCGCTTTACGTGTAAAGATAAAATCTAACGAACCGGTTTTACCCAGCGCGCCACCTGTTTTAGTAAAGTAGCTGCGTACATTAGCAACGGTACGGTTAGTATTATCGGTAGCGGTTTCAACTAAAACAGCAACACCGTGGGGCGCGTAGCCTTCGTATACCAGTTCTTCATAATCTTTTTCATCACGACTGCTGGCGCGTTTAATGGCTGCCTCAACACGATCTTTAGGCATGTTAACGGCTTTGGCGTTTTGCACAGCTGTACGCAGGCGTGAGTTGGTATTAACATCTCCGCCGCCGGCTTTCACAGCCATTACTATCTCTTTACCTAAACGGGTAAACTGCACGGCCATTTTGGCCCAGCGCTTAAATTTTCTTTCTTTACGGAATTCAAATGCTCTTCCCATATTGTTGTTTCAGTAACCCATATGTTTATGGGTTTGCAAATATAATATTTATGTTTAGTTGATAACCCGCGGTTTACGGTAATTGAATTTGTGCTTTAGGTATTATGCTTTTATGTGAAACGTTGGCGCTTCCGTTAAATGAGTTGCATCTCTTTTTACATTCAGTTCGTTAAGCTGACGTGTCAATAACTCACGCATCTTTTGTAATTGATCGCTCACCTGTGATAGCTTGTTGTTGCTCTCCATTAAAAGGTTGGCAAATCGCGCAATCTCGGCGGCTTTATCCTCCGGAAGCTTATTCATTATAGCTACGGTATGTTCAATAAGTGCCTGTTTGGTCATGGTGCCAAAGGTACAAATTGTAAAATGATGTAATACCGCCTATCCCTTCAGGTTTTCCAGCATGTCTGCCGTCATAGCTGCCAGGTCATAATTGATCTTCCAGTTCCATTCTTGTGCTGCCTGCGTGTCGTCAATTGATCTTGGCCAGCTATCGGCAATGGCCTGCCGAGGATCGTGCTCAGCATAGCTTATTTCAAAATCGGGCAGATGTTTCTTTATTTCAGCGGCCAACTGCTCCGGAGTAAAGCTAATGCCTGCCAGGTTGTATGATGAACGGATAGTTATTTTATCAGCAGGCGCGTCCATCAATTCAAGGGTGGCGCGTATGGCATCATCCATATACATCATGGGTAAAGCGGTTCCGGCAGAGAGGAAACTCTCATATTTATTATTCGCCAGCGCTTCGTGAAAAATGTTCACGGCATAGTCTGTAGTGCCTCCTCCCGGATCGCTTTTCCAACCTATCAAACCCGGATAACGCAGACTGCGTACATCTAAACCATGTTTAATAAAGTAGTATTCGCACCAGCGCTCGCCCGCCAGTTTGCTAAAGCCATAAACCGTGTTAGGGTCCATTGTGCAATATTGTGGTGTATTGTCGCGTGGTGAATTCGGACCGAAAACCGCTATGGAGCTCGGCCAGAATACTTTTTGTGTTTTATATTTTACAGCGAGGTCAAGCACATTCAATAGGCCGTTCATATTGAGGTCCCAGGCCATTTGCGGGTGCTTTTCGCCGGTGGCCGATAAAATGGCCGCTAACAGATAGACCTGTGTAGGCTGATATTTTTCAAAAATGTTTTCGAGTAAAACCTTGTCGAGCACGTTAACCAGCTCAAAGTGTTCTTCTGTTATAAGGGGATGCTTTGACGGATGGATATCAGAGGCAATAACGGCTTCAGCACCGTATTTGCCGCGAAGATTAAGCACCAGTTCTGTCCCTATCTGGCCATTGGCACCAATTACCAATATTTTTTCGCTCATAGTTAATGGAATTGCTGTAAAGGTAGCAATTTGAACTTAAATGCATGTATTGGCTGTAGCCAACAGCAAAATATGAACCGCCATTTACAATAAATTGTAAGGCATACAATAAAAAACACGATATTTGAAATTGATAATAAATTATTAATTAACAATTTAAAAACAATGAAGATCGCAGTTGTAGGTGCCACAGGTTTGGTGGGCACTAAAATGTTGCAGGTTCTTGAAGAACGCAACTTCCCGGTAACAGAATTAATTCCCGTTGCTTCTGAAAAGAGTGTTGGTAAAGAGATCACTTTTAAGGGTAAGCAATACAAGATTGTTTCTGCCGAGGATGCGATAAAGCAGAAGCCAGAGATTGCATTATTCTCAGCAGGTGGAAGCACTTCATTGGCTCAGGCTCCGCTGTTTGCCGAAGCCGGTATTACCGTTATTGATAACTCATCTGCATGGCGCATGGATCCAACCAAAAAGCTGGTTGTGCCGGAAGTTAACGCAAATGTGTTAACCCCTGAGGATAAAATTATAGCTAACCCCAACTGCTCAACCATACAAATGGTGGTAGCTTTAAAACCACTGCACGATAAATACAAAATTAAGCGTGTTGTGGTATCAACTTACCAATCAGTAACCGGTACCGGTGTTAAAGCGGTTGACCAGTTAATGAATGAGCGTAACGGCGTTGATGGCCCTATGGCTTATCCGTACAAAATTGACTTAAACGTTTTGCCTCATATTGATGTGTTTACTGAAAACGGTTACACCAAAGAGGAAATGAAAATGGTTAAAGAGACCAACAAAATTATGGGCGACGACAGCATCCGCGTAACTGCAACTACTGTTCGTATCCCGGTAATGGGTGGTCACTCGGAATCAGTAAATATTGAGTTTGAGAACGATTTTGATCTGGCTCAGGTTCGCGAAATTTTAAGCAACGCTCCGGGCGTTGTAGTTACTGATGATGTTGCTAACCTGAAATACCCAATGCCGCTTGACGCCCATGATAAAGACGAAGTGTTTGTTGGCCGTATCCGCCGTGATGAGAGCCAGCCCAATACTTTAAACTGCTGGATCGTTTCCGACAACCTTCGCAAAGGTGCAGCTACAAATGCCGTACAAATTGCAGAGTACTTAGTTGCTAAAAACTTAGTGGGACAAGCTGTAGAAGCGTAGTTCGGTGAGTAGTGATTAGAGAACAGTGATTAGTTCTCTTGATTATAAGAAAAAAGGGATGACTGTTTGGTCATCCCTTTCTTTTTATAGGGCCGTTATTCCGATAATTTATAATTATTACTTTATCTCTACCTTCCAATGCTCAGCAATGGCTTTTAGCTCGGCTTTGGTTAAGTAAGTTACCGCGCCGTGTTTAGGGCTGGTAAAGTTAGTGGTTTTCATTACGCCTTCGTTAAAGTGGCCAAGGTCTGTAAAGTTTACAAAGTCGGTTGTTTCGCTAAAGCCCATATTACTGGGGCGTAAGCCGTAAACATCATACATCAACACATATTTGTCTGTACCCAGGCGCTTAAATAAGTTAGGCGCTTCAGTTGATACCTTTTCAGGGTCAATGCGTTTCTCTCTAACCGCCGGGAAGCCGCTGTTGATCTTATCAGATACCGAATGCCATATTTTGGCATCGCCTACGTAAAACATCTGGTACTTGTTACCTACTTTGGTTATATCGGCATCAATACCACCAATCTCGGTAACACGTTGCGGAACGCCTTCCAGTTTAGTGAAATCATCGTTAGCATAGGCCCAGTAAATGCCGGCGTTTTTATTATTGTAACGGATGGTAAAGTATACCATCATTTTCTTTTTATCAGCATCATAAATGGTTTCGGGTGCCCATGAGCAATCAATGTCGCCCAATTCAGGGAAGGCCAGGTCTGTTCTGAAATCAGAATGCGTCCAGTGGATAAGGTCATATGATTTCATCAACACAAGGGCGCGGTTATTTCCCCATCCGTACTTCTCCTGAGGGCGCTCCCACTCGGTGTCTCTAAAGCCCGCGCGTTTGCCTGCAATGTGCAGGTCGGTCATGGCCAGATAAAAAGCACCGTCTGGTCCGCGGGCAATGTGCGGATCGCGTACGCCTTTTTGTTCGGCCAACTGAGAGCCTATAAAAATAGGCTGACCGCCGTTCAAATCAGTAAAAGTATAACCATCGGCACTGGCGGCCAGATAGGCAGAGTGCGTTTGATCTTTGAAATAAACCAACAGGTAGCCACTCAGGTCTTTCTCGTTAAACTTAGCTTTAGGCTTGGTTAGTTTTTTTACGATCTCAATACCGGTTGGTGCCGGAGTAGCCTGAGCGGGTGCCTGTGCAAATGTTTGAGCAGATGCGCATAGGGCAAATACGCCGCATAACGCAGCAATAATTTTTAGTTTCATTTGGTTAACAGCTTTCATTAAAATAAAAGTGGGGATAATTTTAGTTATCCCCACCTTATTATTTGTAATAATTATGTTCGGCTTATTTAAACAGCAATGGACCCATTTGGTACAAGCTGCGGCGCCATGTTTGAAACTCGTGAGCAGTTTCAGGTGATACATAAGTAGTTGCAGCGTAACCGGCTGCTTTTAAGTCAGCCTCAACTTTTGGAAGACCTTTAGCGCCTGCTTCTTCTTTGCTACCGTAGCTAATAAAGATGTGTTTTGGTTTTTCTTTGCCTTGCAGATCAGCAGGAGTGTAGTTACCACCGCTCAATAAGCCCCAGTATGCAAAAACATCTGGTCTGGCCATAGTGATGAATTTTGTTTCCATACCACCCATTGATAAGCCTGCCATTGCGCGGCCATCTCTTTTAGCGATAGTACGGTAATGAGCGTCAACGTACGGGATCAATTCATCAAGTAAAACTTCCTGGAATGCACCGGCACCTGTAACTTCTCCTTTGGTAAGGCCATTAGCTACGGTACCTGCCATTGTCATTGGGTTTCCGGCCGGACGTGGTGCAGCAGCAGGAGCAGCAGCGCCAGCGGCAGGAGCGCCACCCGGAGGAGGACCTGCAGGACGACGGGCACCACCCGGAGCACCGCCGGTATTGGTCATGCCGTAAGCCATAACTACGATGAATGGTTTTACTCGGCCTTCAGCTATCATGTTGTCCATAATGATACCGGCTTTGCCTTGAATACCCCATGAGGTTTCATTCTCACCCCAACCGTGCTGTAAGTATAATACAGGGTATTTGGTTGAGCCTTTTTCGTAACCCGGAGGTAAGTACACAACAGCCTGACGCGCACCAAAAGTTGAGCTTTTTGATGGGAAGGTAACTGTTGTCAGTGTACCATGCGGAACGTTCTTTAACGCGTAAAAATCCTGATCTTTAGCAGGGATTTCTATACCGCTTTCCCAGCGCTGAGAACCGTAAAAGAATCCGGTACCGGGATCGTTAAACGTAGCTCCGTCAATTTTAACATTGTAGTAGTGGAAGCCTTCATCTAAAACAGAGCTGGTTCCGGTAAAATAGCCATCAGCGCCTTTTACCAGTTTAGTTCCTTTAGTTCTGTCGCCACCTAAGCCAAGGCCAACACTTACGCTGTCTGCTTTAGGAGCAAATATGCGGAAACGGGCGCGACCCTCAGAGTTAACCATTGGGTAATCCTGAAGCGGTTGGTTGAATGACGAAGGTTTAAAATCCTCCTTTATTGCCTGGGCATTTGCAAAGCCACCTATTAAGGTAGCAGCCAAAGCAATAGCTAATGATTTAGATTTCATTGTTTTGATTGATTAAGTTTTTTAATATATCGGTTTTTTGATAGTTTGTACTACATCGATGTAGCCGTGCACACAAACTTATGTAATTTTAAATGTAATTTTAACAGTGATTGTCAAATTTGAACCTAAGCATTGACACATTTTTGTTACAATTAATTGCTGATTTAGAACATATTGTATAAAGTACACTTGTTAAAATGACTTAATAATCATGTTATTATTAGTTATTAAGTCTGAAGCATTCGGTATTCAAAAATGAGGACAAAAAAATGTGCAGACAGTTCCTCACCATCTGCACATTTACTCATCTGCATATCAGCAAATAAAAAAATCACGTTCCGTATTCAGGCGTCGTTACTTCGCTTTCTTCAAATTCATATTCAGTAAGCGGAGGACAAGAGCAGATCAGCGTACGATCGCCGTAAGTGTCATTCACGCGCCCAACTGACGGCCAGAATTTATGAGTAGCCACATACGGCAGCGGGAAGGCAGCTGTTTTACGATTGTAGGTATGTTCCCACTCATCAGCAGAAATTGCTGTCATGGTGTGTGGCGCATTCTTTAACGGGTTGTCTGTTTTATCAGATGTGCCTTGCTCAACAGAAGCGATCTCCTTACGGATAGCGATCATGGCATCGCAAAAACGATCCAGCTCATGCTTAGGTTCTGATTCGGTTGGCTCAACCATTACTGTACCCGCAACCGGGAACGACACAGTTGGCGCGTGGAAACCATAGTCCATTAAGCGTTTGGCAATATCAACCACCTCAATGCCTGCTGCTTTGAATGAGCGGCAATCCAGTATCATTTCGTGCGCGCAGCGGCCATGGCTGCCGGTATATAGCACCGGGTAGTGGTTCTCTAAACGCGATTTGATATAGTTAGCATTCAATATGGCATAACGGGTGGCGTTGGTTAAACCATCTGGTCCCATCATGGCTATATAAGCATGCGATATAATTAATATAGAAGCCGAACCCCATGGCGCTGCTGATACCGCGTGAATTGCTTTACCATTATCAATATCTACTACAGCATGGCCCGGCAGATAAGGCACCAGGTGTTTAGCCACACCAATAGGACCCATACCCGGACCACCACCGCCGTGTGGTATACAGAAGGTTTTATGTAAATTAAGGTGGCAAACGTCGGCACCAATAGTTGCAGGACTGGTCAAGCCTACCTGCGCGTTCATGTTAGCACCATCCATATAAACCTGGCCACCGTATTGGTGTATAACCTCGCAGATCTCAATAATTGACTCTTCAAACACGCCATGTGTTGATGGATAAGTAACCATCAAACATGAAAGTTCATCTTTGTATTGTTCGGCACGGGCTTTCAGGTCGGCTACATCAATGTTTCCGTTCTCATCGCATTTCACCACTACTATTTTCATGCCTGCCATAGCTGCCGATGCAGGATTGGTACCATGCGCAGATGATGGGATCAAAACAATGTTGCGGTGATGATCGCCACGGTCATGATGGTAAGCGCGAATAACCATCAAGCCTGCGTATTCCCCTTGTGCGCCTGCGTTAGGTTGCAAACTCATGGCAGCAAAGCCGGTAATTTCGCTTAACCAACGGTTCAGTTCATCAAAAAGCTGCATGTAGCCGCCGGTTTGGTCAACCGGTGCAAACGGATGCATGCGGCTAAACTCGGCCCATGTAACGGGCACCATTTCGGTAGTGGCATTTAGCTTCATGGTACATGAGCCTAAAGCTATCATGGAGTGGCAAAGCGAAAGATCTTTTGTCTCCAATGATTTTATGTAGCGCAGCATCTCGTGCTCTGAGTGGTGCGTGTTAAATACCGGGTGAGTAAGATAAGCCGATGTTCTTTGCAGGTCTGCAGGTATAACCGTTTCAACCTCAGTTTCAACAGTTGTGTCGTTAAGGGTTTTGCCTTTTACTTTGGCAAATATTTTTACCAGTGTTTTTATATCCTCGGGTTGCGTGGTCTCATCAACAGAAATGGTGATGACGCTTCCATGGTAGTTAAGGTTCAACTCATTATTCAAAGCTTCTGCATGGATTGAACCGGCTAAATTGCCAACTTCAACAGCAATGGTATCGAAATAGCTTTGGTTAAGTAGCGTATAATCCAGCTTGCTTAAGGCGTCGCTTAAAGAAACAGCTAAGCCATGCACACGCTCAGCTATCAATTTTAACCCTTGCGGGCCGTGATAAACCGCATACATGCCCGCCATAATAGCCAATAAAGCCTGCGCTGTACAAATGTTAGATGTTGCTTTATCTCTGCGGATGTGCTGCTCGCGGGTTTGTAAAGCCATGCGCAGAGCGTAATCGCCTGCACTATCAATGGTTACGCCAATTATACGGCCAGGCATTGAGCGTTTGTACTCTTCTTTGGTAGCGAAAAACGCGGCATGTGGCCCGCCAAAACCCATTGGTACACCAAAGCGTTGCGTTGAACCCACAACAATATCAGCACCCCACTCTCCCGGAGGAGTTAGCAAGATCAGGCTCATTATATCGGCAACAACGGTTAGCTTAATGCCTTTTTCGTGACCTTTGGCTGCAAAATCAGCATAGTTATAAATTGCGCCATTACCAGCCGGGTACTGCACTATCGCTCCGAACATATTGTCGGTTAGCTCCGCAGTCTCGTGATCACCTATTTGCAGTTCAATGCCGTAAGGCTCTGCGCGGGTTTTTAAAATATCAATCGTTTGTGGAAACAGCTCTTTTGAAACAAAGAAGGTTTTAGCCGATTGGTTTTTACGCAACGAGTATTGCATAAACATCGCCTCCGCAGCGGCAGTACCTTCATCTAATAACGACGCGTTGGCTATTTCCATCCCGGTAAGGTCTAACACCATGGTTTGGAAATTCAACAGTGCCTGTAAACGGCCTTGTGCAATTTCAGCCTGGTAAGGTGTGTATTGAGTATACCATCCGGGGTTCTCCAAAATGTTACGCTGTATAACACCCGGAACTATCACATCATAATATCCCTGACCGATGTAACTTTTAAATACCTTGTTTTTTGAGGCGGTTTGTTTAAGGTCGCGCAGATAGGCAAACTCACTTTTCGCTTTTGGCAAATTAAGCGGAGCTTTTAGTCTTATTTTTTCGGGGACAGTTTGGGCTATCAGTTCATCAACGCTGGCAGCGCCTACAACCTTTAGCATTTCCTGTGTTTCTGCCGCATCCGGGGCGATGTGCCGCTGCTCAAATTTCTCTTCGTACGTTGTATTTAATGTCATGGGGTGTGTGGTACTTATGTACTGCAAAGGTACGTTTTTGCCTTAGTTTAAACTAATTGTGAGCTATTTGTTAACCCTGAAACGACAAAACCCCAAGTGGTAAAATATTATTTGTTTAAGCGATTAAACGGCAAAATAAACACTCATTTTTAATACGAAAACCATCTCCGCACGTGCTAAATATTAAGTGCGTTGCCCTTAATTTTAAGTAAAAATTTTGTAGAAGTTAGTGAGACTTAGCTTAACTGCCGCAAATACATTTGTATGGTATTTTCTAACCCATAGTAAAGTGCATCGCAAATTAATGCGTGGCCAATGCTCACCTCCAATAGTCCGGGAATGTTTTGGGCAAAGTATTTTAAATTATGCAGATCAAGGTCATGGCCGGCATTTATACCTAAGCCAACCCGGTTAGCAGCTTCAGCAGCCTTAACATAAGGGGCAATCGATGCTTCTTTATCTGCATGATACTGGTGTGCGTAAGCCTCGGTATAAAGCTCTATCCTGTCTGTCCCGGTTTCGGCGGCAGCTTCAACCATTTCAACTACCGGGTCAACAAATATAGATACACGTATGCCGGCATCTTTAAACACCTTGATTATATCGGTTAGATATGCTTTGTTTTTAATGGTGTCCCAACCATGGTTAGAGGTGATCTGCCCCAATGCATCGGGCACGAGCGTAACCTGTGCCGGTTTATTGGCTAAAACCAGGTCGACAAATTTTTGCTCGGTACAGTTCCCTTCAATGTTAAATTCTGTAGCGATGGCTTTTTTCAATTCAAAAACATCGTTGTAGCGGATATGCCGCTCATCGGGCCTTGGGTGAACGGTTATACCCTGCGCGCCGAAGCGCTCACAATCCAAAGCGGTTTTGATCAGATCGGGGTTATTGCCCCCGCGCGAGTTGCGCAGCGTAGCTATTTTATTGATGTTTACAGACAGGTGTGTCATTGTGGAAAATTAGTTTACAAAGATGAAAAAATATCTTTTTAACTGTTACCAGGTGTAATGTTATTACAGCAGATATTAAAAACATTTAATATGGCCAACAATTTATCACTTTACCTGTTGCAGCCTTGCAAAACGCCATATATTTGCCGCGTGTTATTTTAACACGCAAACGTTTGAAAATAATTGAAAAAACGGCACTTAGTGTTAAAATTGTAACAATTATAAAGATATCAACACTGATATGTAACAATCATATTAGTGTTATTTATTATCCGTAATATATGTTGAACCTTTGCATCTCAATTTAAAATAGAATTGAATTTTAATACGCACATTAACTCTGTATGAAATATATTTTACTACCCTTTGTTATTGCCTTTATAATGGTTAGCAGCGCGATGGCTCAAACCGGAAGGCAGGTTTCGGGAATGATCGTTGACACTACCCAACTTTCCGTTCCGGGTACTACTGTTAAATACGTGTCAAACGCGGGCGACAGTACCTCAACCGTAACCGGCCTTGATGGCAAGTTTGTTTTTAGCAACATTAAAGGAACTTCAATTACTTTAACAATAACCTCTTTAGGTTATGAAGGCATCCGTAAGCGTTACAATTTTGCCGACGCTGATACCAAACCGCTTGATTTGGGTACTATTGTTTTAAAAGCAGAAACGAAAACCCTTAACCAGGTTAACATTGTTGGTATTATACCGGTGAAGATCAAAGAAGATACTGTTGCTTACAGTGTTTCCGCTTATCCGGTACGGCAGAACGCTCCTGTTGAGGACGTGATCAAGAAATTGCCGGGCGTTGATGTTGACGCTGCCGGTAACGTTACCACACAAGGTAAATCAGTTACAAAAATTCGTATCAACGGTAAAGACTACATGGGTGGCGACTTACAGGCTGCAACCCGTAACCTGCCTGCTGATATATTGGAAAGCATCCAGTTAATTGATGACTACGGTGATCAGGCTAACTTAACCGGTGTACGTACAGGTGAACCCGACAAAATTATTAACCTTACCATACGTGCCGACAGGAACTATGGTTATTCGTTACAAGCTACCGCAGGTGGCGGACGCGATTTATTACCTAAAGGAATAAATGGCGAAGACGTTAATGATATGCGTTACCAGGGCTCTGTTAACTACTATAATTTTAAAGGAAACAGACAAATCACCGTATTAGCTAATACCAATAATACCAATACCAACACCTTCAATTTTAGTCGCGGTGGTGGCGGTGGCGGCGGTGGCAACTTCGGCGGCGGCGGTGGTGGCGGCGGCAACTTCGGTGGCGGTGGTGGCGGCGGTGGCCGTGGCGGAGCCGGCGGTGGTAATGCTGGTGCCGGTGTAAGTAACCAAAACGGTATCACTGTTGCACGTTCTATCGGTGTTAACTATCGCGATCAATGGGGCGAGAAAGTATCAACTTATGGTAGCTATAGCTTTAATGATAATACAACTAATACCAACTCTGTAACGCAACAAACCAACCAGGGTTCAGGTAACATTACCAACTCTACATCTTTTTCAAAAAACAGCCCAACCAACCATAGGTTTCAATATAACCTTGAGTGGAGACCTGATACTTTGAATTATTTAAAAGTAGTACCATCTTTCACCAATTCGGTTGCTGATACCTACAGCGAGCAGGAGTCAATTTTAGCGCCTATAAATAACCCGAATGCAGTAATTAGACATACAAAAACTACCACTGTTGGTAACTCAAGTTCACCTACGTTTGGTTTAACAGCGTTGTTTAATCACCGTTTTTCAAAAAAGGGCCGTAACCTGAGCATCTTTTTAAACGGAAGCTCTTCAAACAGCACATCATATAGCAATCCAATAAACCAGTACATAGTTGGTACAGCGCCAGCCGTTGGTGCAACAACAGCTCCGCTGAATCAACAGATCAACCAGAAAAACACATCTACTTCATACAGTGGTAACGTATCATACATGGAGCCATTCAGTAAAGTGTCTTTCCTTGAACTTAACTACAACTTTAGCCGTTCGAAAACAACGAATGACAGGGTTACTTATGATCTGGATAGCGGAAGCCCGGTACCGTTTGACAGGTTAACCAATAAATACGACTTTACTTTCACTACACATAGAGTTGGGTTGAACTACCGCTTAATTGAAACTAAATATAACCTGACCTTAGGTGTAGGTGTACAGCCATCAACTTTAGAAGGACAATCATCACTTAGCGCAAGTAATAATTTCCCTCCTACAGTTAAAAAGCAAACTAACTTTGTGCCTGCTGCGCGTTTCATCTACCAATTTTCAAGAAACGAATCGCTTACCTTTAACTATAATGGTAGCGCAAGCCAACCAAGTTTTGACCAGTTGCAGCCTGTAGCAGATTATTCAAATCCGCTTTACCCAACTCAAGGTAATCCTGATTTGAAGCAACAGTTCAGCAACAACTTCTCGTTGCGTTATAACACTTTTGGAATAGCATCGGGTAACGTGTTTTTTGTGAATTTATCATACAATAAAACCGATAATGCTGTTGTAACCAGAACCAGTTATTTGCCCAATAACGTAATATTAACACGTTACTTAAATGCAGACGGTTTTTATTCAGCATCAGGTAATATCTTGTTTTCAAAACCTTGGGCCGAACGTAAGTACACAGTGTCTGTTAACAGTGGCGTGAGCTACTCAAATAATGTTAGCTATATTGATCAGGGCGATAATACACCTTTGCAAGAAAACATCGGTAAAACGTTAACCGTTTCGCCAGGTGCCCGTTTCAGGCTTGATCTGACAGACATTATTGATGCACAGGCAAGCGCCAACTACACCATCAATAAAACAACTAACTCAATAAGCACTGCTTTAGGTGGTCAAAACGTTAATACACGTACATTGGCTTTAGGCCTTACCGGTAAAAACTACTTTGGTGATTGGACAGTTAGCTATGATTATTCAAAACAAATTAACTCCGGCTACACCATTCCGGTTACCAATCCTAACATTATCAGCGCTTATGTAGAGCGTCGTTTCCTGCAGGGAAATAAAGCGACTATCAGATTAGCTGCATTTGACTTGTTGAACCAAAATACTGGTTTTACAACTACTCAAGCCAACGGTAACGTTACCCAAACGCAAACTAACCGTTTAGGCCGTTACTTTATGTTGTCATTCTCGCTACGCTTGCAAAAGTTTGCAGGCAAAGCACCGTCACAACCTGAAAATGATTTCAGAAGAGGTCGTGGTGAAGGTGGTCCGGGTGGTCCTGGCGGTCGTCCTGCTGGTGGCCCTGGTGGTGCCGGCGGCTTTGGCGGCGGTCCTGGTGGCGGTGGCCCTGGCGGCGGCGGCTTCGGTGGCGGCGGTTTCTAATCGTGCTTTAAAATAATATTCAACCCCGCGGTAAACCCGCGGGGTTTTTTGTTAGCGCTTATTTGTAATTTGCAGCCATGAATAAGCTCATAGCATCTATTGGCGGCATTGGATATATTAAAGGCGGTGGCACCATTGCCGCAGCTGTTACCTGTGGTTCGATCTGGTTGTTATGGCATGGGGGCGTTAGTCCACTTGTGTTTTTTGCGCTTTGTATAGCAGTTACGCTACTCGGGGTGTTTGTAGGCAATAAGGTGGAGCCTTATTGGGGGAAAGACAGCTACAGGGTAGTAATAGATGAAGTAGCCGGCATGTGGATAACAGTTTTGTTTCTGCCACCAAGCTTGAGTTTGCTCATTGCAGGCTTTATTCTATTCCGATTTTTTGATATAGTTAAACCGCTTGGCGTTAGGCGCATGGAGGTTTTCCCCGGTGGATGGGGAGTAATGGCTGATGATGTGCTGGCAGGTATATATGCCAACATTGTACTACAAGTGGCGGTATTTTTCCATTTGCTTGGTTAAGTTAGCTTTCACCCTAATTGGGCAAAAGCTAACCTTTATGTCTTTTCTTATTTTATTAAACCATCCATCAAAGCATAACGTGCCTGGGTGTTATCGGGAACCGCTTTGGTCTCAGCATCTATTATCATCACCTTGTTATTTCCTGCACTTTGCATGGTGTCCCATTTAGGCAAGCCTGCGCCATTAGGATTTCCGGTTTTGATAAAGTTCACAAATAAAGCATGCATCACATCAGCTGTTTTATAGTCTTCGGGCGTCCAGTTGTAGGTTTTGTTATAATGCAGATTGCCCATGGCGTATTCAATCTCTGCTGAGTGCACTGCGCCTGTTGGCGCTTCGGCCTCAGTTGCCAGTTTAGGTCGCGGGCGGGTGTATAAATATCTGTAAACCGGAGTCTTTTGGGTGCGGGCATGCATATCTATCAGTTTCCAGGTACTAAACGCAATAAACCTGTCAGAGGCTAACGCGTTGCCGGAAGCGATAATTTCTTCTTTTGTTGCTGCCGGATACTGCCGAAAAACATCATTGCCTTTATCGCCATATAAGCGTTGCAAAGCAGCTTTGTAATTTTCAACAGTTGGCGCGTTGCCTCTGCCTAAAATGCTTTTGTAGTCGCCTTCTGCCGAGTTCCATCCGGCTAACAGGGCAACAGGCATTTGCTTACCCGCTGCAAATATTTCCTGAGGCTGTTGAGGCAAAAAGTAACCATCAACCGTGCACCCAAAGCGTCCGCTTGCTCCCCATTTTAGTAACGAATCGGCAGGTATCTTGCGTAAGTCGGCCAAAGACGTAGCCTTAACTTTTGCCGCGAAATCAACGCCGATCTTCTCAGCAGCAGCCAGAGGTGTTGGCGATAGATTACCTAACAATGCACCACTTTCTGCAATAGCCGCCCTGAATAAACCTTTTGATAACGGAGATGCCATTTGAGCCGAAACCGACATAGACCCGGCGGATTCCCCGGCAATGGTAACTTTATCCGGATCGCCCCCAAAAGCAGCTATGTTTTTCTTTACCCATTCTAAAGCCGCGTGCTGGTCCATCAAACCATAGTTGCCCGATGCATGATTAGGAGACTCTTTGGTCAACTCAGGATGTGCCATGAAACCAAACACACCTAAACGATAGTTAACTGTAAGAGCCACTATTCCCTTTTTGGCCATGCTTTCCCCGTCATAACGCCCTTCCGAACCGTCTCCGGTTCTGAAGCCACCGCCATAGAAATAAACCAGGACAGGCAGTTTTTCGTTAGCTGTTTTGGCAGGTGTCCAAACGTTAAGGTATAAGCAGTCTTCGCTTTTGCCCGCGCTACGGAATATCATGTCGCTATATAGTGGCTGTTGCATGGCCTGCGCGGCAAAGTGGTCGGCTTTTAAAACGCCCTGCCAGTTATCAGCTGGTTGGGGCGCTTTCCAACGCAGATCGCCAACCGGCGGTTTGGCAAACGGGATACCTTTAAATGAACGCACGCCACTGGCCTCTGTTACACCCTGAACTGTGCCATTGGCCGTTTTTACCTGTGGATTATTACTGCTCATATTTTGCGCATTGCCCGCCAATACAGCAGTTAATGCCGCGGTAAGCAAAAATATTTTTTTGTTCATGAAGCTTTAAGTCTGATATGGGTTTACACAAACTTATTGTTTATTCGGCTCACAACAAAATAAAGCAGGCAGAAGGGGTTTAGCCGAACAGGTTACTGCTGAGGTAGCGGTCGCCCCGGTCGCAACAGATGAAAACAATGGTGCCTTCTTCAATCTCGCCGGCCAGTTTAATAGCTGCCGAAAGCGCGCCTCCACTGCTCATACCGGCAAAAATGCCTTCTTCGCGGCACATTTTTCGGGTGGTTTGTATGGCTTCCTCTTCTGAGATATCCATTACGCGGTCAACGCGTTTTGGATCGAATATTTTTGGCAGGTAAGCTTCCGGCCAACGGCGTATACCTGGTATAGATGAGTTTTCGGTAGGTTGACATCCTACAATTTGAATATCCGGATTTACTTCCTTTAAAAACTTTGAGCAGCCCATAATGGTACCGGTGGTTCCCATAGCGCTCACAAAGTGGGTGATCTTGTGTTCGGTATCGCGCCAAATCTCCGGACCGGTTGTATAATAATGGGCCATGTAATTATCGGCGTTGGCAAACTGGTTCAGCAAAAATGCTTCACCTTTGGCGGCTTTTTCTTCCGCATAATCACGGCAGGCCTCTATTCCTTCCAGCAAGGTAACTTTCGCGCCGAATGCCTCCATGGTTAAGGTGCGTTCGCGGGTGGAATTAGATGGCAAAACCAGTTCAATTTCTAATCCGAACAGCCCCGCTATCATGGCCAATGCAATGCCGGTGTTGCCGCTGGTAGCCTCTATCAGTTTTGAGCCGTTACTGATATCGCCACGTTCTAACGCGCTTTTTATCATGTTGTAGGCAGCACGATCTTTCACACTGCCGCCGGGGTTATTGCCCTCCAGCTTGCCAAAAAGCTTAACTTTTGGATTTGGGTTTAGCCGGGTGATCTCCACCAATGGTGTGTTCCCTATCAGATCAAGCATTCCCATATGTTATTGTGTTTTTTCTATGTTTTTAGACACCTTTATCATGGGGGTATGATAAACGGTAGAGTAGGGTTCAACGCTGGCGGTTATCCAAACGTTACCACCAATTATACTGTCGTGGCCAATTATGGTGTTGCCACCCAAAATGGTAGCCCCCGAGTAAATAACAACATTGTCTTCAACGGTTGGATGGCGTTTTATGTGAGCCAGATTTTTAGCTACACTCAACGCGCCAAGCGTAACGCCCTGGTACAATTTTACGTGTTTGCCAATCTGCGTTGTTTCGCCTATAACTATACCCGTACCGTGGTCAATGTGGAAGTACTCGTCTATTTCAGCACCCGGGTGTATATCAATACCTGTTTTAGAATGGGCATGTTCGGTTAATATACGGGGTAAAAGCGGCACGTCTAACGTAACCAGACTATGCGCCAGGCGGTAAAATGATATAGCGTAAAATCCCGGATAAGTGCGCACTACCTCAAACTCACTGCGTGCTGCCGGGTCGCCGTTGAAAATGGCCTGGATATCGGTATTTAAAATGGCGTAAAGTTGCGGCAGGCCATCAAAAAAAGCTTTAGCTATTTTTTCATTATCGCAGTTGCTGCACTCGCGCGTGGCGGCCATTATATGGCATAGCTCCTGCTGTAGTTTGGCAAACTCTTCCTGCAATTGCGGGTAAGTAAAAAATACCTTTTTTGATTGCTCAGGATAAAGCAAACGAATAACCTGCAGCGCCCAATCGGTAATTTCCTTGTTGGACGGAACGGCAGCTGCCTGTTGTTGCTTATCTAAAATTTGCCGGTAAAATTCTTCGTTCATTTTTTGGTGTTACCAATGCATTACAAGTTTAAATAAAAAAATGTTGTTTGGAGGTAAAAAATGCGTAGCAGTTTCATTCACGCGTACAAACGCCAAATTATTTGCGGGAAAATTTTGCCTTTGTCAAATATTATATTTTACTTTGTTTAACAAAGTGCTTTTTAAATGAAGGAAAATGACATTCAGCATGACCTGGCCTCCATCCGTAGTTTGATGGAGCGTTCATCAAAATTCATCTCGCTCAGCGGGTTCTCGGGTGTTTTGGCCGGAATATATGCGCTGATAGGTGCCGCCGTTGCTTACTTTATGCTTTACGATGGCGACAACCGCATGTATAGCGTTCATGCAAGCGCGGAAACGGCACTGTTCGAAGATGTTATTTTGATCAAATTAGTTACTATAGCTGCTGTGGTGCTGGTGTTTTCTATAAGTACGGGTATTATACTTACCTATCAAAAGGCACGTAGAAAAAGTCAGCCTATGTGGGGAAAGGCCAGCAAAGACCTGCTGTTTAGCATGTTGGTTCCTTTGCTAAGCGGTGGGGTGTTAATAATGATATTGCTGTATCGTGGCTACTACGGTATTGTTGCGCCTTCAACATTAATATTTTACGGACTGGCATTGATCAGCGCGAGCAACTTTACTTATACCGATGTGAAGTTTTTAGGCTTGTGCGATGTAGTGCTTGGCTTAATTGCCGCTTGCTTACCCGGCTATGGTTTAGTATTTTGGGCGCTTGGTTTTGGGGTGCTGCATATTGTATATGGCAGCGTAATGTATTTTAAATACGACAGGTGAAGATACCTTTTGACAAATTAGATAAAGCTTTTGAGAACCGGGTACGCTTGCAAATAATGAGCGTGCTGGTGGCTAACCAGCGGTATGATTTTAACTCGCTGAAAGAGCTGCTGGAAGTTACCGACGGTAACCTGGCATCGCACTTAAAAGCTTTGGAAAAGGAGGAATATATTATGGTCAATAAATCTTTTTTAGGACGAAAACCCAACACTAACTATGAAGCTACTGATAAAGGCAAGCAGGCATTCAAGCGTCATCTGGATGCTTTGGAGAAGCTTATTTTTTTCCAACAGAACATAAAGTAAATTTTTTTATCCATTTACTTTGAATTTAAAAGTACTTTTAAAATTTTATTAAGAATGAAAAAGTAATACTTATCAAGCCAAAAAGAAAATCAAACAACATGATACAAGAACAACCTCAATACAACAGCATTTCAACGTGGCTCAGAGAGTCGGTAATGATCAAATTATTTGTAATAGGCTTTTTAGCGCTGGTGCTGCTTATTCCATCCAGCATGATTAGCAGCCTGATAACAGAGCGTGCCGAACGGCAGGGAGAAGTGGGCAGGGAAATAGCAAAGATCTGGGCCGACAGTCAGTTGGTAGAGCCTCCTGTGTTGGTTATCCCTTACAAGAAAACGGTAACAGAGCAATCAGCAGACCACAAGGTTACTACTAAACAGGTTGACGACGTGCTTTACGTACTGCCAGATAAGTTAAATATTACAGCAGATGTTGTGCCTGATACATTGCACCGAGGCATGTTTGAGAGTATAGTTTACACTGCAAAACTCCATCTATCCGGAGATTTTAAGCCTGAAATTTTTAAGGGCATATCTGCGGATCAAATGGATACAGCAAAAGCCCGCCTAACTTTCAAACTGACTGATCTAAAGGGATTGAAAACAAATCCGGTTATAATGTTTGGCAATCAGAAGCTAAATGCTACTCCCGTGTTCGGCGAAGATGAATTGTTACAAGGAGGCTTGCAGGTGCCGGTAAGTTTTAATGTTAATAATACTACGGCTATACCATTTAGTTATACGCTTGATATTAAGGGCAGCAGAAGCCTTAACTTTTTACACACCGGCAAAGCCACAACGGTAAAAGTGCACAGTACATGGGCAACGCCAAGTTTCACGGGCGGGTATTCGCCCGATGAGCGTAAAATAAATAACAAAGGCTTTGATGCCAAATGGCAAGTGTTGTATTATAACAGGCCCTTTGCGCAACAGTGGGTGGGCGTTGATACGCTGCTAAACAGCATGAGCAAGCAGGAAAAGGCCATTTTTGGTGTTGACCTTAAACTGCCGGTTGATCAGTATCAACAAACTACCCGTACTGCCAAGTATGCCGTACTTATTATCCTGTTAACGTTTGTAGCGTTATTCTTAACTGAGCTGATAAGAAAGCAACCCATTCATCCCTTTAATTACGCGCTGATAGGCGCGGCCCTGGTTATTTATTACACGCTGCTGCTCTCGTTTGCAGAACAAGTGGGTTATACCCTTGCCTATTGTATTGCATCAGTTGCTACCATAGCGCTGGTATCGGTGTTTATTTCATCGTTGTTAAAAAATAAACTAATGGCCATGTTGTTCGCGGCAATATTGGGTGTGTTTTATGTATTTGTATATGTGCTGATACAATTAGAAGACCTTGCCTTACTAATAGGAAGCATTGCCTTATTTATTATACTATCTGTATTGATGTACTTCTCAAGAAAAATTAACTGGGACAAATAGCATGACCATGACACTGATATTCTCAGCCATAGCATTAATAACCTTAGCCATAACGGTGCGGGTGCGCAAAACAATAGCCTACTTTGTATTTGCTGCGGGTCTGGCTATCATAATAGCTTTTTTAGGTCTGCTTTACCGGGCCATCAGGTTTACTATATAAAAACAATCGCTAAACCTTATCACATTAAAAACATTTTTTATGGCCACAATTTGCACCAGTCAATACTGGATCAATTACTTTAAAGCCAACGCACTGGAACAGCGCGTTGACTGGACGCTTGCGCCGTCGATAACTGCCGAAGAACGCGAAACCATCAAAGCCTCGTTGCAAGCCTGGCAGTTGGGTGAAACATCTGAGGGATTGCATTTAATAAGCGCGGCAACAAAATATGCACATAACATAGGCGACCTGCCTTACATAGATGCCGTTAAGCTTTTCATTAAAGAAGAGCAAAAGCATGGCAATAACCTGGGGCGCTATCTTGATGCTATTGATGTGCCGAGAGTAAAGAAAAACTGGGGCGATTCGCTTTTCAGAAAAGTAAGGTATTACAATACCAGCATGGAGATATGGACGGTGGCTGTAATTGTGGTGGAAAGCACAGCGCAAATATTTTATCAGTCGTTAAAGAATGCTACACAATGCAAACTACTTAAACAAATATGTACAGATATTTTAATGGACGAGGCTTATCACATCACTTTTCAAACCGAGCGGCTTGCTATAATTTTGAGTGGGAAGAGCGATTTCTTCAGGTGGTGGCGGTCAGTAGCGTATAAGTGGTTTTTTATGGCCACTTGCGGACTGGTATGGTTTGGGCATCGCAGGTTGTTCAAAGCAGGAGGCGTTACATTTGCTTCCTTTCGAAAAAAGATGGGATTGAAGTTTAGGAAAACGTTGAAAGCCGTTACAGAATCTCACAAACTTGTAGTTGCTTAAATCGCCTTAATGCAATATGAAAAGTAAAGTTAAGGTCGCACTATTCTTGTTGGTCTGCATATTTGAATGCTCCGGTTGTTTTGGCTTATTTGACAGCGGTAGTGACCATATTGTGGGAGATTATTATACGGGTTGGATTGACTTGCATCACACACGTAATATTTACTTATCACATAAAGACAGTGTTAGTGTAGAAGTTGTGCCTGCATACATATTTGCGGTTGGACACAATGGACAGTTTATTTTTGCAAAGCAACATCCATTGACTGGGACATTTCCTAATGAGAATATTGACACGAGCATCACTAACCACTACATCATCCGGAGAGTTAGTGGCCAAATAATAGGTCCAATATCAGAACACGATTTTGAAAAATTTCTAAACGGTATAAAGCTAAGCAAGCCCTTGTATGATTTAAAATATCCAGAGTATTACTAAAGAGACAAAGTGGCTTAGGTAGCTCACCCTGGCTCAGGGGTGGCTCACAGGGGCTCACAGGGCTCACAGTGGCTCTGAGCCCCCCCTTTACATTACATAATACTCCCCTTGCGCGTCAGGCTGAGGGCCAACTTCTAAATTGGCCAGCTCCATTAAGTTTTTTTCAATGGTTTCTGAGAGGGTGGTCATTGGTGTATCGGTGGGCCGATTTTCAAACGGGTCCTGCATTAAAATAGCGGTACGTTCAATAGCAATGAACAAAACGGGTATGAACGTAGCCAAAACAGCTTCAACTATAGGGTGGTTATCATCAAGCCCGAATGGAAGGATAGTCATGAGCACATAGATCAAAAAGTGGATCAAAACACTGTAAGAGCGTGGAAAAATGGTGTTCTTGATGCGCTCGCATTTGCCCATATGGTCGGTGAGTTTAACAACGCTGTTATCCAACTGAACCTGTATATTTGGATTAAGCTGGTAATGTCTGCCTGCGTCAATAAGCTGCTCTACATGTTTCGTCAGCAAAAAATTGGGGCGGTTATCGCTTTTATAACTTCGCTTCTCAAAATATTCGGCGGCCCTGCCCGAAAACGGAACCTTGCGCAAACTATCAGCAAGCGTGTAGCACCACATGGCCTGCCTTACAGCAAACTCTTTTACGTACCAGGCTTTTTTATCGTCATTGGGTAAAAGGTGAATGAGCTGCCTTATCAGGCTTCGACTATCATTTACAATAGCTCCCCATATCACCCTTGCTTCCCACCAACGCTCGTATGATTGTGATGTACGAAAGGCCAGTAACAGCGAAAGCAAAGTGCCTACCAATGCCGAAATACTTAGCGGAATAGATATCTGCTCAAAAAAAGCAAAGTGGTCAAGCGCACCCACCAAAGTGGCATAAATAGCAATGGCAATTATATCCCATTTAATAAGGTTCAGAAAGTAGTATATGGAGATATTCTTTTTTAGCAGCATAAATTTAGCGGTGCTTTTAAATTATTGTGTTTTAACATTAAAAGTATATGTATTGTGTTGTTTTTACACTAAAAAATATACATCAAATAGTTTTGCCCGGTTTAGTTGGATGTACGGTATTTAATGTTCAACGGTGGTTAAAAATACGCGTGTTAGCAGCCTTTACCCTTTCAGCTAAAAAAGCTACTTTTGCCTGATATGAGCGAAGAGAGATCATTAAACTTTATAGAGGAGATAGTTGAAGAGGATTTAGCCAATGGCAAGCATGGCGGTAGGGTGTTAACCCGTTTCCCGCCCGAGCCTAATGGTTATCTACATATTGGTCATGCTAAGTCTATTTGCCTGAATTTTGGATTGGCAAAAAAATACAATGGCAAAACCAACCTGCGCTTTGATGATACCAACCCGGTTACTGAAGATACAGAGTATGTAGAAAGCATTAAGGATGATGTGCGCTGGCTGGGTTTTGAATGGGCAGAAGAGTTATACGCATCTGATTATTTTGATCAGTTATATGCATTCGCTGTTGAGCTGATCAAAAAAGGTTTGGCCTATGTGGATGACAGCACCGCTGAAGAAATAGCCGCGCAAAAAGGTACGCCTACTGAACCGGGAACGCCTAACCAATACCGCAGCCGCAGCGTTGAAGAGAACCTGCAATTGTTTGCCGAGATGAAAGCCGGCAAATATCCTGACGGAGCCAAAGTGCTGCGTGCCAAGGTTGACCTTGCCGCGCCAAACATGCACCTGCGCGATCCGCTGATGTACCGCATCAAGCACGCGCATCACCACCGCACCGGCGACAAATGGTGTATTTACCCAATGTATGATTTCGCGCACGGTCAGTCTGATGCTATTGAGAACATTACCCACTCTATCTGTACTTTAGAGTTCATTCCTCACCGCGACTTATACAATTGGTTTATTGCGCAACTGGCTATATTCCCGAGTAAGCAATATGAGTTTGCCCGCCTGAACATGACCTACACGGTTATGAGCAAGCGCAAGCTGATGCAGTTGGTGAATGAAAAACATGTTGATGGCTGGGATGATCCGCGTATGTCAACCATCAGCGGCTTACGTCGTCGTGGTTATACCGCTGCGTCTATCCGTGAGTTTTGCGAGCGCATAGGTGTAGCCAAGCGCGAAAACATGATAGACTTTAGCTTGCTGGAGTTTTGTATCCGCGAAGATCTGAACAAAACAGCATGGCGCCGCATGGCTGTGTTGGATCCAATAAAATTGGTTATTACCAACTATCCGGAGGGAGAAACCGAAATAATGCACGGTGAGAATAATCCCGAAGTAGAAGGAGGCGATGGCGGAAGGGATATTCCTTTTAGTCGCGAAATATGGATAGAGCGGGAAGATTTTATGGAAGAGCCGCCTAAAAAGTTCTTCCGTTTAGGAGTTGGGTTAAGTGTTCGCCTTAAAAATGCGTACATCGTTACCTGCGAAAGCTTTGTAAAAGATGCCGATGGTAATGTTACCGAAGTGCATTGCA
This sequence comes from Mucilaginibacter auburnensis, assembly GCF_002797815.1. Taxonomy (NCBI): domain Bacteria; kingdom Pseudomonadati; phylum Bacteroidota; class Sphingobacteriia; order Sphingobacteriales; family Sphingobacteriaceae; genus Mucilaginibacter; species Mucilaginibacter auburnensis. Next base: position 467,253 of record NZ_PGFJ01000001.1, read on the forward strand.
GCTATCTGCCTAACTCAAAATCAGGCAATGACACAAGTGGTGTTAACGTAAAAGGTACCATACATTGGGTAAGTGTGCCGCACGCTAAAACTGCCGAGGTACGTTTGTACGACCGCTTATTTAAGGTGGAAGATCCCTCAAACGAGGATGGCGATTTTAAAGACTACATTAACCCGGAGAGTTTAACTATTATTCCGAATGCTTACATAGAGCAGGATCTGGCTACCGCCGAACCTGGCAAAGGTTATCAGTTTATCCGTAAAGGTTATTTTACTATGGATAAGCTGTCAACGCCAGACAAACTGGTGTTCAACAGAACAGTAACATTGAAGGATGGCTGGAAAGCCCCCCAAGGCTCTAAGGCATAAGCATAAGCATAAGCCGTGCCCAAAAAGGAAAATTAAACAACAAAGGCCGCTTTTTGAGCGGCCTTTGTTGTTTAATAATTTCCGATCAACCAATCACTATTTAACCGCTTTACGCTCACCCTTCATGGTGGCAGCAATTTGCAACGCGCGGTAAGCATTGGCTATGCCTCCGGTTTTCGAAAGCGTAGTAAAATCAACCTTTTCCTCGGTTCCCGGCTTGTTCACCATAGTGCCTGTTAGCGGTGTGGCCGATTGTAAAATGGCTTGTTTTAACTGTTTTGCGCTCAGGTTAGGGTAATACTCTAAAATTAAAGCGGCAATACCTGCTACAATTGGCGATGCAAAGCTGGTACCATCGGCGGTGTTAAACTCAGCGTCCATATTAATTGACGTTACCTTGGCACCGGGTGCAAAAACATCAACATTCTTTTTACCATAGTTACTAAATGATGCAGCCAGCGTTGCGTCGTTTTTAGCGCCTGATGCACCCACGCATATTACATTAGGCATATCAGTTACCGTACCGTCCTCAAAAGTATCATTAGGATATTGTGGTTTAACATCAACATTCTGATTATCGTTACCTGATGCCTGAACTAATAAAACATCTTTTGAAGCAGCGTATTTAAAGGCTTCATCCACCCATTTCTTGTGTGGAGACAGTTTTTTACCAAAGCTCATGTTCACCACTTTAGCGCCGTTATCAACCGCGTAGCGTATAGCTTTGGCAATATCTTTATCATACTCGTCGCCATTAGGTACCGCTTTAATAGCAATAATGCGCACATTATCGGCCACGCCATCTATACCGTAGCCATTGCCGCGTTGCGCGCCCATCAAACCGGCCACACCTGTTCCATGTGATGCATCCGGAAATTTCAGCAATCCGCTACCGTATGGTTTGGTATCCCAAACGTCAGCATCGTCTCCAACAATGTTTTTACGGCTGTTCAGATCGGGGTTAACATCATTATTCAGCTTAGCCATGTATTCGCTCAGCTCTTTAATGATTTTGCCATTGTCTTCGTCGCCACCTTGTTGGGTAAATATCTGTGTCCAGATGCCTTTGCTTTGCGATATGGTATCATTAGCCGCTGTAATTTTATCCAGATCGGTCTTTTTGAATGTAGCCGCGGCATCCAGCTTTAACTCACGTTTTAAGTAACCGCTGGTCACCATCAAGGCGTTTAGCATAGGCGAATATTGTTTCAGTTCTTCGGTCGACTTCTGCGTGGTTTCCTCGTAGGTTTGTTTAACTTTTAACCAATAGGCATAACCTTTTGCATCGCCTGCAGGGGTTGCCGTTAAATTGCCGTATTTAGGTTTAAGGCGATTGTATTCGCGTACTTCCTCGGTAGTTTCGGTATAATCGCACTTACCATCCGGGCCTCCTAAAAAGTTCCAGCCGTGTATATCGTCAATGTAACCATTCTTGTCATCATCAATGCCGTTGCCGGGTATCTCTTTGGTATTTACCCAAAGGACGCTTTTCAGATCTGTTTGAGCGGTATCAATGCCACTGTCAATAGTAGCCACTACAACCGGCTTGCTTTTTTTGCCCTGTACCAGTTTGTACGCAGGGGTAAGACTAATACCATAATAGCCATCGGTTTTAAAATCAAGCGTGTGCCAGTTTTTAGGTGCATCCTGCGCCAACGCGCCAAAGCTTGTTATAAACGCCCCAAAAAACAGGGGGCCAAACATATGTTTTTTGAAATTGCTCATCTATTTAATTTTTGTGTAATATATTCAAAAATGCTTAATTATAATTTGCATAAAATCGGTTCACCCGTCTCATTTTCGTTTCACTAATTTTAGTTAAAAAAATGATAATAAGGCGTTTATAAAAAATATTGTTTCAAATCGTCTCACATCCACCGTGAGACGAAACGCTACAGATCAAACTTTATGCCCTGTGCCAGCGGCAAGCTGGTTGAGTAATTGATGGTATTGGTTTGTCTGCGCATATAAACCTTCCACGCGTCTGAGCCCGACTCGCGCCCGCCGCCTGTCTCCTTCTCGCCGCCAAAAGCGCCGCCAATTTCCGCCCCCGAGGTTCCAATGTTCACATTAGCGATCCCGCAATCTGAACCCGCTACAGAAAGAAATGTTTCGGCCTCACGCAGGTTATTGGTCATAATAGCTGATGACAAGCCCTGCGGAACACCGTTTTGCAGCGCGATAGCCTCCTCTAAAGTTTTATATCGCATAAGATACAGGATAGGCGCGAATGTTTCATGCTGCACTATTTTATAATGGTTCTCCACCTCGGCAATGCAAGGCCTAACATAACACCCGGAAGCATAAGCCTCGCCTTGAAGCCGGCCGCCTTCAACTACAAAATTGCCACCCACTGCTTTGCAAGCGTCAATCGCTGCCAGGTAGCTGTTCACCGCTTCCTGGTCAATCAGCGGCCCCATGTGGTTGTTCTCATCCAGTGGGTTGCCAATACGTATTTGCGCATAAGCTTTAACCAGTTTTTGCTTAAATGCCTCGTAAACGCTATCATGAATAATGAGTCTGCGCGTAGTGGTGCAGCGTTGCCCCGCAGTACCAACCGCGCCAAATACTGCGCCTATCAGCGCCATATCCAAATCGGCGTTTTCTGTTATAATGATGGCATTATTACCACCCAGTTCTAACAGGCTACGACCCAAACGTGCGCCAACCGCTGCACCCACAGCCTTACCCATGCGGGTGGAGCCTGTTGCCGATATTAAAGGCAGGCGGCTATCATTTGCCATCAATTCACCAATTTTGCTATCGCCAATTAGGAGACAGGATACGCCTTCTTCAACGCCGTTGGCGGTACACACGGCTTGCGCAATATGTTGACAGGCTATGGCAGTTAACGGTGTTTTCTCGGATGGTTTCCAAATACAAACATCGCCGCATACCCAGGCCAGCATGGCGTTCCAGCTCCACACCGCCACCGGGAAGTTAAACGCTGATATAATACCCACCACACCCAATGGATGATACTGCTCATACATGCGGTGCAGCGGTCTTTCGGAATGCATGGTTAGGCCGTGTAGCTGTCGGCTCAGGCCAACGGCAAAATCGCATATATCAATCATTTCCTGCACCTCGCCAAGACCTTCCTGCAGACTTTTGCCCATTTCATAACTCACCAGCGTGCCTAAGTGTTGCTTGTTTTGGCGCAGGGCATCGCCTATCTGCCGCACAATATCACCTCGCTTTGGCGCCGGTAGGGTGCGCCAGTTAATAAAGGCCTTTTGCGCCTGCTGCACTACCTTGTCATAATCAGCAGCGGTAGCCATTTTTACCTGAGCGATGATTTTACCATCAACAGGAGAAGTAATTGCCCGCACTTCCGCGTTGGCGCTACTCGCCCAATTGCTTCCTGTGCTACAGGCCTCATTAATACCATCTATATGTAAATGTTTCAGGGTGTCGGCTATATTGATGTTCATATTTCGTACATTTGAGTCAAAGTTAAAATCTTTAAGGCAATTAACATTTCCCATCTCATTGCCATAGCCGCTTGCTTCTGATTAATAATCAAACAATTGCAATTGCTGCTGTTAACCAATGTGCGTATGTGGAAAACTTAATTACCTATTAGCAGGTTTACTTTGTAATTTAAACACAACTAAAACTTAATATACATCATAAAAATTGTGTATTAAGCCTGAATGTTCTGCAAACACTATTGAATGGAAGAAGAATTTGAATTTGGCTTTACCGAAGATCCAAAATTCTCGGTGGAGCGGTACGAGGAAATGATCCGGAATCACGACCAGTACTTTTTTGATGCCCAGGCGTTTGAGAACATTATCGATTACTACATCGAAAAGAACGACCCCGCCCGGGCTCTGCAGGTTGCAGAGTATGCAATTAGCCAACACCCTTTTGCCGCGGTATTCTTAATAAAGCGCGCCCAGTTGCTGGTGGTAGCCAATAAAATTGATGAAGCCTTTGCTGCCCTTGAAAAAGCGGCTATGCTGGAAGCATCTGATGCAGATATTTACCTTATCCGTGGTAACATCTACGAGGGAATGGAGCGCTTTACAGAAGCTTTGGAGAACTACGAAAAAGCATTGGAACTGGCCGAGGAGACCGACGAGATACTACTGCACATTGCCTACGTTTACCAAAACATGGGCGATTACGAAACGGCCATAAAATACCTGAAGCTTTGTTTAAAGCAGAACATGGAAAACCAGGATGCCCTGTATGAACTGGCTTTTTGCTATGACGTGCTGGACAACCAGGAAGAAAGCGTTCAGTTTTATCAGCAATATATTGATAACGAGCCTTACAGCTATGCGGCCTGGTATAATTTAGGCAACGCGTTCACTAAACTGAGCTTGTTTGAAAAGGCTATTGATGCTTACGATTATGCTATCCTGATAAAAGACAACTTCGCTTCGGCTTACTTTAACAAAGGCAACGCTTTGGTAAATCTGGAAAAGTACGCGGAGGCCATTGAGGTTTACCGCCATACTTTTGAGTATGAGCAACCTAATGCTGATACCTATTGTGCCATAGGCGAATGCTACGAGAAACTGGAGCAGATGGACGAGGCGCGGGTGTTCTACAAAAAGTCGGTAAAAATGGACCCCAAATTAGCTGATGCCTGGTTTGGTATAGGCGTTACGCTTGATTTTGAGGAACGCTATTTTGAAGCTTTGCACTTTTACAAGAAAGCCCTTGATCTTGACATTGCCAATGCCGACTATTGGTTTGCCATTGCAGATGCTGAATACAAATTGGGCCACTTAGCTGAAGCCGAAAGCGCTTATGAGAAAGTGGTTGAACTGAACCCGATTGATGTGGATGCCTGGCTGGATTACTCCTCCATTTTATATGAGCAGACCCGGTTAGACGGCGCCATTGAGGTGATGGCCGAAGCCATTAAAAACAACCCCGACGCAGCCGAACTGCACTACCGCATGGTAGCCTATATGTTTGCAAAAGGGGATTACAACGAGGCGCTGAACTATTTGGAACAAGCGCTTACTACAGACCCCGAGAAGCATTATATATTATTTGATTACCTGCCGCAATTGCAGCAAAACAAGGTAATCTTAGACATTATTAACAGGTACACAAGGTAGAAATTTGACTAACGTCACTATAAATTAAACTAAAACTCTTTCGGGTTTTAGTTTTTTTTTGTGACTTTTACCGCGTTTAGCACAAGTTGTTCACCTTTTAAGTATGAATTACACCATTAATAACCTTCCGGAGCGTATACAAAAGCCAAGGGAGAGCGGTATTACCATGGTAATGGATAAGGGCCTTAGTTTAAGGCAGGTTGAGGATTTTATTGAAGTTGCCGGAATATATACCGATATGGTGAAATTAGGTTGGGCCACCTCTTATGTTACCCCCAATCTTGATCAAAAGCTGAAACTTTATAAAGATGCCGGCATCCCGGTATATTTTGGCGGTACATTGTTTGAAGCCATGATCATACGCGGACAGTTTGACGATTACCGCCGCATTTTAGATAAGTACGATCTTGCCTACGCCGAAGTTTCCGACGGCTCTATCGAGATATCGCATGATGAAAAGTGCAAATACATCACCGAGTTAGCTAAGCAGGTTACGGTTATATCCGAAGTGGGTTCAAAAGACGTGCAGAAGATATTTGCGCCCTACAAATGGATACAACTGATGAAGGCCGAAATTGAGGCCGGGTCATGGAAGGTAATTGCAGAGGCCCGCGAAAGCGGCAACGTAGGCATCTACCGCGACTCGGGAGAAGTGCGCCAGGGCTTAGTTGATGAGATACTTACCCAAATACCCGAGCAACGCATTATTTGGGAAGCACCCCAAAAACCACAGCAGGTTTGGTTCATTAAACTGGTTGGCGCGAACGTTAGCTTAGGTAACATTGCCCCGAACGATGTTATTCCGTTGGAAACCTTGCGTTTAGGTATAAGAAGTGATACATTTGATCATTTCTTATAATTCTGTGCCGTATAAAATTCAATTAATAGCCGAACACACCAAAGCGTTATTGCTTAAGTATATTTTTTGCCTGCTACTGGTATACTGCATTGGTACAACCAATGCGCAAAACATTGATGTACGGATACTTCAAAGCATTAATGGCCCCGCATCTCCATCTGATGCGTTTTGGAAAGACCTTTCGGGCACAACAAGTATTTTAGCTGTAGCCACGCCGGCAAGTATTGTTTTAACCGGGCTGACCATTAAGAACAAGGAGCTTACTACAAAGGGCCTCCAAATTGCAGGCTCAATAATTATTGCCGAGGGCTTAACCGCGGGCCTCAAATATACCATTAAACGGCAGCGCCCGTTCGATGCCTATCCCCATCTGGTTTACGCGCATTCTAATCCCACCGATCCATCTTTTCCATCCGGGCATACTTCAGTAGCATTTGCAACGGCAACATCTGTTAGCATAGCTTTCCCGAAATGGTATGTTATTGTGCCTTCGTTTAGTTATGCTACCGCTGTTGGCTATTCCCGCCTGCGTTTGGGCGTTCATTACCCGAGTGATGTTTTGGCAGGGGCGCTGATAGGCGCGGGCTCGTCTTACCTCACCGTTAAATTGACGAAGCTGCTGAATAAAAAGCACGTTCATTAGTGGTATCATGCCCTTAACGCATTTATAGCCCATACTTAATTTGCAACATTAACGTTATTGATGCACTGAACTGATCTGAACTTGCGTGCACTATTGTTTGCTCTCACTTAATATTTACACCTAAACCGCACTTAGCTATGTTTATCGCTAAAAAACAAGCCTTTATATTAGGCAGGCTTTTAATTTTAATGAATTTATTTTGTTCAATAAGTTATGGTCAGCACCGTACTATTTCAACAGATAACCCCAAACTATCAGCCTTGGATAAACAAGTAGACAAATATGTAACGCAGTACTATCAGGACAAAAGGTCGGTTGGTGTTTCCATAGGTATAGTTAAAGGCGGAAATATTTACTTTTACAACTACGGCGAAACCCAAGCAGGGAACAAGCTGCGCCCTGATAAAAACACAATTTATGAGATAGGCTCAACAACCAAATCATTTACAGGCATTCTGCTTGGACAAGCAATTACAGATCATAAAATCGGGCTTGACAATGATATCAGGGACTATCTGAAAGGCGAATTTCCCAACCTTGTTTACCAAGGCACACCAATTACCATACGAAACCTGGCAAGCCATACTTCAAGGATAACCCGCATATTTCCTAACATGTGGGAGCGGCCGGAATACGACTCGCTCAATCCTTTAAAAAACTATAACAAAGCGCTATTATACCAAGGGTTACATAAAATGCAAATGGATACCTTGCCGGGGAAAAAGTATGCATACTCAAATATGGCCGTTGCATTGCTGGGTACAATATTGGAAGACGCGTATGGAAAGGATTACTTTACCCTTATACAAAAATACATCCTTACGCCCTTGCAAATGGATAATACGATGATCCGAATTGATGCTTTGCCAGCCAGGCGAATTGCCCACCCACATGATGAAAACAGAAAGCCTGTACCTATGTGGGATATATTTTACGTACCTGCTATGGGCGCGCTAAGGTCAACAACTACAGATATGGTTAAGTACATCATAGCTAACAATAACGAAGCTAATGCGGCTATCAAGTTATCGCACCAACGCATTTTTGGCACTGATGAGGATGGAATGGGACTCAATTGGTTTCTTCACCGCACACCAACAGGCCACCGTGTGCTTGAGCACAGCGGAGGAACCGGTGGTTCACGCAGTTCACTGGAATGTTTTCCGGAGTTAAAGACCGGATTCGTGATATTGACCAATAGTCTGGCCAATCGTAACCAATTAGAAAAAGACCTTGCCTCGCTGTTAAGCAAATGATGATTTGATGTAGCTTAACTGGTGCTGCGCATCTCGTTCTGAAAAATTATTTAACAAGTTTCGCCATCCAAACCGTCAACCCGCCACAATCAGGATCGTTAACCTTGTGATGTATTACGTCAAAATTATGGTTCGACAATAATTGCTCATACTCCGCGGTATCTAAAGAAGCATGATACATATTTTCACCGCCGTTCACTCCCCAGGCTTCCCCCTGTTCGGTTCCTGATGTAAACATCAATATACCACCGGGATTTAGGTGCTGTTCAAATATGCCGAACATAGCCGGCTGATCTGCTGCAGGTAAATGGAAAAAACTGTTCCATGCAATTATACCATCAAATTTTCTATTCAATTTAAGCAGTCGCATATCCTGCTCATAAAAGTCAGTGTCAGGAAAGTTGGTCCGCGCAATGTTCAATAGTTCGCTGCTGGCATCAACGCCTACAATTTGTATATCACGGCTAATAAAATACTCAATTATCGGTTTTCCGGTTCCGCAGCCAAGGTCTAAAACAGTGGGTGCAGGCGGCATATGGCTAAGCATCTTATCCAGATAGGGCTTTTCATATAATTCGCCGCTCCTGTTTTGGTCATACCAGGCGGCTATTTTATTATAAACCTTGTATACATTTTGCTTTTCATCGGCTTCCATACTATAAATAACGTAAATTTTAAAGCTGCAACACGCCGCATTTAACAATAAATAATATATTTGGATTGTAAGCCCCGCCTAAAGGGTTTGTTAACCAATTATATATCTTATCGTTATCTGATGAAAAGACGCAGCTTTCTACACAAGATGGCCGTTGCGGGTGCGGCAACTGTTTTTATGCCTTACCTCGACCTCATGGCATCGCCCAATGTTAAAAAAGTAAAGATCACCAACGTTAAATGCGTTCGTACCAAAATAGGTTTCAGGCCCAGTTTGCTGGTGAAAATTGAGACCGATGCCGGCATTGTAGGAATTGGAGAGTGCCATCACGACGAGAACAGCATGGGCGCGAAGGATGTGGTACTGAATGTGATAAAACCCATATTAGTGGGCCAGGACCCTTACGAACTGGAGCGACTGGTATTTAAAATGAGCACCCGCAGTTCCTACTACGGTGGTAACCACGGCATACCGCTGCACGCCATTACCGGTGTTGAGTTTGCGCTGTGGGATATTTTAGGAAAGCTGGCCGATCAGCCTGTATATAAAATATTAGGAGGAGGCGCGCACCGTAAATCGGTAAGGGCGTATTGCACCAGTCGCCCGCGCGACCTGCTGAGCAAAGATTCCTGCCAGGAGTTTGCCGGGAAAATGAAAACATGGGGCTTCACCGCCGCTAAGGTTGACTTTATCCGCGACCAAAACTGGGAGCGTTTGGATAACCGGATGATGTCATACAACGAGATAGACCGCAACGGCCGCGGTTTTCAAAACGTGCGTGATGCCGTAGGTCCTGATTTTGACATTGCGGTACACGCGCATTGGGAACTGGATTTTGACAGCGCCCTGCGTGTTGCACATGCGGTTGCGCCCATGAAACCCTGGTGGTTTGAAGACCCGCTGCCTATTGCCTATAACGAACAATGGGTGAAATTAACAGAGCGTTCGCCTATCCCAATTCTAACCGGCGAGAACCTGTATACCCGCGATGATTTCCGTCCGTTTATTGTTAACGGCGCGGTAAACAAAATTGAGATAGATATTTCAAGTGCAGGTGGTTTATTGGAGGCTAAAAAAATAGCAGATATGGCCGAAACGTACTACATTTCGGTAGCTACGCATAACGTTGCCGGCCCGGTGGCTACTGTGGCGTCGGCGCATTGCGCTGCTACTATTCGTGAGTTTGCCGGTCATGAAGCATTTATGAACCAGGCTATCAACGCCGACGGTAAAAGCTGTAATGGCGACAACGCGGTGTTGGGCTATGGTGTTGATCTGTTAAAAGATGGCTATCTGCAATTTAACGATAAACCCGGCCTCGGCATTACCCTTGACGAGAAACTGGTAAAAGAAAAATACATGGTCCCGGGTGAGACTTGGTGGGATTGATATTAATTATTGATTTTAAACCCCGGCCGACTTAATAAAAAAGTCGGCCATTTTTTTGAAAGTCAGGTGATTAAAAGTTACGGGGCCATGCTGCCCATTGGGAACAATGATCAATTCATCCAGTAAATTATGCTTCTTTAACTTTTCTGCAAAGAAGAGGCTTTGGCAATGCGGTACAAGCTCGTCGGCATCGCCATGTATCAACAAAAAATGGGGCGCATTATGGGTAACGTAGGTTAACGGACTTAGTAGCGCCAGCATATCTAAATTACTGGCCGGATCTCCGTTTATCAAAGCAGCCTCCGGCGATGTGGCGCCGTTTGTTGTGTTACAATCTTTAAAGCGGGTAAAATCTGTTGGAGCAAACCAATCTACCACCGCGTTAACTGCACTACCTGCGTTGGCATAATTGCCGATACTGCCTTCAACATCAATTGTTGCGCTGCCAACCGTGTATTTATGTAAGCCATTGGTAACCGCCGCTACTGAAGCCAAATGCCCACCCGATGAATAGCCTGTTATGCCTATAAACGATGTGTCAATATTATAGAAATGCGCATTTGCCCTGATAAAACGTACAGCCGCCTTAACATCATGCAGTTGAGCCGGCCATGCCGCGTCAGCGCTTGAGCGATGATTAATTGAAATCACCGCGAAGCCGGCATCCAGCAAAGGTTGGCCTAAAGTTTCAAATCCGAACTTTTTAGCATTGTTATGCCGCCATGCGCTGCCATATATCACTATAACAGGCTTGTAAACGGTTTTGGCGGATTCGGGCAGGTAAATGTCCAATTTATGATAAGCCTTGCCATCATCAGCATAATTTATGTCAAGCCATTGTTTGCTGATAGATTTTGTGTTTGATGTAGAAATTGCCGGCATAACTGGTGTATCAATTCAACAAAGTTAGTAAAGTTATACGTTGGTTTTGGGTGACAAGATAAGGTTTGGCTCAGCCCGGCTCTTAGTGGCTCTTGGCGGTTCTTAGGAGCTTTTAGTGGCTCACCCGGTCCTCGGTGGTTCACCCCGGCCAGAGCCACCACCCCATTCAATTTATTATTTGCAGATGCATTTCTGCATAAATCAATATCTTTACCATTACTGATTTATGACTACCGAAGAATTATACCAGATTTACCTGCAACACCCGGTTATAACAACCGATACGCGTAAAATTACCAAAGGCAGCCTGTTTTTTGCCCTAAAGGGCGAAAACTTTGATGCCAATACGTTTGCAGCGCAAGCTATTGAGGCAGGTGCCGCATACGCGGTAATAGACAACGCAGAATACAACACCGGCGACAAATTTATTTTAGTACCTGAGGTATTGACCGCCTTGCAGGATCTGGCCAGTCACCACCGCAGGCAGCTTAACATACCTGTTGTTGGGCTTACCGGTTCAAACGGGAAAACTACCACCAAAGAGCTCATCAACGCCGTACTATCGCAAAAGTTCAATACCCTGGCTACTCAGGGTAATTTAAATAACCATATTGGCGTACCGTTAACGGTATTAAGTATCAACAGTTCGCACGAGGCTGCAGTTGTAGAGATGGGTGCTAACCATGTTGGCGAAATAGCTTTATTAAGCAGCATATCGCAGCCATCGCATGGCATGATCACCAATGTAGGCAAGGCGCATTTAGAGGGTTTCGGCGGTGTTGAAGGCATTAAAAAAGGCAAAGGAGAGCTGTATGACTTTTTAAGTAATAACAACCGTCAGGCTTTCGTTAATAGCAATAATCCAATTTTAATGGAGATGCAGGAAGCCAGAAAGTTTACTACACCTCCCATTTTTTATGGTGATGCTATAGATGACCTGGTAAGCGCGGAAATAACCGGCAACGCGCCGTTTTTATCCCTGCGCTGGACCAACAATACATCCGGTGAAAGTTATGACATAACCACTCAGCTAACGGGTTCTTATAACCTGGATAATATTTTGGTGGCCATTTGCATGGGTGTACATTTTAAACTATCTGCAGAAGAAATAAACCGTGGCATAGAAAATTATCAGCCTAATAACAACCGCTCGCAGGTGGTAAAAACGGCTAACAATACATTGATCTGCGACTATTACAACGCCAACCCCACAAGCATGCTGGCTGCAATTGAGAACGTTGATAAACTAACCGCTGCCCAAAAGGTTGTTGTGCTGGGAGATATGTTTGAGTTGGGCGAAGAAGCAGAAGCAGAGCACAAAGCTATTGTTGAAAAAGCCATTATCACCGCAATTAACAGGCGTATTTTCATTGGCAAAGAGTTTTATAAATTAAAAAACAATAGCGCCGAATTTTACGAAACACGCGATGCCGCCGCCGAAGCGTTGCGAGCCAACCCAATTAAAGGTGCGACAGTGCTTATCAAAGGGTCGAGAGGGATGGCGCTGGAGAAGTTGGTGGAGTTGTTTTAACTACCTTATCCCGTAAAATATTCTGAACCCCTGCAAATAACGTTGGTTCCCAATAAATGAGACACCATAATCAACCCTGAATATAAGGCGTTGTATGCCTATATAAAGCTCTGAATAGTTTTTGTTATTGCGCTCGGTAAGGTAGTTCACACCTACAATTTCTTCCAGTTTTAGCTTGCGTACAAAAGGCACCCTGCGTAAAATAGAACCTGAAAAATTATGCTGATAATGCGCTTCTAAAAATGTACTGTTAGCACTGTAGGTATAAAAGGGCAGGAAGTGAAAACTGCCCACATCTGTAGGATCAAATGTTGTGCCCTGGTTACCAATAAAATGATAAAAATCAGGAAAGTACAGCGTTTTCTTGCTTAAAAAAGTACCCGCAGCAAGCTTAAAAGATGAGTAACCGGACAGACCTATTCTGATCCTGTCTTGCGTTGCTGTAACAGATGCAAAATCATAATTGGCGTCTGCGCCTAATATACCGCTGATAGCCTTACGATAATTTACTGTAAGTACCGGAAAGCGGGATTGCAGAAATACCCTTCCGGTTGGCCGGGTTATAAACGGCTGATCAAATGTAAATCTGGCTGATACATTTAAGGTAAGCGCCTGGTGCTGCGGAAACAATACCGAGCGGTCACTTGCCGGTGCACTTTCTGGCGCAAGCGGATTGTTGGAAGTAAAATCTCGGTTCTTATTATTGAAAATAGTGTAGTAAGAGGTATTGAAAAGCTGTGTACGATCTGAATAGCCCAAACCAACATTCAACCTTATACCATTGGCAACTTCCCGCTGCCAGCCAAAATTGGCAAATTTTGAGCGATAATATTTTACAAAGTTCCGTTCGCTTAAAAGGGTACTCAACGTATTGAAAAAGAGGGAACGCGTAGCAACATTGTTAAGGTCAAGCACATCGCTGCCTATGTCAAAGGTAAATATGCCTGCATTAAACAGGTCATAGGTATATGATGACCGCACATTGGCGCTGAACAGTTTGTTACCGAAACCATACCTTACCGCCGGAGAGATACTGTATGAACTAAAGTCGTCAAACGTTTTGGAGTACCTCACCCGCAGGTTGGTTCCAAAGCCCTCAACCGTATTGTAAAAGAACGATTCTCTGAACGGATGGATGTAAAGTGTGTCTTTAGCGTTACGATGAACAATTGTATGTCCGAACACCAGGTAGGGCAATATAGACAGCTGGTTATTACTCCGCTGCACCGAATCGAGATAGGCGTTGGTACTTTGAATGGCTAATATGCTATCGCGTTTCCGGGAATCAATACCTTCATCGCGGGTTAATGGTACCGGGCGCTGGCTGTTCCAGTAAACGGTAGGTTTAAGATTTGCCGCTGTATCAATATGCAACACCTCGCCTGTAAAATAATCGTCAGGTATTTTCAGGTCGAATTTGTAATTGTTGTATAGACCAATATAGTAACCTTCAAACTTAAACCCGAACACGTTTCCGCTGTAAGCATATTCGATAGAGGAGGGCATCCATGTACTATCGCGTATCGGCACATACTGTTGACTGATGCGCATGGTATCAACCAGGTTAAGAAAATTGGCATCGTCCGTCAACATCAGATCAACGCTGTACAATCGCCAGTCGCCCTCAACAACATAAATATGACCGCGAAAAACAGGGTCATATTTGTGTTTGGGCAGCAATTCAATTTTAGAAATGGTTTTTCCGCCGCTCACGGCTGTACCAACCAACCTGTAGTTATAGTAAGAGAATGCGTATGAAGCTATTGGTGATACAAAACCCCTGCTGCTCAAACCCTGCACCGCGAAAACATTATTATAAAAATTGGCCTGAAGATCTGACGCTTTTGAATAGCTAAATGCCGGCGTAACCCCTGCCATGCGCTGGGCTATTGTTTCTTCCTTAATTTTATTAGGCCGGGCAGAGGTAAAGGTTGACAACATTTCCGACTGATACAACAAACCTTTGCCGTTGCTATCTAACGACAAAACATTTGATACACCGCTACGCATTAATGAGTTGGGGGCCTCAATCAGCTTTTGTACACCCTTAATGTAAACTGAGCAGGAATAAGAGTCCAACTCGTTCAGATAATATTGGCGCTTATCTATCACCTTGCGCATAATGTTCATGGCAGAGGTGTCTTGTCCGCGACGGGCCCTTTGCGATATAGCGCGTGGTTGGTATACTTCTTTTTCCAGTTTTACGTTGACGCGCTGGTCGGCATTGCCGATTGTAACATTTTGAACCTGTTCCTTATAACCTACGAAACGGTACATAATGCGGTAATTACCCGGATTTAGTTTTAACTGGTAATTACCTTCCTCGTTGGTTGTGGTGCCGTAAGTGGAATTACGGATGTAAATTGACACAAAGGCGACCGGCTTATTCTGCTCATCAACCACACGGCCAGACAAAACAAATTGCTGCCCGGAAGCTTTACATAAAAAAGCGACTGAAAAGAATAAGAATATAAGTAAACGTTTGGCCATAAATAATTCTATTAATGGTTTTTATACGCAAATGTTTGCTTGCTGGCACAATATATTTACAAGCCCGGTTAAACGGGCATTATTGTTTACTTTTGGGCACATTAATTAACTGATCTATGTATAACACGCTGAAACCCGTATTGCAGCAGGAACTTGCTGAAATTGAGCAGGCCGGTCTGTATAAAAAAGAAAGAATAATAACCTCCCGCCAGGGGGCCGGGATAACCGTACAGGGCGGTAAAGAAGTAATTAACTTTTGTGCCAATAATTACTTAGGACTATCTGGTAACCAGCAAGTAGTAGACGCGGCCAAAGCTGCTATGGATAGCCACGGCTATGGCCTGTCATCCGTGCGTTTTATTTGCGGCACGCAGGATATCCACAAAGAACTCGAAAAGAAGATTTCTGAATTTTTAGGTACTGAAGACACCATACTTTACGCCGCTGCCTTTGATGCCAATGGCGGAGTGTTTGAGCCGCTGTTTAATGACCAGGATGCGATTATCTCTGATGAGCTGAACCATGCTTCCATTATTGACGGCGTACGCCTGTGCAAAGCCCAGCGCCAGCGTTACAAGCACGATGACATGGCCGATCTGGAAGAGAAGTTAAAAGCCACACAGAACTGCCGTCATAGAATTATCGTGACTGACGGCGCTTTCAGTATGGATGGCACCATTGCGCAACTGGATAAAATATGCGTGTTAGCCGAGCAATATAATGCTTTGGTAATGATAGACGAAAGCCATTGCAGCGGATTTATGGGGAAAACAGGTCGCGGTACGCATGAGCACCATCATGTGATGGATAAGATAGACATTATTACCGGCACATTAGGTAAGGCATTAGGAGGAGCTTCGGGTGGATTCACATCCGGCAGGAAAGAAATAATTGAGATGCTGCGCCAGCGCTCAAGGCCATACCTGTTCAGCAATACATTGGCACCTGCAATTACCGGTGCATCTATCGCGGTGTTGGATATGCTGAGCCAAACAACGCAACTGCGGGATAAGCTGGAGTATAATACCCAATACTTCCGCAAAGCAATGACGGAAGCAGGTTTTGACATTAAACCCGGCGTTCACCCCATTGTTCCGGTGATGTTGTATGACGCCAAGCTGGCGCAGGAGTTTGCCGCCAAAATGCTGGACGAAGGCATTTATGTTATTGGTTTCTACTATCCGGTTGTGCCGCAGGGCAAAGCCAGGATAAGGGTACAGCTATCCGCCGCGCACAATCAAGAGCACTTGGATAAGGCCATTGCCGCATTTACCAAAGTAGGTAAGGAGTTGGGTGTGCTTAAATAATACGTATAAGTTGCTTATATTTGTACGTATAACGTGTTTGTTATGGAAAATACAAAGTTAACTTTAAGTGTTAAATCCGACTCCTTACCTGCTATAAAAAGCTATGCCAAGAAAAAGCACACAAGCGTATCCAAACTGGTTCAGGATTTTTTTGATGAGATTGTAAAAAAGGAGAAAAAAGAGGATGATTTGCTTGAACGTTTAAAGACCATAGAACTATCTGATAATATTAAGGCATTAACCGGCATTTTAAAAGGAGCTTACCCGGATGACATGGACTATAAGGACATGAAGTATGAATATTTAAAGGATAAATATGACCTTTAAAAACTTGTATTTAGACAGCGATGTTTTACTGGATATGTTATTGTTTAGAGAGCCGTTTTACGGTTATACACAGCTAATATTTCATTACAGCGAAAATTCAAGGTTTAATGTGAGCACATCTTCGCTGATATTTGCAAATATGAATTATATCCTGTCAAAGAAGATGGGTGCTGTAAAGGCTAAAGAAAGTTTGCGTGCTTTATCTGATTTGATTGAAGTATTGCCGTTTGATAAAGATGCGGTTAATTTTGCATTATCAAGCTCATTCAGTGATTTCGAAGATGCAATCCAACATCACATCGCCATAAAAAACAACTGTGATGCCATCATCACCCGTAATATAAAAGATTATAAGCAAGCCACTATACCGGTTTTAACAGCCGAGCAATTTTTACGAACATTAAGCTAAATGCAGGAAAAAATAGATAAATATACCGCCGAGATCAAGGCATTCGCGGCTACAAAGGCTGATGAACTGGAAGCTTTCCGTATCAAGTTTTTAGGAACCAAGGGTATTATAAAAGATCTTTTTGACCAGTTTAAAACCGTTGGTCCGGAAGAAAAACGCACCTTTGGCAAAGTACTTAACCAGTTTAAACAACTGGCCGAAGAAAAATATAGCGAGCTTAAAGAAGCATCAGCAAATACTGCTGACACTGCTACAGCTGATATTGACAAAACCCTTCCAGGGGATGGCTTTGAGTTAGGATCGCGCCATCCGCTTACTTTGGTAAGGAACGAGATCATTGATGTGTTTAAGCGTTTAGGCTTCGTAGTGGCCGAAGGTCCGGAGATAGAAGACGACTGGCACAACTTCTCGGCCCTAAACTTCCCTGAAGAGCACCCTGCCCGCGATATGCAGGATACCTTCTTCATCAAAAAGAACAGCGGTACTGATGATATTGCGCTGCGTACGCATACCTCATCGGTACAGGTGCGCATGATGGAGAATGGCAAACCGCCGTTCCGCGCTATTATGCCGGGCCGTGTTTACCGTAATGAGGCTATCTCTGCCCGTGCACATTGCTTCTTCCACCAGGTAGAGGGTTTATATGTAGATGAGAACGTATCATTTGCCGACTTGAAGCAAACGCTTTATCACTTTGTGCAGGAGCTGTACGGCGAAGGCACCAAAGTGCGCTTCCGCCCGTCGTACTTCCCGTTCACCGAGCCATCTGCCGAAATGGATGTATCATGCACCATTTGTAAAGGCAGCGGATGTAACATGTGTAAATACAGCGGTTGGGTAGAGATATTGGGCTGCGGCATGGTTGATCCTAATGTATTAGAGAACTGCGGCATCGACAGTAAAAAATATACCGGCTTTGCTTTTGGTATGGGTATTGAACGTATCACTAATTTGAAATATGTTATCCGCGATCTTCGTCTGTTCTCTGAGAACGACGTAAGGTTCCTGAAACAGTTTCAATCTGAAATTATATAATGAAGCAACTGGGCACAGCTATACTATTGTTGTTTTTGCTGGCCGGGTGCGGCAAGCAGGGCAATGTTGTGCCTTATGTTGCCGTAAACCTTCAGTTGCAGCTAAATGACCCAAGATACTCACAACTACGTTCCATTGGCAGCGCGGTTGCTATTAATGGCTATGGCGTTTCGGGCATTATTGTGGCTAATACAGTTTATGGCTATCGGGCTTACGACCGATGCAGCGCATACGAACCTGAAAAACGCTGCGCTGTAACTATTGATGATAATAAAATACTGGTTACCGATCCTTGCAGTGGCTCTAAATGGCTGTTGCAAGACGGTACACCTAACAAAGCGCCCGCTGTACGCTCGCTTAAGCAATATAATGTGTATATTGATCCGTCGGGAAATTTTCTGACCATCTCTAACTGATCTTATGGAAGCCGAAAAAATAAAAGACAGCATTAAGCGGGCCGCGCAGGAGCTATTCCGAAAGTTTGGCTACCATAAAACAAGCGTTAACGAAATTGCCAAGCGTGCCCGTATTGCCAAGGCTACCATTTACAAATATTTTGAGAGTAAAGAAGAGTTGCTCCATACCTTGCTGATGGATTACATCCGCCTGAGTGTAGACGACCTTATCAGCAAAAGCAACCCCGAAGCCGACGAAGAGAAACACCTGAGCGGCCTCATCATGAAAACCTGCCGATTAAGTTATACGGTTTGTAATGAGTTTATTGGCTGGGATTTCATTCGCGAATCAACCAATTCACAGGAGTTTTTAAAGAATTTGAGTAACGAGCTGGAAGATATGCTGATGTCGTCCTTCGCCCGCATTACGCACATTCGCCGCGATGGCAACTATATGCAGCGCCTGCGTTTTTTGATCACATGTAGCAAAAGCATTGTTTTCAGTTTCGCCTTCACCTCAGTAAGCGATAGCGACGTACGCAAAAACTTTGTTTCCTTCCAAAAAGATGTATTGCCCTACCTGGTTAAAGCGGCTATTACCATCTAAGTCCTTTATTCCCACTCGTCAAAACTGCAATTTTAGCATTACTACTGCATAAATGACAGTGTATCGGCTATAGCTGATGCCATTTTGAGGCAAACCAGGTTAAACACATACTGGAATACTTTTTGAATGTATTTGATCAATACCAAAAAGAAACATGGATCATTTATCAATTATATTAGGATTTATAAGTTACGGCTCTGCTTTGTTTTTAATGATAGCTATTGCCGTGATCAGTTTTATAGTGCAATGGCGCTTTAAAAGCAAGTTTAAGGAATACTCAGAGATGGCTTTGTCTTCAGGCTTAACCGGCCGAGAAGTAGCCGAACTAATGCTCAAAGATAACGGCGTTTATGATGTTCAGGTAACTTCTGTTGATGGCCAGCTAACCGACCATTATAACCCGGAGAACCGCACCGTAAATTTGAGCGCCGACGTTTATAACAGTCGTAGTATAGCCGCGGCGGCCGTTGCCGCCCACGAGTGCGGACATGCAGTGCAACATGCCAAAGGTTATAGCTGGCTGCAATTACGCTCCACCTTGGTGCCATTAACTAATGTAGCTAATACCTTGGTGCAGGTTACCTTAACCATAGGTGTTATGCTGTTTTTTTTCTCCCATAATGCTTTTGTATTAACCATTGGTGTGGCAGCACTGGCGGTGGTAACGCTGTTTACCTTTATAACGCTGCCGGTTGAGTTTGATGCCAGCAACAGGGCTTTAGCGTGGTTGAATAATAACTACAATGTAATGCAAACTCAAGCAGAACATCAGCAGGCTAAAGATGCACTTTGGTGGGCGGCCATGACTTATGTTGTTGCAGCACTGAGCGCATTGGCTACATTGCTTTATTACGCTTCTTTTCTGTTAGGCAGAAGAGACGATTAATAATCAGCATAAATTTTTATTTTACAAGGCGACTTCACCGGTCGCCTTTTTTGTTGGCACTTACATCCTGTAACAATTGTGTTGTTTGCTGATTCGCAATCGTTAGCGTTATATATTATTCACCTGTTGATTATTAGCTTGATAGGTTTTTATATAGATTTGTTGTAACCGATTAGCCGATTTTCGGCACAACTAAATAACCCTTTAAAACCCATTACACTAAAATGAAAAGAATGCTTGGCCTGCTTATGCTTGCTTCAACAGCGGCAATGGCCCAAACCGGCAACCCACCCATGGTGACCTTTACCGCGCAGGAAGACCACAAAAACATGATGGAGCAACTGGGCATTAAAGCCTTGCGCCCCGGACCCAGTGGTAACGAAAGCGCGCCTAATCATGCTAACTACGATGAGGCATTAGCTAATCCTTACCCTAACCTGCCGGATGTTTTAACGCTTAAGAACGGTAAAAAAGTAACAACCCCCGAGCAATGGTGGAACCAGCGCCGCCCCGAGATAGTTGAAGATTTTGAAAGAGAGGTAATTGGACGCGTACCGAAAAACATGCCTAAAATAAACTGGCAGGTAAAGCTGGTTGACAAAGAAATGGTAAACCGCATACCGGTTATTGCCAAACAGATCATAGGGCATGTAGATAACTCAGCCTACCCGCAAATTGATGTGAATATTGAAATGACGCTGGTTGTGCCTACTAACGTTAAAGGCCCGGTACCGGTGCTGATGATGTTTGGCATGCCGGGCCTGCCTGCGCCAAGTGCACCAACAGCTGCGGAAGTTACCAGGCTTAACGCGGCTTTAAAGGATCTGCTGATCAAAAGCGATCCGTCATTAAAAACAATTTTAGATGAGCATCCAGCATGGCAGCCAGTTACCTTACCCGCCGTGCAAAGTGCGTTTGGTTTAGGTGGCGGTGCTCCGGGTGGTCGCCCGGGCGCTCCTGCCGCTCCGGCCGCCGGACCGGTTGATGTTCCGGGCATAGCAGGCGTTAACAATGATCCATCGTCAACGCAACAGTTGCTGGCCGCAGGGTGGGGCTATTGCACTATTAGTACCGCAAGCATACAGGCTGATAATGGCGCCGGTTTAACCCGTGGCATAATTGGTTTGGTTAACAAAGGCCAGCCCCGCAAACCTGAAGACTGGGGCGCTTTACGTGCATGGGCATGGGGCGCAGGCAGGGCATTAGATTACCTGGAAGCAAAAGAACCTGCTGTTGATGCTAAAAAGGTAGGCATCGAAGGCGTTTCACGTTATGGTAAGGCGGCTTTGATAGCATTGGCATTTGAGCCTAAATTTAATATGGCTCTGGTGGGTTCATCGGGCGAGGGTGGCGCTAAACTGCACCGTCGTAATTTTGGTGAGGCTGTTGAAAGCTTGACCGGCACCGGAGAATTTCACTGGATGGCCGGCAACTTTATGAAATACGGCGCATCCGATGCTAAATTTGGCGCTAAAACGCCGGGCGATATTCCTGTTGATTCGCACATGCTGATAGCGCTTTGCGCACCACGCTTAACTTTTATTAGCTACGGTATACCCGAACAAGGCGACGCTAAATGGCTGGATCAGCAAGGAAGCTATATGGCTACCGTTGCCGCCGGACCGGTATTTAAGCTGTTGGGTAAAAAAGATCTCGGCGTATCAAATGATTATAACAAAGAAAAAATGCCACCTGTAAATACGCCAATGTTAGATGGCGATCTGGCCTGGCGCCAGCACGATCAGGGACACCAGGATCAGGCTAATATGAAATGGTTCATTAAATGGGCCGATCAAAAGATGGGCAGACCAGCGGCTACGCCGGCTGTACAGGCGGGTAGGTAATCGAATCTTCGATATAAACCAAAAGGGCGATGGGCGTAAAAAATCATCGCTCTTTTTGTTTTCGTTATTTTATTCGTATTATTTTCTTTAGATATAAAAACCGGAACAGAAAAACTAGTGTCAAAGAGAAAAATATGACGGATACTGAAATTTTAGTATTGGAGATACGGTCGTTTATGCAATCGATGCCAATATAATTTTGCTTGTTAAGAATAAGGCTCACGACAAATCCCTTTCTAAGGAAATCATTTTTACATATACCAATCTCTATTGGTTGCCCCTTTTTAACCTGTGACAAAAAGCTGAAGTAAAAGAAACAATCTGAGTCATCAGCAGCAATCTTATAATATTTATCGGCTTCTTCCTCAGTAAATAAGTTATAAGAATATTCCCCTCTATTAACTTCTTGTTCTATTTTTGAAAAATGCCCCTTTATAAGGGCGATATTTTCTGAACTTACACTATCGGTGAGTAATATATCAACCAATATCAATGATAGTAGAATACCTACCACTACGATTGCAATCGATTTAAAGTTGAGTTTCATCGATTGCATCGGTGATTTTACGGAAGGTGTTAAACTGGAATATATACTTGTAAGTTAATTCATCCTATACGGAGCTATCAGATCAAACTCAGGTATTTGAACATCAAAAAAAGTGTTATCTAAAAGGCGCATCATGCGGTACTGGCCTTTCATGGTACCCATATCTGTTTTAAGGTTACAGCCTGATACGTACTCGTGCGAACTGCCGGGCTCAATAACCGGCTGCATACCTACAACACCTTCTCCCTCCACTTCGCGCTTGGCGCCGTTCGAATCAAATATATGCCAATGGCGGCTTAACAGACGCACAGAATAACTTCCCTTATTCTCTATCGTCACTTTATAAGCAAACATAAAATGATCATTAGCCGGGTTAGAATACTCGGGCTGATAGATGGTTTCTACCGAAACCTTAACTCCGTCTGTTATACATGTAACCATATTGATTATAGCTTAAGTCAAAGATAATGCGAGGCTTCAAAAATCAAGCCATGTAAACCTATAATTTTCAGCAATATAGATTTTTTAACATTAAATAAACAAATCCCAAATGTTAAACTTCCACTATTGATACGGATGAGCTGAACCGGGGGTTGCATTCAATCTCGTTTAAAATATCACTAACCTCCTCAAATGTTCCTGCCGTAACCAAACGCGAGCGGTATTCTTTAAAGTTATCAATCCCTTTAAAGTAATTGGAATAGTGCCTGCGCATTTCAAAAACGCCGGTTTTTGGTCCTTTCCATTCTATTGATTTGATCAAATGCGTACGGCATGCATCAATGCGCTCGGCAAAGGTTGGCTTTTCCCGGTGTTCGCCGGTTTCAAAGTAGTGTTTTATCTCCCGGAAGATCCATGGGTAGCCAATAGCTGCTCTGCCTATCATCATACCGTCAACACCGTATTGCAAACGCCATTCGGCGGCTTTTTCAGGCGAGTCAATATCACCGTTTCCAAAAATGGGAATATGGATGAGTGGATTCTTCTTTATTTTGGAAATCAGTGTCCAGTCGGCATGGCCTTTATACATCTGCGCGCGGGTGCGTCCATGAATGGTAAGCGCCTTGATGCCCACATCCTGCAGGCGCATGGCCACCTCTTCTACGTTTTTAGTGTTATCGTCCCAGCCCAGGCGTGTTTTAACGGTAACCGGTAAATGGGTACCCTCAACAACCGCCTTGGTCATGGCTACCATCTTGTCTATATCCTGCAAAAGACTGGCACCAGCGCCACGACAAGCCACATTTTTCACCGGGCAGCCATAGTTAATATCGATAAGATCCGGGTTAGCGCGACTTGAAATTTCAGATGCTTCGCGCATGTGTTCAATATCACTGCCAAAAATCTGAATGCCTATCGGGCGTTCGTATTCAAAAATATCGAGTTTTTTAATGCTCTTGGCAGCATCACGTATCAACCCTTCCGACGATATGAACTCGGTATACATCATATCGGCCCCGTGCTGTTTGCAAACGTAACGGAACGGTGGATCGCTCACATCTTCCATCGGTGCCAGCAATAACGGGAACTCCCCTAAATCTATATTTCCTATTTTTACAGACATGCTTATCTTTAACCCGTTACAAAAATACGAAAATTGAATTAAATGACAGCTACACCCTCCGGTCGCCTGCATCCATCGGTGCAATTCCTTATTCTGGTATCGCTCATTATTGGTGTTGTACTGGTAGGCAACGTAATTGCACTTGCATTGGTGACAGCCCTATATGGCCTAGAGATGGTAATGGGCATTGCTCAGCTTGATTTTTCAAAGCCCGGCGCTGCCGGCGCGCTTTGGGTTTTACAGATAGTTGGTACAACATTGCCTTTGTTGATAACCCCACTGCTGTTCGCTAAAGTTATTGTAAAACAAACCGATGAATACTTAAAGCCTTCCTTTAAATTTCCGTGGCAATTGCTATTGCTGGTTTTTTGTGTGATGCTGGTATCATCGCCGTTAATTGAGTTTTTAGGAGCCATTAATAAGCGGATGGTTTTACCTGAGTATTTGAAAGCCGTGCAGGATTGGATGCGCGAAAGCGAAGACAAAGCCCAGCAACTTTTAGGCATCCTGTTGAAAATGGATTCAATCTGGTCGGTTATAGTTAATGTATTGGCCATCGGACTACTTACAGCTATTGTAGAAGAGTTAACCTTTAGGGGATGCCTGCAAACCATTTTTTTTAAGTGGTTTGGTAATGTGCACGTTGCAGTTTGGGTAACAGGCATATTGTTCAGCGCATTTCACTTAGAGTTTTTTGGATTTTTGCCCCGTTTGCTTTTAGGTGTTTTGTTTGGCTACTTTACCGCGTGGAGCGGCAGCGTGTGGCCGGCCATATGGGCGCACTTCCTTAATAACGGCACCGCGGTGGTGGCCTATTACCTTTACCAACGCAAGGTGATCAAAGTTGATCCCAATGCGAATCAGATTTTTCAGAATTCCACTTATGTCTATGTATTTAGCTTCATAATTGTGCTATTTTTGCTGTATGTGTACCACTATGTGGCCAAAAAACGCTCAACAGCACCCTGACGAACATAAATGGAGAAAAACTGGATAAAAATTTTCACTTCAACCCACTTTTACCAGTCGGAGATTGTGAAGCAGGTACTGTGCGAAAATGATATTGATGCTGTTTTAATGAACAAGCAAGCTTCTTCTCATGGCTTTGGCAATGTAGAGGTTTACATCCATCGTGACAACTTTAGCCACGCTATTGAACTCATGATCCTCAACCAAGTTAACTTTTTATGAAAACCCGCGCCATTACCGGCTTCTTCTTTGTTATTGTAATGCTGTCATCCGTTTTAACCGGGCAGTATGTTTTTGATGTGTTTTACTTTTTGCTGGGGAGTTTTTGCCTGTGGGAGTTTTACGGTCTGCTAAAATCAGCATCCATCAAACCTAATATAACCACCGCCTTACTAAACGGGGCTTTCATATATGTTATTTTTGTTTTGATAGCTTATGATGACGATGCCCGCAAATTGATATTACTGCTTCCTGTTACTTTGAGTTTTATTGCCATACAGGAGCTATTCAAAAAAACCGACGCGCCGTTTACCAATATCTCCTACACATTTTTTGGCCTCCTGTTCACTATTATTCCGTTCAGCTTCTTTCACGCGTTAGGTTACCTTAATGGTAGTTTTAATCCGCATTTGCCTTTGGCATTTTTGTTGATGCTTTGGGGTAATGATACAGGCGCATATCTGGTAGGCAGCAAATTTGGCCGAACCAAGCTGTTTGAAAGGCATTCGCCTAAAAAAACATGGGAGGGCTTTATTGGAGGCGTATTAATTACTGTTGGTATTGCATTTATAGTAAACCATTATTTTACAGAACAACCACTGCAAAATTTAATATGGATGGCCATGATCATCAGCGTATTTGGCACCATTGGCGATCTGATAGAATCTATGTTGAAACGCAGCCTTAAGGTGAAAGATTCGGGTGGTATATTGCCGGGGCACGGTGGGTTATTGGATAGGTTTGACGGTTTATTACTGGCTGCACCAATTGTATATGCATACCTGTACTTTGTAACAAATTTTTAGTTTTGCATAAAATTTATATAAATGACTTTTCATAAAGAGGGATACACTTCGCTGGCACTTTGCATTTTATTCATATTTGTGTTGAATGCGGCCATACAGTTCTATTTTCCGCAGGCTTACGTGTTTAAATGGATAATTTACATTTTCTCGTTCCTGCTGTTTGTTACCATTGTTCAGTTTTTCCGCAGTCCGAAACTGCTCATCACACAGGATGAAAACTCGGTACTTTGCCCTGCAGATGGTAAAGTTGTTGTTATTGAGGAAACAGATGAACCTGAATTTTTAAAAGATAAGCGCTTGCAGGTGTCGGTATTCATGTCGCCGGTTAATGTGCATGTTAACCGCAACCCGATTAGCGGGGTAGTGAAATATTTTAAATATCACCCGGGTAAATATTTGGTAGCATGGCACCCAAAATCATCAACCGAGAATGAGCGTACAACTGTAGTTACCGAAACCACAGACGGCAAGCATCAGGTATTGTTCAGACAAATTGCAGGCGCTTTGGCCCGCCGTATTGTTTGGTATGTAAAAGAAGGCGACAAAGTTGAGCAAGGCGACCAGTTTGGCTTTATTAAATTTGGCTCAAGGGTGGATGTGTTTTTACCAATCGGCTCAAAAGTTAACGTACAGATTGGCGAAGTAGTTAAAGGCGGCAGAACCGTTTTAGCTGAGCTACCGGCTTAACTAAGTAAAATATTATGACGAAAAGCGAAAGCCTTGCCTCTAAAAAGGGGTAAGGCTTTTCTTTTAAGGTTATTAATCGGCGCGAGCATTAAGCAATCAATAGAACTGTTTAGAAGTACTCAGCAATTGCAACAAAATTTTAGCCAATAAAAAAACCTCTCTGATCGCTCAGAAAGGTTTTTAAATATGCTTATTAGCAAATTACTTTGCTACGCGTTTTGCTTTGATACGGGCAGCTTTACCGGTAAGTGCACGCAGGTAGAACAATTTAGCACGACGTACTTTACCAAAGCTGTTAACCTCAACTTTATCAATGTTAGGTGAATTAGCAGGGAAGATACGCTCAACACCTACACCGTTAGAGACTTTACGTACAGTGAAAGTTTCAGAAACGCCTGTGCTGTTACGTTGAATAACAACACCTTGGTAAACCTGGATACGCTCTTTGTTACCTTCTTTGATCTTATAATGTACGCTTACAGTATCGCCTGCTTTGAAAGACGGAAGTTGGTTAACTGTTACTGTTTGCTCTTCTACAAATTTTATTAAATCCATGATTTTAAGCTCTTAAAGCGATTTTTAGCCCCTAAAAATCGGATTGCAAGTATAGGGATTATTTTTGAGAATTAAAAAACGATTTTAAAAAATTCCACATTTTGTTTTTTATTAACAAAATGCGTCGGTTCGGGCACTCGCTCAAGGTGTTAACTCATGCCCGCTTTTAGCTAATACTCGTTAATCTAACAGATCCGGTCGCCTTGTTTTGGTACGCTCAACAGCCTGCTCAAAACGCCATTTTTCAATCTCTGCAGCGTGCCCGCTTAATAATACATCGGGCACTTTGTGGCCGTTCCAGTCAACAGGGCGCGTATAAATCGGAGCATCTAACAAGCCATCCTGAAAAGAATCAGACAAAGCCGAAGTTTCATCATTCAATACACCGGGTATTAACCTAACAACGGCATCCACTAAAACAGCAGCAGGCAGCTCGCCACCTGATAGCACGTAATCTCCAATAGAAATCTCGCGGGTAACATAAACATCACGGATGCGTTGATCTATGCCTTTATAGTGACCGCATAGAATAATAATATTCTTTTTTGTGGACAGCTGATTGGCAATGGGCTGGTTAAGCGTTTCGCCATCCGGCGTCATGAATATCACCTCATCGTATTCCCGTTCACTTTTGAGCTTTTCAATACAAGCAGCAAATGGCGCTATTGACATTACCATGCCGCTGCCACCACCATAAGGGTAATCGTCAACGCTTTTTTGTTTGTTGGTAGCGTAATCGCGCAGGTTATGCACATATATTTCGCTGATGCCTTTTTTTTGCGCACGCAGCAAAATAGAGTGAGCAAAAGGACTTTCCAACAAACCCGGCAATACCGTTATAATATCAAAACGCATGCGGCAAAGGTAGGGAATAGTGTTGAGCCCCCCAACCCCCTGAAGGCGGAGCTTTTAATGACGATATATTCCCCCTTTAGGGGGTTAGGGAGCTTAATCTTCTTCCTCTAACTCAAATATCTCTTCCACATTTTTACCGAAAACTCTTGCAATTTTTAAAGCAAGCACGGTTGATGGCACGTACTTGTTGCTTTCTATTGTATTAATGGTTTGTCGGGATACACCTATTAACTGTGCCAGTTCTGCTTGGCTTATGTTCTTTATGGCGCGCTCTACACGCAGCGAGTTCTTCATGATTCGGCGTGTTTTGAGAATAACGGCTTTATTCTTAGCATATATTCCATTCTTAAAATGCTAAAAATCAAAACTACATTAATTAATACATCTGCCCTCCATGTTGTTCCCGGAATGTCAAAGTAGCCTATACCTTTTTTGCTTGTCAAAATAAGTGTCTTTATTTCAGGGACATTAAATTTTTGATACAGTACAATAAAGAAAAGCAGCAAAATGGCTAATTGCAGCGACTGTGTACGGTATTTACTGATCAACTCGTCTTCAACCCGCTCTTTAGCAAAAGCCAAAAACAGTAACCCAACGGGCAAAATCATAGTAAAGGGGGTAATAATGATACTATTTGAATGCACAACTATTCCCCCATCTTTCATACTGTTAAAAACCTTGTTTTGTTCATCGGTTAAACCAGCTTGATAAGAGGGGATCATTACGTGCGTAAACCACTCTTCCTTTCTTACATACCGGTGTTTATAATTGGTTACAGCATATATCAGCGTAAAAAATAGATAAATATAACCCGCATATTTAAAATAATGCGGTAATAACAACCTGTTTGATAAGGAAGTATAATCTTTTTTGGCTTTGCCAACCACTATAAATACGATAGCCAGTGCGAATAAAACTAAGGCTATAGAATTACCTATAGAGGCCAACGCGAATTGATTATCAAATTTTTTAGGAGGGTAAATCAGCATCAAAATGCCGGATGTATTTATAAAAAACCCAATGGCCGATATCATTAATAATAAATAACCTGCCTGTTTAACTCTTGGAGATAAAAGCTCGAAATTCATGATAAGTTAGCCTCCTGACAAATTTTATTATGATGATCAAACCCTACGCTGTTATATATTGCTTCAAGCATGACAAGGTCGGCCTCGCTTATGTTTTTTATAGCGCGATCAACACACAATGAGTTTTTCATAAAGCCAATCCCCCTTGCATAACTTTGTACTTTCTCAATTGCCAATTAAACTTAATAAGGAATGCAATAGCTATAATTTCTGTACTGAAACTAATGATGTATAAAAACGGAACGGAGTATAAAATAATGTTAGCTATCAATAGCATTAAATAATATATGATTACAGCTAACTGCATTGATTGTACACGTAGCGAAGCAATAAATTCATCTTCTTTTTCTTCTTTAGTGTATACCCATGCTATTAGCGGTAAAAACATAAAGTTTGCCAGTGTATTTAGAAAATCGGGAGCTGTTAAAAAGTTATACACGCAATAAATACCAGATCCGATCAAAAAAAATGATAGCGCGGCCGATACTATACGATAAGGTCGGTTAGGTAGATAATATAAATTATCTAAGGCGTAAATATCTTTTTTGCGGGTTATCAAATAACGGAAC
This sequence comes from Mucilaginibacter auburnensis, assembly GCF_002797815.1. Lineage (NCBI taxonomy): Bacteria > Pseudomonadati > Bacteroidota > Sphingobacteriia > Sphingobacteriales > Sphingobacteriaceae > Mucilaginibacter > Mucilaginibacter auburnensis. The sequence continues at coordinate 497,076 of NZ_PGFJ01000001.1, forward strand.
CGTAGTTTGAAAATCAGCAATGGAATAAAGAACATTGTGTAGCCAACGTCCGGAAACATATCTAAATTAAACGAATGTAATGTTATATAGACCAATCTGACCAAAGAACTAACTAATATAGCCCAGTACAGCGAATTTGCCCTTATTTTTGAAATCAGTTCGTCCTCTACTTTCTCTTTAGCAAAAGCCGTCATTAAAAGGCCTGCTACAACAAGGGCCAAAGCCAGTTCATTGGTAAAATTTTCATACTCCGGCTTTAGTAAACTACTTGTTTCACGCAATTTTAAAGTGAAGCCGGGTATTTGGTACTGCCATATTTGGCAGGCTACGCCTAAAATAAATCCAGGGATGAAAAGCAGCCATCCAATCATCCGGAATTTGTTAGGAAATAATAAATAAGGTTTCATAATTGTAATATTATTTTTCAAGTAAACTATTGGATTGATAAACAACCCACCTGAAACGTAAAATGAAAATGACAAGCGGAGTAAATACATTAGCGCCAAGAACAGTAATCAGGTCGCTGCCATTTAATATTAGTATGCTGATTATTACTAAGCCGTAATTTGAATAGACCGCCCACTGCAAAGAATCAAGACGAAGCTGTACCAAGTGCTCGTCCTCTACTTCTTCTTTCGTAAATGCAAATAGCAACAAACCACAAATCAGTAATAAGAGTACCGCACTTTCTACGATCCCTTCAAGATCCAGCAGGCCGCTGTTCGATCTTTCAGTCTGCCAAGCAGTAAATTGTTTATAAAAGCAAATTAGAACAATTGCAAGTATAATACCCAAGAATATTAAAATGATTGCTCCCTTGCGCCAATGGTGCGGAAATAAGAAACGTGTTTTCACTATCTGTAAAGTTTGGTTTACCAAATGTAAAACAAACTTTACATATGTCAAGTATTTTTGACAAATATTTTTTAGTCGAGATAAATATCCAATAATCCCTCCGGCAGATCAAGGTACACTTCGCCGCCTTCTACATCAATACCTTTAATAAAGGTGCCGTTAAGCGGGAACAGCACTTCTTTGCCTTCGTAATTAACGGCAGCTAATATTTGCTGCGGATATTCCAGGATATCGGTAATTTCGCCCAGCTCACCTTCTGTCTCATCAATAGCAATAAAGCCCTTTAGGTCTTTCAGCGTAAACTCTTCCTTTTTCTTTTTGGGTTTAAGTTTATTAGGAAGGTATATATCCTTTTTTACTAGTAACGATGCTTTTTCAACAGTGTCAACATCTTCCAGGTACAGGTATGCCGAGTTTTTTTGATTGTATTTGATAGATTGCACAAAGTAAGGAGCCAGTTTTCCGCCTATTTCAATAAACAGGGCATTAAATTTAATGGCTTCCAGTCCGTCAAAATCAATATACAGCTGCATTTCGCCTTTAAGGCCTTTGGTTTTTAGTACGCTGCCTATGCGGAAGTGGTCTTCAATTTTCATATTATTTCACTAATTTCTCGAATTTGAGCGAATTACACGAATTTCTAATTCTCCCTCTCCTTAAGTAGAGGGGTGGGGTGAGGCTAAAATAATAATGGCGAAGAACCGGTAAGGTTGCTTCGCCATATCTTTAGATTTAAAATTTTCGAAAAAATTATTCTGCGCTTTCTGCTTCTGGTGCAGCTTCTTCAGCAGCCGGAGCTTCTTCAACTTCTTCGGCAACCGGAGCATTTTTAGCAGCAACAGCAGCAGCTTTATCAGCATTACGTTTTGCTTCAGCAGCTAAAGCAGCTTTACGCGCTTCTTCTTTTGCTGATAGTAAACCTGATTTTTTACCGGTGATTTTACCGTCTTTTTGCTCAGTCCAGGCTGCAAATTTTTCGTCAGCTTGTTCTTGAGTTAAAGCGCCTTTTTTAACGCCGCCTTCTAAGTGTTTTTTGTATAAAACTCCTTTGTAAGACAGAATAGCACGACAAGTATCAGTTGGCTGTGCACCGTTGTTTACCCAGTTAAGGGTTTTTTCAAAATTAATGTCAATAGTAGCCGGGTTGGTGTTTGGGTTGTATGAACCAATACGCTCAATAAACCTACCATCGCGAGGTGCACGTGCATCTGCCACTACAATGTAGTAAAAAGGTTTTCCTTTTTTACCGTGTCTTTGCAATCTGATTTTAGTTGCCATTTCTTAATTTGTTTATGTGTTCAACATTCCCCCGGAGTTTTGTTCAGCGGGGACGCAAAGGTAAGAAAATTTATTTTATATAAAATAGGTGGTGTAACTTATTTTGTTTGAGGCAGAAAGGGTTATAATTATTTAAAGGCACAATCGGGCACATGGTCATTAACCATACCGGTGGCCTGCATATGCGCATAACAAATGGTAGTGCCAAAAAATTTAAAGCCTCGCTTTTTCATGTCTTTGCTTATCGCATCGGATATGGGCGTACTGGCGGGTGTTATACCGGTAGTACTGTTAATAGGTTTACCATCCGGCATAAAACTGTACAGGTATTTATCAAATGAGCCAAACTCCTCTTGAATACCTATGAACAATTTAGCGTTATTAATAGCGGCTAATATTTTTAAACGATTACGAATGATACCTTCATCCTGCATTAAGCGCTCCACATCCGCATCTGTAAACGCAGCAACTTTATGCACATCAAAATTAGCAAAAGCTTTACGGTAACCTTCGCGACGGCGCAGAATGGTGATCCAGCTTAAACCTGCCTGTGCCGATTCCAAAATCAAAAACTCAAACAGCGTTTTATCGTCATGCACTTCCTTTCCCCATTCTTCATCATGATATTTAACGTATAATGGGTCGGTACCGCACCAGCTGCAACGTTTAAGGCTTGTATCCATATTCAGGCAATTAAATTCAAATATAATAAGCGCATTCTAAATGCCAAAAAATTTAGCAAGACGACATTGTATTTTGTTATATAGATTGAATTGATTAATATTTATCTTTACCATAGATTTTGTTTATACCACTTATGACTATAGTTCAATTAGAATACATTGTTGCTGTTGACACCTACCGCAGTTTTGTTGTAGCTGCCGAAAAATGCTTTGTTACCCAACCCACGCTAAGTATGCAGATACAAAAGCTGGAAGATACGTTAGGCGTAAAACTTTTCGACCGGAGTAAACAGCCTGTAACACCAACCGAGATCGGCGTTGACATTATTCAACAGGCACGGGTATTATTAGGCGAGAGTGAGAAGATCAAAGAGATCATATCCGACAGGCAGCGTGAGCTTTCCGGCGAGTTAAAAGTGGGCATCATTCCAACCATTTCACCTTATATTTTACCTAAGGTGATAAAAGGATTTATAGATAAATATCCGCAGGTAAAGCTGGTGGTCTGGGAGCAAACTACCGAGCAAATTATTCATCAACTAAAACTGGGCACCTTGGATTGCGGCATACTTTCTACCCCGCTACGCGAGCCGTCTTTGAAAGAGATACCGGTATTTTACGAGAATTTTGTGGCGTACGCATCAAAGAATAGCAAACTATTTAAAAAGAAAAACATATCGCCGGATGATATTGATATGGAAGAAATATGGGTGCTGAATGAGGGGCATTGTATGCGGGAGCAGGTATTAAATATTTGCCAGCGACGCAAAACCACGCAGGGCTTCCGTCATTTTGAATATAATACCGGCAGCGTTGAAACGCTAAAACGCATGGTGGAGCAAAACAACGGCGCTACAATATTACCCGAACTATCGCTGGCCGACATGAGTGAAAAGCAAATAGAGAAGGTGCGCTACTTTAAATCGCCGGAGCCAGCGCGTGAGGTAAGCATCGTAATCCAAAAAAATTATTTAAAGCGCCGTATGGTTGAAGCTTTAAAGAATGAAATATTAGAGCTGGTGCCTAAACGTATGCGCTCTAAAAAGAAAAAAGAGGTGATGGAGATTTAATAGACCAATTTAAAGTGGGGTTTAGCCCCACCTTTTTGATTTTACCAGCACATATTTGCCCCCGCCCAAAAGTAAAATTACAACCAGTGATATGGTGAGCTGGAAAAGCTCCAGCATGTCTTTAAACTTTTGTCCTTCGGCAAGCTCGCTAATTCCGGCCACCAACATAGTGAAAAGCATAAGTATAGCTGCGAGGCGGGGATAAATACCGAGTATCAAACAAATGCCGCCAAACAGTTCGGCTACCATGGCCATAAATCCCCAGAAAGCAGGCAGGAAATTGATGCCTAAATGCTTCATGCTGCCACCCAAAAGCGTCCATAGCTCTGGTCCGCCATTTAGCTTTGGAAGGCCGTGTACAATAAATACTATACCAATGCCTACGCGAAGGATAAACAAAGCAACATCTAATTTTTTAGCCATAATAACTTATAGTATCTTCAAATAAAAATATTCCCTCAATGCTTGGCCCCAATGACCAATGACCAATACAAATAGCTTAATGTGCTTCCAGCCAGTTGCTGCCGGTGCCGATCTCCACTAATATAGGCACTTCGGTTTTAATGGCATTGCGCATATGCTCTACAATAATAGGTTTAACTATCTCTATTTCATTGTTCGGTACGTCAAACACCAACTCGTCATGCACCTGCATGGTCATGCGGGCGCCCAGTTTTTGTGCTTTTAACTCACGGTGAATGTTGATCATGGCAATCTTGATCATATCAGCCGCCGAACCTTGTATAGGCGCGTTAATGGCATTTCGTTCAGCAAATCCGCGCACGGTAGCGTTAGCCGAGTTAATATCGCGCAGGTAACGGCGCCGCCCCATCAGCGTGGTAACGTAGCCGTTCTCGCGGGCAAAGTTCATAGTATCGCTCATGTATTGCTTTATACCGGGAAACTGCAAAAAGTAGTTCTCAATGATCTCAGCAGCCTCTTTACGTGGTATGCCTAAATTTTGCGATAAACCAAAAGCCGATTGCCCATAAATAATACCAAAGTTAACGGCTTTTGCGTTCCGGCGTTGCGTGCTGTCAACCTCTAACACAGGTACACCATAAACGTTGGCCGCTGTAGCGGTATGAATATCTATCCCTTTAACAAAAGCATCCATCATGTTAGCATCCTTGCTGATCTCGGCAATGATACGCAGCTCTATTTGCGAGTAATCGGCAGATATAATGGTGTGGTTCTCGTCCCTCGGAATAAAAGCCTTACGCACTTCCCTGCCCCTTTCTGTACGGATAGGAATATTTTGCAGATTGGGATTGGTTGAACTTAACCTGCCGGTTGCCGCCACAGCTTGGTTATAGCTGGTATGCACGCGTCCGGTTTTTTGGTTAACCATGGTAGGCAGTGCATCAACATAGGTTGATTTCAGTTTTTGCAGCTGGCGGTAATCCAGAATATCGCGTACTATATCACTTTTGGCAGCTAATGATAGCAGCACATCCTCCCCAGTTTGATACTGACCGGTTTTGGTTTTTTTGGCTTTAGGGTCAAGCATCAGCTTTTCAAACAGCACCTCGCCTAATTGTTTTGGCGATGCTATATTGAAACGCACCCCCGCTTTTTCGTAAACAGTTTTTTCTAATTGAGCGATGTCTTTTTCCAGCTCCTTAGAAAATTCATTTAAAGTATCGTGGTCAATACGTACGCCTTCATGCTCAATATCTGCCAGTACATAAATTAGCGGGTTTTCAATATTATGCAGCAACTCCACCGCCCCGGCAGCTTTTATTTTTGGCTCGAAAACTTCTTTTAATTGCAAGGTGATATCAGCATCCTCTGCGGCGTATTCTTTTATTTTTTCAAGTTCCACATCGCGCATGCTGCCCTGGTTCTTTCCTTTCGGACCAATAAGCTCAGTTATTGATACCGGTTTATAGCCCAGATAATTCTCACTCAAAACGTCCATGTTGTGGCGGGTGTCCGGGTCAATAACGTAATGCGCCATCATGGTATCAAACAGGTCGCCTTTAATTTCAACATCATACCATTTCAGCATCAATATGTCGAATTTTAAATTCTGACCAATTTTGCCAATGGCGGTATCTTCCATCACTTCTTTAAACTCCTGCACAATGGCTTTAGCCTCTGCCTCGGTTGGCGGAACAGGTACATACCAACCCTCGCCCGCTTTAACTGAGAATGATAGGCCTACCAACTCGCAGTTGTTGGCGTCGGTGCCGGTAGTTTCGGTATCAAAACAAAAGCTTTTTTGTTGTTTGAGGATGTTGATGAGTTCAGCGCGTTTTTCGTGCGTTTCGGCCAGGAAATACTCATGCGGCGTATTGTTGATATTCTTACCGGCCTCAACAGCGGGTTCTTTAATATCCTGCACATCTACAGTAAGGGTGCTACGGCCTTCAGCCACGGGCGCGCCAAACATGTCAATCTGTGTACCGGCAGATACCGCCTTTATTTCTGTGATGCTAAAATCATCTCCAAATACCCTTCGGCCTAAGGTTCTGAACTCTAACTCGGCAAACAGCGGCTCCAGTAATTCTTTACTTGGAGCGCATATTTCCAAGCCTTCTTCGTCCAGTTCAACAGGAACATTTAATAATATGGTGGCAAGTTTCTTAGATAATAAACCCTGCTCGGCATAGGTTTCTACGTTCTCGCGTTGTTTGCCTTTCAACTCATGACTATGAGCAATGATCCCTTCAACCGACCCATACTGTTTAATGAGGGCTTTAGCCGTTTTCTCGCCAATGCCGGGTATGCCGGGAATGTTATCCACAGCATCGCCCCATAAACCTAATATGTCTATTACCTGCTCAACGCGCTCTATTTCCCATTTTGCCAATACTTCTTTAACACCTAATATCTCCATCTCGTTACCCATGCGGGCAGGCTTGTAAATAAAGATATTGTCTGATACCAGTTGGGCAAAGTCTTTATCGGGTGTCATGCAATAAACCTGGTAGCCTTTTTGTTCGGCTTTTTTGGCGAGCGTTCCGATTATATCATCGGCCTCATATCCATCAGAAGTAATTACGGGTATGTTGAAGCCTAATATCAGCTTTACAACATAAGGCAGCGCTTTGGAGAGGTCCTCTGGCATAGCCTCGCGGTGGGCCTTGTAAGCTTCAAATTCGGTATGTCTTTCAGTTGGTGCATCAGTATCAAAAACCACAGCCATATGGGTAGGGTTCTCTTTCTTTAATACATCCAGCAGGGTATTGGTAAAACCCATCACTGCGGAGGTATTTATACCGCCCGATGTAAAACGCGGCGATTTACTTAAAGCAAAATGCGCTCTGTAAATAAGCGCCATACCATCTAAAAGGAATAATTTCTTCATGATCTGATTATTGCACGAATTGCGCCTGATTTTTCCGAATTGCACGAATTGCTTATCGATTAAAATCTGAGCGCTTTACGCAAAAATAGTATTTATGCCCACATTGCAGGCATTTATTAAGCAACCTTAAAATGCAACACATTTACTAAACATTTACAGCATCAGCATGTTACCTAAACAAAAAACTTTACTATGAAATGGTTTGGTGGTAAGCAAACAACTGATTACAAAGAAAGTAGCGGCGGCGGCCGAGGCATGTTAATGGGCGGCGGCATATTGGGTTTGATAGGGGCGGTTATCTATATGTTCACCGGTATTAATCCCGGGCAGATCCTTAACCAGTCTGACAATTCGGACCAGATAACCACGCAGCCCGGCGCAAGTACCGACCGTAACAAACAATTTGCCCGTGTAATTTTTGAGGGTACCAACATTGTTTGGGATAGCCTTTTCAATACCATGAACGAGCGTTATCAGCACCCAACCCTGCATGTTTTTGAAGAAGAGGTGAATGCCGAGGGCTGCGGTTATGCATCATCGGCAACTGGTCCGTTTTATTGCCCTGCCAACGGGGAGGTTTACTTGGATATTTCATTTTTTGATGAGCTGGCCAACAAGTTTGGCGCTCCCGGTGAGGCTGCCAGTGCTTACGTAATAGCGCATGAGGTGGGGCACCATGTACAGAACCTGATGGGCACATCAGAAAAAATGGAAGCTGCCCGTAAAAGAATGAGCGAGACCGAGTACAACAAACTCTCTGTAAAACTGGAGCTACAGGCTGATTTTTACGCAGGAGTGTGGGCTCATCACCAGGCATTAAAACAGTATAACAAGATTGTATTTGAACGGGCGGATATTGATTCGGCCCTGAATGCCGCGAACCAGATAGGCGACGATAGACTACAAAAACAATATCAGGGCCGCGTTACTCCCGATAGCTTTACCCATGGCAGCAGCCAGCAACGTATGTACTGGTTTAAAAAAGGTTTTGAAAGCGGTGATATTAGAGAAGGGGATACTTTTGCAGCAGTTGAAGAATAATGTTACCACAAATTACCCCATTAGGTGATGTGCTTTGACAAGGCCATTTTTGAACCAATTAATTTAGGTTGATCATTTTCGTGACATCACGAAAATGACTTATATTGGCAACCAACCCCAAACGAACCATTTTGCTAACGTCAGTAAAATGGTTCGATGGTTTACTACATGTATGAATAGTGTTTTGCGTAGAGTTTCGTTTTTATTTACTATTATTCTTTTTTACGCCTGTTCCCCAAAAGTGCAACCACCCAAGGCCGTTCAGCCACCTGATGCGCCGCCGGTTCCTGTTGTAACCAAGCAGTACGAAACAACTGATAAGTTTTATACTACCAAAACCGACTCACTTCTTGCTATCATTAAGCAGGAAACACCCGCCATGTTGTATGACAGTACGGGAGCTATAGCAGTACCGTCTGAATGGGTAGCTTCTGTAAATTATGGCATCCGCAAGGCTAACTATGTTATCATCCATTACACTGCGCAGGATTCTATACAACAAACGCTGCGCACCTTTACTTTGCTTCGTACAGAAGTAAGCGCGCATTATGTTGTAGGTAAAGACGGCAAGATCTTCCACATGGTTAATGATTACCTGCGCTCTAACCATGCAGGTGCCGGTAAGTGGGGAAGTGTTACCGACATGAACAGTTGCTCTTTAGGTATTGAGATAGACAACAATGGCCGCGAACCTTTTACCGATGCGCAGATCAATAGCCTTTTGCTTTTGTTGACGCAATTAAAAAAAGCTTATAACATCCCAACGGCCAACTTTATTGGCCACCAGGACTATGCACCTAAACGCAAACCAGATCCAGGTCCGCTATTCCCGTGGAAAACTTTGGCCGACAAAGGTTTTGGCTACTGGAGCGATGCCGTTTTAGTGCCTGCGCCGGTAAACTTTGATTATACAACGGCATTGCGGTTGATTGGCTACGATACATCCGACCTAAATGCTGCCATCATTGCCTTTAAACGTCATTATGTGCAGCAGGATAACAATCCACAGTTAAGTCCGCTGGATTTGAATGTGTTGTATAATGTATATAGAAAGTATTAGTGGGCTTAAGGTTGGTCGCCTGCCGAAAAGTTTGAACCAAAGGTTATCCAAGGAGTTAATAATCACGTTGAATTTACGCTAAAAGAAGAAGATACTTACTTGCCGTCGGTTTTAACCGACGGAAGGATAAGCGACAAAGGGCTTTAGCCAAACGTGGGACTTTTTACGCCGCGCGCTCTTCTCTCAGCCTGATTTTAAATCCGGACTAACATCAATCCACCACCCTAATCTCCGGCTTTACCTGTTTTAAACCTGCAATAAGGCCTTCCGCATCAATTGCCGATACATAAAGTTCATCCCACTTGTTATATTTTATGGCGATACCTTTTGTTGATAAAGCCGGCTTTACGCCGCTGGTAATGGTTTTATTTTTAATGACTTCGGTAATGGCATTTATTTTAATTGACCCTTTTATCAGGGCTGATCTGTAAAGTAATTCATCACCAATAATTTGATACCAGGTATCAAACCACATCCAGGTAAGATACAAAATGCAAACACATAGTAGCAGCGCCATTACATAAACGCCGTCAGCAAAGCTTATACCTGCAAACGCGCCCAAAACCGGAAACATGGCGCCGAAAATCCATCCTTTACTTGAATAAAATTTCATGCTTTTAATTTTAATGTGATAATGTTCAGCGCAGCTCTTTTATCAAATAGTTGCCTTCAACTGTAATGTCGCCGTCAATGGCTTTCTTGTTTACGCTAAAGCTTATGCTTTTAATAAAAAGTTTAACATAAAATTTTTTGCCTGCTTTAGTTAGTACCATTTCATCTTTAACCTTCCTGATGTTGTTATGCCCTGCATTTTGATCAAGCTCTGTTTCAATCAGGGTTTTGGCAATCGTTTCAATATTGAAACTGTATAGCTCCCCGTCAATCAAAAGTTCCATAATGCGGCCATTCTGTCTAACGTTACGTTTGAAAGTCAGGTTATGGTCTTTCACAGTTGCCGAGTCTGCTTCAAGTTTAGGCACTATGTAGTCAAACCCTTTAATGTCAAACACCTGGTCATCAGGCGTAAAGGTGTAGTAATAATTTGTTGTGGTTGGTTTATCAAAGTATAAGTTAGTGTAACTACTCAATCCTAAATGCTGTATCGCCCAATCAGTTTTGCGTCTTTTCAAAATATATCTGCTTAGATAATAATCATGCTTTTCTTTTTTTGATATCGAATCGCTCACCGCTTGCAGGTCCTGTTTGAGGTAGGGTTGCAATGAAGTCAAATCATGCTCACTTACCAGATACTCTATTTTTCTTACCGCTTCGTCGCCTGCTACAGAATCTATCTTGGCAGTAATTGGCTGCAATTTGCCATTTTGAAAAGCGCCATGCTTTTTAAAAATATTAACAAGTATGCGTGTTTGCGAGTATTGAGATACAGAGAATGCACTTTGCGGACCGTAAACAGATAACAACGTTAATACGGAAAGTGAACCAGGTATTACCTTTATATTTTGCTTTTTAAAGAGCAAAAAGTAAACAGATATAAATAGCAGCCAAACAGCCAGTACAATTAAAAAGTAACGTTCTTCTGTAACGCCATACTTAAATACCCGTGTGCCTACGGCAACAAATAGCAAACCAAGCAGCGGCAGCATTAAAAAATAGAAGCTTTTGGCATAGGTTTTTAGCCACTTATTTTCTTCGCGTTCGCGTATGGGGTATACCAGCAGCAGGGAGAGTATGCCAAAAACCGCATAGCCTAATATTATGTTAGACACGTATCCTTTAGGCAGGCTCCATTGCAGCAATATTTTGGCTTCATAAGCCAGTAATATCAATACATAAACCGTAGCCAGCGGCACCAATACATACTGAGTAAATATTTTTAATCCTTTAGGATAAGAATCGTCCTGATCTAAAGCAGCGGTATCAACCGGCACGCCCGCCAAAAAGAACAAGGTATTGAACATCCCAACAATCCATATCCAAAGGATCAGGAATGCATCAGACTCAAATTTAAAATTGAATAAAAAGTTCAGGGCTCCCATAGCTGCGGCCAACCCAACAAATAATACCGCGCTGTAAAGCGCGCTGGTTAAAATGCGTAAAAACAGCGTTTTGTTAAACTGCCAGAAACCCTGTATATTCCCTTTTACTGTAAATGCAGCGTAAGCAACCAACAGGTGAAATGATAAGCTAAGTAAAAGGAAACGTATATAATCGCTTTGCCTGTAATAGGGGTTGATCAGCAGGCAGCAGCAAGCCGCTATTAAAATTGCCCCCAACCTGAACAGATTTGCTTTACCCGCGCTAATTTGTCGGCTGCGAGTAAATAAAGTAACCGCCAAACTAAGTAGTAATCCCAGGTTAGCAGTCATTATAATACGCATGCACCAGCTTTCGGCAACCGGCTTTATATTATCAAGTTCAACATTTATGGTGGCCGCTATTGTACCCATAAGTGCAAATACTACTTCAAGCGGGTATAGTTTTATGGTGTTTTTAAAACCTTCGGTAAGTGCTTTTATAGACGGAAATTTCATTGTGTTAGGGTTGCGGTAGTTTATTAATCTTATCTAATGTACAAAATCTACGTCGATACAGTAATAAAAACATCGCCCCAAACGCTACTCAATTGCTTTTCACACATTAGTGCTTATATTTGCGACTGAAAAACATCATTTTTTTACATACGATGAGAGAAATACAGTTCAGAGAAGCGCTTCGCGAAGCTATGCAAGAGGAAATGCGCAATGATGAAAACATATACCTGATGGGTGAAGAAGTTGCCGAATATAACGGTGCTTACAAGGTTAGTCAGGGTATGCTGGATGAGTTTGGCGCTAAACGTGTTATTGATACGCCTATCTCTGAGTTGGGTTTTGCCGGTATAGGCATTGGCTCGGCCATGAACGGTTTAAAGCCGATCATCGAATTCATGACCTTCAACTTCTCGTTGGTGGCAATTGACCAGGTAATTAACGGTGCTGCCAAGATCATGTCAATGAGCGGCGGTCAGTTCTCGGTTCCAATTGTTTTTCGTGGCCCTACCGGTAACGCGGGTATGTTAAGCTCACAGCACAGCCAGTGCTTTGAAAACTGGTATGCCAACTGTCCGGGTTTAAAGGTGGTAGTACCTTCAAATCCTGCTGATGCGAAAGGTTTGTTAAAATCTGCCATTATTGATCCCGATCCTGTTATTTTTATGGAGTCAGAATTGATGTATGGCGATAAAGGCCCGGTTCCTGAAGAGACTTATTATATAGAGATAGGTAAAGCTGCCGTAACCAAACAAGGTACTGATGTTACTTTGGTAGGTTTTGGTAAAATAATGAAGGTAGTTAACGCTGCAGCTGCGGAACTTGAAAAAGAAGGTATCAGCGCTGAGGTGATTGACTTACGTACCGTTCGCCCAATTGACTACGCTACGGTAATTGAGTCGGTAAAGAAAACCAACCGTTTGGTATTGGTTGAAGAAAGCTGGCCATTGGGTTCAATTGCTACAGAGATAGCCTTCAAAGTACAAAAAGACGCGTTTGATTATTTAGACGCACCGATATTACGCATTATGGGTGGCGATGTGCCGCTACCATACGCGCCAACATTGATACAAGAGTATCTGCCAAATGCCGACAAGGTAGTAAAGGCAGTGAAAGAAGTAATGTACGTTACAAAATAATACAGCTAACGCCTCCGGAAACGGGGGCGTTTTTGTTATTTACCAATTTTTATTCAATCTTCTGTCATTCCGAATAAGGAGAAGCGTTGGCTTGTGTGTTGCGCGACGAGGAATCTTTTCGAGGTAATAATAGCCCACATTCCATGTCATTCTACTCAAAGAAGACTACTTTCGAATCGACGGCACAACGCATCTTTGAAAGGGTCTCTCCTCAATCCCCCGCGGTTGCTCGCTTCGTTAGTCGGAATGACGTCGCTTTGCAATAAAAATCCCTTTAAAAAATAAAAGTCCCCGCACACTCGCTGCTTGGGGACTTTCAACCTAAACCTTATCACAATGTGGGGTAGAACCCACAGTCCTATTAACGTATGTTTTTACCATTTAGTTGTACACGATTACGTTTTATTCCATTTAGTGATATTAAAATGACAATCAAGGTTTAAACACCTAATTTTTTTGTGATGTTGGTCACACTATTTGGATTTGTTTTAAATAAGAATTACATTTGAGCTCCATTTATTAAGGTATGAAGCTATCGCAACTTGAAGTAGGACAAAAAGGTATAGTAAAGGAGTTTACCGATCTTGAAATGTCGGTAAAGTTGATGGAGATGGGTTGCCTGCCCGGCGAGGAAATACAGGTTGACCGCATTGCCCCGCTTGGCGATCCTATTGCTATCCGGGTATCGGGTTATCAGTTGAGTTTGCGTAAGCTGGAAGCTTCAACCATTATATTACAAAAGAACTAATTGAAAGCTGATATACGCGTTGCACTTGTTGGAAACCCAAACACAGGTAAATCAACCCTGTTTAACGTATTAACCGGTCTCAATCAAAAAATAGGTAATTTTCCGGGCGTAACGGTTGATAAAAAGGTGGGCTATACCCACCTGCCTGATGGCCGTACCGCCGAAGTTGTTGACTTACCCGGCACCTATAGCCTTTACCCTAAAAGTCAGGACGAATCCATTGTATTTTCAGTATTAGCAGATCGCTCGAGCTCGCACGTGCCTGATCTGGTTGTGGTGATACTGGATGCTACCAACCTGAAAAGAAACCTGCTGCTATATAGCCAGGTGGCCGACCTCAAAATACCCGTTATTGTTGCCCTTAATATGATGGATATGGCCAATAAGGCCGGCATCAGCATTGATTTTAACGCACTTTCTGATAAATTAGGTGTACCTGTAGTGCCAATAGCTGCAAGGAAAAACGAGGGTATAGAGCAACTTAAAAGTACAATCTCATTCGCTAATAAAATAGCGTTACAGCAAAGCAGTATTGACGTAAGAAGCATTGCGCCCGAACTGGTTGATGCCATCAGCGCTGAGCTGCAATTGGACAACCCGTACTTTGCCCTGCAACTGGCGCATCAGCATGAACATTTAAAATTTCTGTCGAAGGAGCAATCAGACAGAATAGAAGAACTGGAACTGCAGCACGGCTTTCATACGCAAAAAGCACAGGGAGCAGAAACCGTTGCCCGTTATGCTTTTATTAATGACCTGCTGTATGATACGGTTAAAACACCTTTCAATCCGCACGACGAAACATTTAGCAACAAAATAGATAAGATACTTACCCATAAGGTATTTGGCTTTGTTATTTTCTTCGCCATATTGCTGTTCATGTTTCAGGCCATATTTTCGTGGGCATCGTACCCAATGGATCTGATAGAAAGCTTTTTCATGTGGGCGCAGGATAGCCTTAACGACACCTTGCCTCCCGGCCCGCTTACCAGCTTATTGGTTGACGGCGTTGTTGCCGGTTTGAGCGGTGTGCTGGTATTCATTCCGCAAATTGCTATACTGTTTGCCTTTATATCCATACTGGAAGATACCGGCTACATGGCCCGTGTTACTTTTATGATGGATAAAGTAATGCGTAAGGTAGGTTTGAATGGCAAATCTGTAGTGCCATTGATAGGTGGTTTTGCATGCGCGGTGCCATCCATTATGAGTACCCGCACCATTGAGAACTGGAAAGACCGAATGATCACCATTATGGTTACACCATTAGTGGCCTGCTCTGCGCGTTTGCCAGTTTATACCTTACTGATAGCATTGGTAGTTCCTAATGATACCATATGGGGCATTTTTAGCCTGCAGGGCCTTGCTTTAACCGCCATGTATGTGTTTAGCTTATTGTCGGCAATCATTGTGGCATGGGTGTTTAAATTCATTTTAAAAGCACGCGAACGTGGCTACTTTATAATGGAGTTGCCCGTATACCGCATGCCAAGGTGGAAGAATGTGATCTTCTCCATGTACGACAGGTCTAAATCTTTTGTGTTCGAGGCAGGTAAAGTGATCATAGCCGTATCTATCATTTTGTGGGTAATGGCCTCCTATGGTCCGGGCGACCGCTTTGAAAAGATAGAGCAAAAATATAAAAGTACCGAGTACGCTTTCAATTTTACCCCGGAAGAGATCAGCACGCTGGAAGCTTCTGAAAAATTAGAGAACTCTTACGCCGGTGTGTTAGGGCATTTCATTGAACCGGCTATCCGTCCGTTAGGGTACGACTGGAAAATTGGTATAGCCTTAATTACATCATTTGCTGCACGCGAGGTTTTTGTAGGCACCATGGCAACCATCTACAGTGTTAGCGGCGGCGATGGCGATACAGCATCCGTACTTCAAAAAATGCGCGATGCCAAAAACCCTAAAACGCAGCAGCCGGTGTTTACCGTTCCGGTGGCTATGTCGCTCATGATGTTTTATGCATTTGCTATGCAGTGTGCAAGCACTGTTGCCATAGTATACCGCGAAACCAAAAACTGGCGCTGGCCGGTAATTCAGCTAACTTACATGACGGTGCTGGCTTATGTAATAAGTTTTATTACTTACCAACTGTTAACGCACTAATCAGTTTAAAGCAATCCTTGTTGCTCAAGTGCCTTGCGCCGTTCCTTTTCCTGGCGCTTTATTTCGCGTTTTTCCTGGCGTATCTGTTTATTGGTTTTGCCCGTGCTGTCAATGTTTTTAATGCGGAGTTCTTCCTCGCGTTTTAAACGATCCTTCAGATTTTCGGCAACCGTGTCTTTTTTACCACCACCAAACAGACGCTGAAAGAAGCTCGGTTTTTTCTCCGGCTCTTCGTTAGCTGGTTCCGGAATATCAATGATGCTCTCATCCGGCGAGCCATTCAAAATTTGCTCAGCCTGTGCCGAATCTACCGGCGCAATTTCATGGCGCAGGCCTTCACGTAATCTAACACCGTAAAATCCATAGGCACCCGTAGTGTCACGCGGTATATGATGCGACATCGCCATTAGTTTTCCTAACGAGTTAAAGTAAAATATGCGGCTTGGTCTTAACGTGCCATCAGGTAAAAAGGCGTAAAGGCCTGTGCGCGGGCTTGGTACTATACTGGCCAGGTAAATACTCTCGCCCAGGTCAAGCTCCGCCGGTGTTTTGCCAAAGTAATAGCGGGCAGCTTCTTTTATACCGTATATGTTATTTCCCCATTCAATAATATTAAAGTAGATCTCCAGCATACGGTTCTTCGTCATAATATTATTGTTCTCTATCATCCACACAATCAATATCTCCTCCATTTTACGGGCAAGGGTTTTTTCCATGCTTAAAAAGGAGTTTTTAACTAATTGCATAGACATGGTACTACCGCCACGTTTGAAAGCCTTGGTTTTTATATCAGTAGCTATTGATTTGCGTATGGCTTCCTCAACAAAGCCATGGTGCTGGTAAAATGTAGGATCTTCGGCCGTCATCACCGCGTTGCGCAGGTAGGGCGATATCTGGTCCAAAGGGGTATATTCCGGGTTTTGCGGCCCAACTATCATGGTACGCACCGGTTTTCCTTTTACGTATGGCGTATACTCAAACGGGCGGTTCAGTTTGCTCAAATCGGTACGGCCGTATTTTAATATTTTAAAGTCTGGGTCTTTCTGCAAGGTAGAATTGAAAACTACCGCATCGGGGTTTTGCATATCCAGACTAAAATCAAGCGTGTAGTTCAATTTGCCGGCAACCTTTATACCTTCAAATGATTCAAAAGTACCATCTGGGAACGAGTCGAAAATATCCTGTGCACTCTGCCAGCCCGTATTTAGTTTAAGGTCATACAGCTTTTTAGGCGAGAGTGTGTATTTCAGATACGGATGGGCCGTCATTTTTTTAAGGTGAATAACTGATGAGCTATCCAGCGCCACAAAATTGGTTCCCACCATTATATCCGCATCCAACGATCCGTTTTGCACCACAATGTCGCTTGATGAAAGGCCTTTATGATTGATCAACAGGTTTTTCACACCAAATGAACTTGCAATACGAGTTTCGCCCTCGCTGTGGTCAACATCATCCAGCTTAATGTTCATGCTTTCAAAGTTGATGCGGGCCTTGTATCGGTTCTGTATAAAAGGGATCTCCACCTTGCCGCCGTCGGCATACAGCTTCACATCAATTTCCTTGTCTGATGGTTCCATCTTTCCGGCCAGATGCCAGGTAGCTTCGCCATCATTTACTTTAATTGTTGAGGTAAGCTCACCATTGTCAATTACAGCCTGTTGCGTTAGCAGTTTCAAACTGGTGCTGTCCTTAGTGTAGGAGATCATAAAATTTTTCATGTCCAGATCGTCGGGGATCTTATACAGCACCTCGTTGATGAGGTTATTAGCCAGTAAAGAGAGGTCGGCTTTGGTTTTGGCAGTGGTGTCTTTTTTCTTTTTAAAAAGGAAATCAAAGTTCTTTACCCCCTTTATATCGGTAAGGTGTACAAAGCCATTTTGCAGGTTAACGTCGCCCAGTTTTACCTTACCTAAAATAAGCGGCAATAATTTAACGCTCACTTCAAAATGGTCAATGCGCACCAGGCTGTCGCGCTGTTCGGGCACTATGGTTATACCATCGCAGGTAACAGTAGCCAGGCCAGTAAACCGGGCATTGGCAATGTTCAAATCAAGCTGGTAATCTCTTTTTGCTTTCGCTTTAGCTTTAACCAGGGCGCTCTGCAAAAAGGCTTCGCGTTTATTATAGGCTACAATGCCTGCAATTATTAAAATAACCAATAACGAAGCGGCAACTATAGCGGCAATACGAACATATTTAGGATTAAGGCGACGCATCAAACAAATTTCTCCAAAACTAAATTAAATCTCCTCCGTTACAAACGTAAGGTTGCTTAAAATGTTTCCTTGCCTTAAGGTTAAGCCGCGGGTATTTAGTAAAGATAAAGTGTTGTTTATGGCAGATCCGGTAAATTTCATTATCTATTTCAGTAAGGCATTAAACCTCATGACAGATCCTGAACTGCAATTCCTGTTGGAGCAATCGCGCCGCAATAATATGGCTGGTAACGTAACCGGTATGCTGCTTTACCTTGAAGGGCGGTTTTTAACCAATATTGAAGGTAGGTTTATGCAACTTTTGGAAGGGCCTGAGCCGGAAGTAACCAAAATATTTAACAGTATAAAGCAAGATGACAGGCATGATAAAATAATTCTGCTGAAACAGGGCTTGTTGGAGCAACGGCTGTTTGATAAATGGAGCATGGGCTTTAAAAAAATAGCCGCCGGCCAAACCGGCGATATTCCTGGCTTTTTTAATGTAGATGCCGGCTTTTTGGAGCAGCACATGCGCCATGAGCAGCATGAGGTACTCAATTTCTTCCGGTCTTTTTACACCATAAACAACGAGAAGCCATTTTTTTAATGCATATGCTGACCAATAGGTCATATCGTGTTTTTATAAACTCTTTACAGGCAGGCGTTGTATATATTTGCTAACCCCTAAACTTATCTTTAAATAAGAATGGAGAAAGTAGCTGCCGAAGAATTTTTAAGACTTTACTGTGAAAAGCATCACATTGCTGATGTTAAAGGGGCATTATTAAAATGGCTGGTTGTGAGCTGCAAGGAAAATACCAGCCTTAACGCGCACGTGCAAACAAAAGAATTTACCGAGTTTTACGACGAGCTAAATAAAATGATTACCTGCGTTTACACAGCATACCGTACTAACGTTTAATCCCAAACTGATCAATATTATTAGCCGGCTCCTGCCTGAATATCAGGCTTAACTGCTCATATAACTCAGGGTGGCGTTGCTGAAAGCGTCCGGGTTTTTCAAAAAAGTATTCGGAAGCAACAGCAAAAAACTCGGCCTCGTTGGTTAAAGCATAAGGGTCAATGTCTGAGCGGCCATCTTTAATGCGGTGCATTTCCTGATGCATTAGTTTAAGCCAGGGCTCGGCGTAAGCATTGGGCAGCAGGTTTTCTGGTACACCATCTGTAGCGCCATCAGTTTTATCAACCAAATGCACAAACTCATGAATAGCTGTATTTTGATTACCGGATTGTGAGGAAAAGCCTTTTACCAGCGCGCTGCGCGACAGCAGCATTTGCCCGTTCATATACCCTGTACCTACCATGCCCATAATATTGCGGTTGTTGCCTTCAAACTGGTATTCGTTATCAAAAGTGTCCGGGTACAAAATAACATTGGTAAGGTTAGGGTACTCCCAATCGCCAAATGCAAAAACCGGAATAACCGCGCTTGAAGCCACCATTATACGGTCGGCATCAGTTATTTCCAAACCTACACCTTCAATGTTTACATATTGAAAAAAGCGGGCCACCCTGCTTTCAAACTGCTTTTTATCCTGAGGCTCTAACTCGCGGTAGTATTCAATGTGTGTATTTAATAAGGTTACAAGCGATCTGTCAAGCACTTCTAAAGGCTCACTGATAACAGGTTTGTTTTTACGTTTAAAGATGATAAAAGCCAAAATGGCCAGTAGCGGTATTACAATAAGGAAGTATAAAGTCACGGCGTTAGCTGTTTAATAGTGTGCGTTATGTAACCGTTTTAATTCATCAATGTTTTTATTGTGAGGGACGTTTAGTTACAAAATCTAAAAACCGCCCCACTGCATAAGTTGAAAGCTGACCGCCTGGACCGTTCAAATTATAATCAAAGCCATGCGTGGCCCAGGGTAATTTGAGCCAAAAATGTTTTATGCCGTTTTGCTCCAGCTTTTCATTGAGGCGGCGGCTATGTTCATAAGCTACCAGTACATCATTAGCCCCATGAATGATGAGGGTAGGTGGCGAGTTGGGGTTAACAAACGCAATGGGCGAACTTGCCGCATAGTTTTGGGGCACCTCGGTATAAGTTCCGCCAAGGTAGTTTTCCATCACCGCGCGAGAGTCCATCACCAGCGGATTAGCCGGCAGCGAATAGCCCCAAACCATATCTGCCGGTCCGTAAAAATCAATAACGCCTTTTATACCTGCATCTTTTAAAGTATATCCCGCCAGCAAGGCTATCTGCGCGCCTGCCGATCTTCCTAACAAAACAAATTGTGTGGTATCAATATGCAAACTATCGGCATGTTGGCGTAAGTAATTCAAGGCGTTTTTAACATCCTCTATTTGTAACGGACTTTTATACTTTGGGGCCATGCGGTAATTAATGGCAGCTACATTGTAACCGGCTTTAGCCAGGTAAGTGTTTAACTCTGATAATTGTTTACTGTCACCGCTGCTCCACGATCCGCCGTGTATAACCACAACGCAGGGCTTGTTACCCTTTGCATGGGCGCTGTAAAAGTCGAGGTTAAGCTGTATGTCTGTATAGTTTGCGTAAGTGAACGTTTTATAAGAGCTGTTCTGTACAGATGAGAATAGTTTAAGCCAACTAAAAGGCTTTTGAGGTGGAAGAGTACTTTTGCCAAAGCTTGCGTCCATTTCATCCGGCAAGGTAGCCGCAACCTTGTAAGCGCGTGCAATGGGCGATAAAAACAGTAGCAAAGCTAATATCCCTGCTATGCTTCCTGCCATATTGTACTGCCTCATCCAAAAGCCTGTGAGTAATACAACAATAGTTATGGCTACAAAAACCAGCGGATATTCTGTTACGGCTATGGCCATTAGCCACAGGTAATAAGCAGGCGCGTTAAAAACCGCCAAAAGCGAAAGCAGGAACAGCGCGATGGGTATAACCAAACGTATCATTCCGGCCTTAATCTTTTATCAGTTCAACTTCAGCAACCGGACTAAACAAATAGACCCTTTTTGTAGCCACTTCTGTGCATTTATAGCGCTTTCTCAGCTTTTCTTCTTTACGGAACACACGGCCATCCTTTATTTTGAACAGCGCATGTACAGGTATTTTCTCTACCGTGTGTACATCTTCTTTAGGTGCATCATACTTGCGTAAGGAGCGGTACAAGCCCAGGTCAGAACAACTGGAGGCAGCAGGGTTATTCAGGTAACTTACAATGGCGGCCTTAACATCAGGCGGAAATATTTCCTTTTCAAAAAAAGGCTGCATCATGCGCTTAAAGTTGTTTTTCCACTCGGTGCCGTGCGGTTTGGCCTTGTGCTTATGCTCGTTCCAGGTATGCAGGTGCGCAAATTCATGTACGGTGGTTACCAAAAACGCATAAGGATTAAGATCATAATTAACTGATATACGATGCCCCTTTCCATCAAACGGAGGGCGGTAATCACCAAACTTGCTGTTGCGGTTGCGCGAAATTTTAAACTCGCACTTAAAATAATCTATCCAGCGGCCAATTAGCGGAGCCGCGTCGGGTGGCAGATAGCGTTGCAGTACTTTTACTTTGTCCAAATTTTACCTCGACGGTAAAGATAACACTTTGCAAACCAGTTTAAAAAACCATGGCACAGGGTTTGACTCATCTATTACAATTAAAAATATATCATGATGAAGCGGATATTAATAGTTGATGATAATGTGTTCATGGTAGAAGTAATGACCTATATATTAAACAGTAAGGGCTATGAAGTTACTGCCTTGTACACCGGAAATGAAGTATTTAATACTATTAAAATAGATCACCCCGACCTGGTAATATTGGACCTTGGTCTGCCAGACTTTGACGGACGGGATATTTGCAAGCTACTTAAATTGAATACTTCTACTAAAGACCTTCCGGTAATTTTATGTTCGGGGGCCGATAATCTGGACGAAGCTCTACAATTACCCGGCGCGCCCAACGATGTTTTACATAAGCCATTTGATATAGATGTGTTTATGCAAAAAGTAGAATACCAGTTGGCCGCGTAACAGGTTTTTGTTAACTCGCTCAAACACTTGCACTTTACAAACGTTCTGTTTAAGTTTGATTTGCAATTATAGCCGCCTTCCCTGTCATTTTCCTTAAAATTAACTGAATCATGAAGACCAGGATCAACCTCATCGTCGCTATTATTTTGATGTGTATTGTGCATTTAAACACTGGTTGGAATGAAACAATTGAAGAAAACATAAGGGCCAGAGCGCCGCTTAACGGCCGGTATTTATTTGTTGCAGTACCCGGAATACGCGATTATTTGGGATATGGAGGCCACGGGTTGCTGGTATTTGATATTAATAAGGGCCACAAATTTGTAAAACGTATTGAAACACACGGATTGCACCCTAACGGGCTTCCCTCCAATGTTAAAGGCATAGCCGCCAGCACAGCGTTGAATAGTATATACATTACTACCTGGGAATCTATACAACGGATAGATATTGCTACAGGTAAACTGGTTTGGGAAAAAATGATACCCGGCGGGTGTGACAGGCTGGCGGTATCGCCGGATGGAAAAACCATTTATCTTCCCGCGTTTGAGGGCCACACCTGGACGGTTTTAGATGCCAAAACCGGCGATGTTATTAAAACACTGGGCGGTTTCAATAAATCTCATAATACGTTATACGGCCTTTCGGGTAAGAACGTGTATTTATCAGACATTGCCAATACCGTAGTTAAGGTGGCCAATGCAGAAACCAACCAAATTGTATCGCAGATCGGTCCGTTCTCGGCACCTGTACGCCCTTTTACCATCAACGGAGCCGAGAGCAAAATATTTGTGAACTGTAATGATCTGTTAGGATTTGAAGTAGCTGATATTAAAACCGGGCAACGCACGGCTAAGGTTACCGTGCAGGGCTGGGATAAAGGAACCGTACGCAGGCACGGATGCCCAAGCCACGGTATAGGTTTAACGCCCGATGAAAAAGAGATTTGGCTTTGCGACGGGTTTAATATGCGGATGCACGTGTTTGAAAATAAAGAGCCTTATCAGCAATTAACTACCATCCCGTTGCGCGACATGCCCGGATGGATAACCTTTAGTAAAGACGGCAAATATGCTTACCCGTCAAGCGGCGAAGTTATTGACACCAAAACCCGCAAAGTATTGACAACGTTAGCAGACGAGAAAAATAACGCGGTTGGCAGTGAAAAAATGATTGAGGTGTTTATTACCAATAACAAAGCCACTTCCATTGCAGATCAGTTTGGCATTGGGCGAATAAAGTAGCTTTATAATCAATGTAAAATTGTAATGTAACCGTTGCGCTGCAAGCCTTTTGCCCCATCAGTTTTAATAACATAATAATACGTTCCTGTAGGGAGTTTCTTTCCGTTAACGCTGCCGTCCCAGGCATTGGAGTATCCTCTGGAAAAGAATATAAGCGATCCGTTACGGTCAAATATATTGACAATACAATTTGGAAAGAAAGAGAGTTCGGGTATGGTCCAAACATCATTTATGCCATCGCCGTTAGGAGTAAAGGTATTAGGTATTTTAATATCAGCTGGTAGTGTAACGTCCATAACAATTTCGTCTGTGGCTTTTGGTACTGCACACGGAGCATTTACAGTTACAATGCATTTCACCCTATCTCCACTTTTTAATATGTTTGTAATAAAATAAGGTTGGTTACTGCCATAATTAACATTGTTTATTTGCCATTGATAAACAGAAACAGTTAGAGAACTGGTTACCGAAAATTTAACATCCGTAGCGCCGTAAACCTTTGTGGATGGTGTTGATATTGATAGTTGTGCATTTGGAGGGGTGGCAATGTTTACAACAACACTATTAGAGGTAGCAGAAGGGATTGCCAGGCATGGTGAGGTGGTGTTGGAGAGTGTACATGAGATCTTGTCGCCATTGTTGAAGCCGGAATACGAAAATTGAGGAACTGAGGTTGTTCCAACCAATATATTATTTACCAACCATTCATATTTGGGCTGGCTGCCTTCATTAACAGGTGTTGCAGTAAATGATATGTTAGCTCCCTCGCAAAAAGTTCCGTTAGCCATTTGTATACTTACACCCGGCGTAAGCATTGGTTGAACCGATACACTTAAACTGTTGGACAGTGCTGATGCTGAACAACTGCCTCCTTGGGTAACACGGCACTGAACAACGTCTGTAGCTTGTATGTTGTTAACAGTAAGTTTGTTATTGTTGGTGCCTTGTGGCGAGCCATTAACTATCCACTGATAAACAGGATTTAAACCCGCGTTTAAAGTAGTGGCGGTAAACACGGCTGCCCATCCGTTACAAACCGAATTATTATCTGCCGCAATAGTTACAGTAGGCGGTACCGGCGCTGTAACGGTTAGTACCTGAGATTTCGGTACAGCATCAATATAAAGTGCACTGCCGGGCTGCGTAACTGTAATTGTGGTTGTGCCCGTGCCGGCTATGTGTATAACACCCGTTGCCGATATAGTGGCTACGGCAGTGTTACTGCTACTATAAAAAAGCGGCTGTAAAGTATTAGAGGTGGTATTAACAGAGAAATCAGCATCGCAAACAAGTTTTGCGGGCAACGGAGGGAAGTTAATGGTCTGTACCTGCTTAATTAGATAGGTTCTGTTTACGGGTGCTGCAGCCAGAAATCCGGCTGTTTCTGGTTGATTAGCGGTTATAACTGTAGTTCCTGGTGCTATTACCTCTATCTGCCCATCAGCCCTAACGTATGCAACACTGGGGTTGCTGCTTGTATAAACAATCGGAGTTTCATTATTATTGCTTGTTGCGTTGGTGATCAGTATATTGCCCGGGCCTATTTGAGGAACAACCGGCGTAGGAAAATTGATCACAGCCTGAGTTTTCGCTATTGTGTTGAGCAGAACAGTGATAGTACCCGCCCCATTATTTCCAATTATTATATCCGGCCTGAAATCGCCATCTACGTCGGCTGCTGCTGAGGCTCTTGGCCAGTTCCCAATGGGGAAATCAAGTTTGCCGGCAAAACTGATGGTGTTGGTAGTACTGTTATTCATTAAAACGGATACTGAGTTATCGCCCTGATTAGTAACTAAAATGTCGGGCTTGCCATCTACATCAAAGTCGCTAACGGTGCTGCTGAAATTCCATTGACCGGTAGCATAGTCTTGCCTTGGTGAAAATGAAAAGCTTCCGGGCGAACTTATATTTTTAAATACAGATACATTGCTTGAGTAATTATTTGCCACAGCTATATCTAACTTCAGGTCGCCGTCAAAGTCAGCTATTACAGCGCTCTCCGGTGAACTGCCTGCAGGCAGACTTACATTAAGCGCAGGCGAAAAATCAATATTATTTATTGTTGATATATTTCTGAATAAGTTTAGAGATCCTGATTGGCAGGTTACTATAAGGTCAACATTTCCGTCAAGGTCCAGGTCGCCTACAGATATACCGCGGGCATCCAGCTCCGTAGCAAAGTTTTTAGCAGGATTTAACGCTATAGTTCCACCTGCAGGCGTTATATTTTGAAAAACTGAAACCGATTTAGAAAGATAGCTTTCATTAGTAACAATAATGTCGGGTTTGCCGTCGTGGTTGCAATCAGTTATAGCTACGTGATAGGGGTTTTGTCCGGTGCTGAAAGTTAAGGCATTAGCAAAATTTATCTGGCCATTAATACCTGTGTTAATAAAAACAGATATTTTATGCTCCATAAAATTTGTGGTGACAATATCCGGCTTGCCGTCGCCATTCAAATCATCAATTGCTATACCTGTGCCCTCCAACCCGGTCTTGCTAATTGCCACCAAAAAGCTTGGTGCGCCTACTGTACTTGTGTTTTTAAATATAGTGAGGCTGTTACCGTTACCAACCGAAGCAATATCTGCCTTGCCGTCATTGTCAAAGTCTTTTACCGCAATGGCATTAACTCCAACATTAGCTATGTTTGTTTTCACTTTAAATGAGCCGGCATTAATAGGAGGGCTAAGGTACAATGGCATATAGGCTCGTGTTGAGTAAGCTGTTAGGCCATTGGCTGTGACTGATATTTGCTTATAAGAGCTATTTGCCGATAAAACAACTATCTCGTTGGTATTACCGTTCATAATTGAAGCTTTTTCGGGACCAACATAAACCACATTGTCTGAAAAATTTGCTTCAAAATTGAAGCCTCTTATTGTAATAGGGAACCCTATCCCTCCTTTTTCGGGACTTACAGATGTAATGATGGGTACCTGCGCGTAAACCTTATTAAAAGTTATTAAAATAAGGGCAATTAATAAGGTTCGGTTCAACGCTTTGTTTTTTTGCTAAATATAACAAATGCAAGCTAAAATAGCCTTCTTGTAGCCTTTATCCAGTTGTCCAGTGCAATTTTCTTTTCGGGGTTACTCCCTATCCATTTCTCGTAAGCTGCACCATCGGCACTTTTATTAATGAGCTGCGCCAACGCTTCGGTGTGCCCTGCTTGCGCCAACTGATAGAATGGCATCACAAAGAAAGTATCGAAAAAAGTTTTCCCGGTTTTTTTGTTAACCGCCTGCCCTGCCTGCGTAAAAATGCTTTTAAGCTGATATTCAGTTAAAGCTACACCTTGCAGCCTTTTTGCTGACGGGGCGTTGATAGCATTGGCAATGATGGTGTTAAACGTATTTGCCTCTTTAGCTTCGGGCGGACTAAGGTTTTTGGTGTCGGCTCCTTTTAAAACGCCGCCTTTTAAGATGCTTTGTATGTTGGTGTAAGCTTCTTCGGCGCGATTAGAGTTAGGATCGGTTAATAAAAAGCTGCAAAGACCTATCAAAGCATTGAGCCGCTTGTTTTGGTGGAAGGCCACCAGCGCGTAAAGCCGCTGGCTGTTGGCGTGTTTAACATCCAGTTTAATGGCTTCAATGGCGGCCTTCTCTGCTTCGACATATTGCTTGTTCCTAAAATAAGCCAATCCCAAATTAAACCACATATTTTGGTCAGCAGGTGTCAACTTAATGCCTGCATTATAAGCAGCGACAGCTTTTTGCGCCTGGCCGGACGCGTCATAAATTCCACCAAGTAAACTGTATGCAGGTGCGGTAAAAGTTGATGGTGTTGAAATTGCCTTCTCTGCAAATGGTATGGCCTCTGCGCCTTTCTTTTCGGCAACCAAACTAAAGGCCAGCTGATAGTTGGCGGCGGCGTTGTCAGGTTCTGAGGCAAGGGCAGCCTTAAATTTCTCTATCGCCTGGGTGTGTTTGCTTGCTTTTTGTAGCTCCAAGCCCTCGTTCAACAAAACACCCGCACCGCTTTGCGCAAAAATTTTAACCGAACAAAAAATAAGAAGTGTTGTTAGTAGTGCTTTATAAACGGTTTGCATATTCTAATTTAATTGGAGGTTAAACTAAAGCAATAAAATTGTTTAAAACTTTAGTTTTTTAGTGGTTATATAATTTTCAAATTGCATGCCTATTTTATTTAAAACTATATACCTGTTAATCAGTGAAATTACGCTTAATAGTATTTGTATCAGCCCTGGTTTTTATAGCCGCTTGTTCTTCCGGACCCGAAAATAAAGCAAATGCGGCCATTGCTGCCGATAATTTTGACACCACAGCGTTGCTATCTTATAACGCCAAAAATGCAGATAAGCGTATTGACGAGTATATGCAAAAGCTACACAAAACCCGTGGCTTTAATGGGAATGTGCTGGTTGCTAAAAAAGGTAAAATAATTTATGAGAACGCTATTGGCTGGGCAGATTACCTGCATCGCGATAGCCTGAAAATAAACTCGGAGTTTGAGCTGGCTTCCATAACCAAAACCATGACGGGCACCGCCGTTTTAATGCTAATGGAACGCGGCAAGCTTAAACTGGATCAGGATGTGCGCGAGTTTTTTCCAAACTTCCCTTACGAGGGCGTAACCATACGCTTGTTGCTTACCCACCGCTCGGGTATGATGAACTATGTGTATTTTGTGGATGACATCTACCGTAAAGAAAAGCGAGATCAAAAAAAGGGCCTTACCAATATGCAGGCTATGGATATGATAGCCCAATACAAACCGCCGCGCTATAACAAGCCCGATGTTTCTTTCCATTATAACAATTCCAACTTTATGGTTTTGGGCGCTATAATTGAAAAAGTTACCGGAATGCCCTATGCGCAATTCCTGAAGGAAAACCTGTTCAAGCCGGCTAAAATGATGCATACGCACGTTTACTCAAAAGCTAACTATGATAAGATCCCGGTTGATGTGGTGGGGCATGACAGGGGTAACTGGCGCTACTCTGTAGTGCAAAACTTTTTGGATGGCCCGGTGGGCGATAAAGGTGTGTACAGCACCGTTAAAGATCTTTATTTATTTGACCGCGCGCTGCGTGCCGGTCTGTTGTTGAAGAAAGCAACACTTGATTCAGCGTATACGCCACGCAATAACTGGCTGCGCGGCCACTTTAATTATGGTTATGGCTGGCGCATATTTGAATCGCCGGGGCAAAAGGTGGTTTACCACACCGGGTGGTGGCACGGGTTCAGGCACATTTACCTGCGCGATCTGAAAAATGACATTACCATTGTGTTACTTTCAAACCTTGCCAACGGCAGTTTGTTACAATTAGACGATCTGTTTAAAATGACAGGCATGCCGGTTGTAAGAAAAGGCGCCTATAGTGGTAACGGAGACGCGAGTGAAGATTAACCCCCTAACCCCCTGAAGGGGGAACAGGTGGGATTATTATATTCATCATCCTATCCCTAATAGGATTTCACATTTTTTTGCTCCTCCTTTAGGGGGTCGGGGAGCTTAAATTAGTCATTCCCCCTTTAGGGGGATAGGGGGCAAATATGTTTGACAAAATAATGGAAGCCCAGCAAAAGGCTGGCGAGATAAAACAAAGGTTGGATGCCATATCTGTGACCGGCACTGCCGAGGGTGGCAAAATAACAGTGACCGCTAACGCCAACAAGGCGATACAAAGCGTAAGCATTGATGAGGCGTTTTTTAAGGAAGCCGATAAGGAAGAGCTGGAAGAGTTATTGGTTGTTGCCATTAATAAAGCCATGCAACAGGCAGATAATGTTAGCCAGAGCGAGATGGCAGCAGCTACAAAAGATATGTTTGGCGGGCTGGGCGGGCTGTTCGGCAAATAACACCTTGATTAAAGGATGAGTAGATTGCCATGATTGTGAGCGCAGACTTCTAATCCTATAATTCTCTTAATCATAAAAATCATAGTTCAGACACCCATGAAAACTACCTATTACGGACAATCAACCATACTGATAGAAACAGAAGGCAAAAAACTGCTTTTTGATCCGTTCATTACGCCTAATCCGGCGGCTAAGGATGTAAATATCGACGCTTTAAAACCCGACTATATCCTGGTTTCACACGGGCACGGCGACCATGTGGCTGATTTGGTAGCGGTGCAGAAAAGCAGCGGCGCAAAAGTGATCTGCATTGCAGAAATTGCCGATTGGCTCAATAAGCAAGGCATTGACAACGTGCATGGCATGAACATAGGCGGTGCTTTTAATTTTGATTTCGGACGTGTTAAAATGGTTAACGCGGTACATTCAAGCACACTGCCTGATGGTTCGCCGGGTGGTAATCCTGCCGGGTTTGTATTGCATACAGGCGGTAAGAAAATATATTTTGCAGGTGATACCGCTTTAACTTATGATATGAAACTGTTAGAGGATGAAAACCTGGATTGGGCATTTCTACCGATTGGCGATAACTACACCATGGGGATTGATGATGCTATAAAGGCAACATCTTTCATCAACTGCAAAAATGTTATCGGCATTCATTATGACACCTTCCCGGTTATCACTATTGACAAAGCCGAAGCAATTGAAAAATTCACATCTGCAGGTGTAAATATTAAACTACCAGCCATTGGCGAAGTGGTTGCTTTATAAGGATTTGTAGAACTAAAGTAAAAATAACAAACCCGCTTAGCAATTAGCGGGTTTTTGTTTGTTTTAAGTATAAACAACCAAATACTTCCGGTGTTAAAATGCTATCTTTATGAGCGTTATCTAAGCCCCTATAAGTAGTAATGAAAAAGATTGATGTTGCCTGTGTGATTGATGATGATGAGATATACACTTTCACAATAAAACGACTTATCGACAAATCGCAAATTGCATCAAAGACCCTGTATTTTGAGAATGGCCAACTGGCTATTAACTTCTTCAAAGAATTTCTACACCAGGCGGCAGATCTGCCCGATCTGATATTATTAGATATTAATATGCCCGTTTTAGATGGCTGGCAATTTATGGATGAATTTGTAAAACTGAGTCCGCAAATTAAAAAACGCATTACAGTTTACATTGTGAGTTCGTCTGTTGATCAGGCCGATATTAACAAGGCCAAAAGTTACGAACAGATATCAGACTTCATTGTAAAACCGGTAAGCGCAGCTATGTTCCGCAAAATGGCCGAGAGTTTAGCCGCATAATCCTGCTTTTTTCCTGACACAAGCCCAAGAACTGTACTAAAAAACAGTCATATTGGCGGAGTGTTTTGTATTGGAAACATCTTTTCTATTTCGCTATTTTCTAAATTATTAAATTTTTATTGTTTCAGGAATAATACCTTCTGGTAATATAATAATATGGTTTTGGCACTTACTTTGACTAATACCATAATACATTAACATGATTATGAAAACGTATAACTTTAAAGTAGCTACAATAGGTTTAGCAATGACAGCCGCCGCTTTTATGGGCACAGGCTGCAGCTCCTGGAATAAAACACAAAAAGGTGCCGCCATTGGTGCAGGTGCCGGTGGCGCAATTGGTGCCGTGATAGGTAAAAGCGCTGGTAATACCGCGTTAGGTGCCATTATAGGTGGCGCAGTGGGTGGTACAGCCGGAGCATTGATCGGTCGTCGTATGGATAAACAGGCAGCCGAGATCAAACAAACAGTTCCCGGTGCAACTGTTATCAGAGACGGTGAAGGTATTTTGGTGAAGTTTGACTCGGGTATTTTATTCGATACAGATAAAGCTGCCCTTAAATCAGCTGCGCAAACTAACCTTACTAACTTAGCTACATCGCTAAAAAACAATCCTGAAACTAATATCCTGATCATTGGCCATACCGATGATACCGGTTCTGACAGCCACAACATGGATCTTTCAGTACGCAGAGCAGAGTCTGTCAAAACCTTCCTTACTGCTGCTAATGTTAGTTCATCCCGTTTAACTACTACCGGTAAAGGCGAGTCTGAGCCGATTGCTGACAATACTACAGCTGATGGCCGTGCTCAAAACCGTAGGGTGGAGATAGTTATTGTTGCTAACGATCAAATGAAGCAACAGGCTAAACAAGGCAATTAATTTTAATATACATATAGTTTTGAGAGAGCCGGGGCTAACGTCCCGGTTTTTTTGTTTATAGTATTGATATTAATTGGCATATAACTACATTTGTAGTGAATGAAAAAGTGCACAATAATATTCATGATACTGCTGTACGGTATAACCGCTACAGGGTTTGCCATGAACGTGCATTTTTGCAGTGGAACGGTAGCATCAATTAAAATTAATGCTGCTGCCGATAAGTGCGGACCCGACAATGAAAAAATGAAGGGTTGCAGCGACAAGAAAGTTGATGTTAAGGTTAAAGATGCTCATCAGGCCGAAACATCATCTAAAGCGCCCGGTATATTTAGTTTTGATCTGCCGGGTTTCTCGCTGAGCGATCTGATCCCCGCCGCGCATCAGGCCCTGTTGGAGAAACTGTTTGACAAAACCCCTCCTCCGGCACCTCCTCCCACACAAAAAGTTGAGCCTTTCCTGAGAAACCGCAATCTGCGTATCTGATCTCTATTGACCGTATCTATTCTTTAACACGTGCCTGCCTTTCGGCTATGCACTTATTTTTTATTACGATCAATTTTTATTCAGCATGAAACAGATTACAGCATTGGCTGCGCTTATCTTATTAGGCGTAAGTCAGGTTTTTGCACAACACGACCATCATACAACAACCACTACAGATACCACCAGCCACGCATCTCACCACGACGACGGCCCGCCCATGACGAGTAAATTCTCGTTAGATCTGCCCATGACGCGTGACGGTTCCGGAACTTCATGGGTGCCCGACGAGACACCTATGTATGCTTACATGATACATGGTAAAAAATGGATGACCATGATACATGGCGACATATTTTTACGGTATAACAAGCAGGACTTGTTTAACAAAGGCACACGTGGTGGCAGCAAGTTTGACGCTCCCAACATGCTCATGTTCATGTCTCAACGCAAGGTTGGCCGCAATGGCTTGTTTGCCATTAGCACCATGTTCTCTTTAGATCCGTTTACGGTTGGCAATGGCGGCTACCCGCTGCTTTACCAAACAGGCGAATCTTACCAGGGCAGATTATTGGTTGACCGCCAGCATCCGCATGACCTTTTTGCGCAGCTAAGTGTTAACTACACGCAAAGGGTAGCAAAAAGCACAGATGTATCGCTATCGGTAGGGTACCCGAGCGAACCCGCTTTAGGTCCTTCGGCTTTTATGCACCGCATGTCGGGCTGGAACAATCCGGATGCACCTTTGAGTCACCATTACCAGGATGCTACACACATTGCCTTCGGCGTGGCTACCTTGGGTTTAAGGCATAAGAACTTCAAGCTGGAAGGCTCGGTGTTCACCGGCAAAGAGCCTGATGAATTCAGGTATGGGTTTGATAAGGCCCGTTTTGATTCGTATTCGGTGCGTTTAATGTATAACCCTACATCGCAATGGTCGTTCCAGGTATCAAATGGCTGGCTGCACGCGCCGGAAGAGGGGCATCATGAAAACGTGAACCGTTTTACAGCATCGGCTATGCACGCTAAACTATTAACATCTGATAGTTATATAGCCACAACGTTGGTATACGGCCAAAACTCGCATGAGGGACACAGTGCCGAGCCTTCAGTTTTACTGGAAAGCACCATGCAGTGGAGCCGTGCCGCTTTATATGGCCGCTATGAGTTTGTGCAGAAAAATGCTGCCGCTTTAGATTTGCTGCAAACTCTGCCAACCAACCCGGCGCTTAACATCAACGCCATAACATTAGGCACCAACTATATATTAGGCACCTTTAAGCAAACCAATGTAACCGCGGGCATACAAGGCACACTTAACGTGTCGCCATCAGCGGTTAAAAATTTGTATGGAACAGCCCCTATGTCGTTTCAGGTCTATCTGCGCATCAATCCATCTATGCTGAAATTAGGCAGGCCTATGAAGATGATGATGGATATGTAGACTGTTTCTGATACAGAAATCTATTAAATAAAAACCCCTCCTGTATCCCGACAAGGTTACGGAGGGGTTTATTGCTTTTATAAAAGCGACTGATTACACTGTCAGCTTTTTGTACTTGATCCTTTTCGGGCCGGTATCGCCTAAGCGTTTCTTGCGGTTCTCTTCGTAATCGGTATAGTTGCCTTCAAAATAATACACCTGCGAGTTACCTTCAAATGCCAGTATGTGCGTACAAATACGGTCGAGGAACCAACGGTCGTGGCTGATAATTACCGCGCAGCCGCCAAAGTTCTCCAGTGCCTCTTCCAACGCGCGTAAGGTATTCACATCAATATCATTGGTAGGCTCATCCAGCAGCAGCACGTTGCTGCCTTTTTTCAGGGTGATAGCCAAATGCACACGGTTACGCTCACCGCCTGATAGTACACCCACTTTTTTCTGCTGATCGGCGCCGTTAAAGTTGAAGCGTGATACATAAGCACGTGAGTTAATTGGACGGTCACCCACCATAATGGTTTCTAGCCCGCCGGTTATGTTCTCCCAAACAGATTTGTTAGGGTCAAGGTCATCATGCATCTGGTCAACGTAGCCCAGTTTAACGGTCTCGCCCACGCGGAAGGTACCAGCATCAGGCTCATCCTGCCCTGTAATTAAGCGGAACAAAGTGGTTTTACCCGCACCGTTAGGGCCAATAATACCTACTATACCCGCTGGCGGCAGGCTAAAGCTCAGGTTATCAAACAACAATTTATCGCCATAGCTTTTGCTCACACCATTGGCCTCTATCACTACGTTACCCAAACGTGGTCCCGGCGGGATGAAGAGTTCCAGTTTTTCTTCGCGTTCTTTTGTTTCCTCGGATGCCAGTTTTTCATAGTTGCCCAAACGCGCTTTTGATTTGGCATGACGGCCCTTTGGCCCCATACGCACCCACTCCAGCTCTCGCTCTAAAGTTTTCTGGCGCTTGCTTTCTGTTTTCTCTTCCTGTGCTAAACGTTTTGATTTCTGATCCAGCCACGATGAGTAATTGCCTTTCCATGGTAAACCCTCGCCACGGTCCAACTCTAAGATCCATCCGGCAACGTTATCAAGGAAGTAACGGTCGTGCGTTACGGCTATGACAGTGCCTTTGTATTGCTTAAGGTGCTGCTCCAACCAGTCGATAGATTCAGCGTCTAAGTGGTTGGTAGGCTCATCCAGCAATAACACATCAGGCTCCTGCAACAGTAAACGGCAAAGCGCTACACGGCGGCGCTCACCGCCTGATAGCACGGCAATCTTGGTATCGGGCTCAGGGCAGCGCAGGGCATCCATGGCGCGCTCCAGTTTGGTGTCCAGTTCCCAGGCGTTCACCGCGTCAATTTTATCCTGCAGCTCACCCTGGCGCGCCATCAGCTTATCCATTTTATCGGCATCGCTATAGTATTCTTCCAGGCCAAATTTCTCGTTGATCTCCTCGTACTCCTTTAACAAAGCCGTAGTTTCGGCAACGCCTTCTTCCACCACTTCTCGCACGGTTTTTTCAGGATCCAATTCAGGCTCCTGGCTTAGGTAACCAACGCTATAACCCGGAGAGAAAACTACCTCGCCAATATTGGTTTTATCAATGCCCGCTATAATTTTAAGCAGCGATGATTTACCCGAGCCGTTTAAACCGATAACGCCAATTTTTGCGCCATAGAAAAAGCTCAGGTAGATGTTTTTAAGTACGGTTTTTTGGGGGGGATAAACTTTGCTTACCCCGGCCATTGAAAATATTATCTTTTCGTCTGCCATTTTATAATTAGTGAAGGACTGAGTTATTGAATTAGTAAATGTTCTATCTATAGTATAGATGCAAGAGCAAATATGAACAATAGCAAAAGCAAGTGCAAACTAAAGAGATTTTAATTAAAGCCGGTTTTGCTGCTTTATTGCGTAAAATACGTTGTTTAATTTAGGTATTTGCGTTAAACCCCGGCGGGTAAATGGGGTATTTCTCCCAAACGTTGTTTTTATACCTTTACGTTGTACACGTGATAGTAAAAAATCTGCAACTATTCGCTTAATATATTCGTACATAGGCATTAACTATCAGATTAAACCACGGCCATGGAATACGGTCAATCAGTTATGATCAAAATTTTGGTTGTTGATGACCACGCTATTGTGCGTGAAAGCCTTTGCCGCTTTTTAGCCGGACAGGAGGATATGGACGTGGTGGCATCAGCAACTGACGGACTTACAGGTTTGGTTTTACTCAAAGATGGTTTGAAAGTAAACATTGTGCTTACTGATTTAAACATGCCTTTGATGGACGGTATGGAGTTGACGCGCGAGGTTGTTGCTATAGATCAGTCGCCCCCGGTAATTGTGCTTACCTTTCATCCTCTCACAGCCGTAAAACAAAACGTTCTAAACGCAGGTGCTAAAGCATGCCTGTCAAAATACGGTGAGTTGGATGAGTTACTTTCCGCTATCCGGTCAGTACATGCAGCATATGGCAACCGCGTTGCTTAAGCTACTTTTTTAGGAAGGCTTATTTTTACTTTTGTTCCTTTTCCTTTTTCTGATGTGATGCTTAGTTTTCCGCTTAACAGCGCCACCTTGTAACGAATGGTTTGTATACCGATGCCTTTTTTAAGTGAGTTTTTTTGGTTAAAGCCCTTGCCGTTGTCTTCTACTCTGATGATAAGCTGCGAATCGTTCTCAGATAAATATACAAATGCCTCACTTGCATCGGCATGTTTTACAATATTTATCATTAATTCCTGTATCATGCGGTAAATGGCCACTTCTAAAAAGTTATCAATTGTGTTGGTGAGTCTGTTAACGTCGCATTTAAAATGGGTGCTATCAGTAAGTTGTTTGCAAATTTCAACAACCGCTTGTTTTAGTCCCAGTTCCTGAAGCACCGGGGGCGTTAAATTGTGAGCAATGCTTCTGCACTCGCGTATGCAGTCGTTTAGTAACTTTTGAGTATATTCAATTATCTCATTTGCACCTTCGTTAGCATTTGCCTTTAACTGGTTAAGGCTTAGTTTTGCGCCGTATAATAACTGCCCTAATCCGTTATGCAAGCTCTCAGCCATTCGCCGGCGTTCAGCCTCCTGTGTTTTGAATACGGTTTCGGCAAGTTGCTGGCGCAGAATCTGTTCTTCTACAAGGTTCTGCAATCGCTCTAACTCCTTCTTTTCAGAGGTATCCTCTAAAGTGAGGTAACCAAACTTATTGTTGTCGTCTTCTATTGGTATGGCGGTAACACGCCCCCAAAAGGTAGTGCCATTTTTTCTAA
The DNA here is from genome assembly GCF_002797815.1 of Mucilaginibacter auburnensis. Taxonomy (NCBI): domain Bacteria; kingdom Pseudomonadati; phylum Bacteroidota; class Sphingobacteriia; order Sphingobacteriales; family Sphingobacteriaceae; genus Mucilaginibacter; species Mucilaginibacter auburnensis. The sequence continues at coordinate 533,531 of NZ_PGFJ01000001.1, forward strand.
TCATGCAGGTTTCAAAATTGAACGAGAGGAGGTCGGTGCTCCATAGCTCACGCTGTAGTTGTTGCCAACGTTCAACAAAGTCGGGGTGTGTAAAATCAGTGATCAAATTACCAAGTATTTCTTCTTCGCTGTAACCAAGCATAGTCAACAGTGCCTGATTGATATTCACTATCTCCAGTTTGCTGTTAATAATGTTTTTGCCGATTGCTGATCGTTCAAAAATAGTGCGGAACCCGTTTTGACTAAGCTGATAATCCTTTTCCAGCCGGTGTTTTCCGGCCTGGTATTGCGCTGTATGTTTTACCTGCAACCGGAGTTGATGCAGTTCTGCTTCTAATTGCCGAATTTTAGACGTGTCTGACATTGAATTAAATAATTGTTGAGTGCAGATAGATCAATAGTAGCAGAAGAGGTAAGCGCAGGGGTCAACGCAAAATAAGCAAAATAAAAGTTATTACCTTATGCGTTAAATACTACTTATTTAATAGAATATTGGCAGATTGTTTTAATTGTGTTTATGCCGGCAAGAATGAGTTATAACCGGTCAGTTTTATGTTTAACACTATATTAACCCGAGTTTGTTTATCAGCACTATAAATCATAATAAAATATAATGAAAAAGCTTCTATTTATCGGATTCTTATTAATAGCGGCAGTAGCAACTGCACAGGTAAAACCTATAACCGCTGCCCAACTTGATTATCGTAAAGATGGCAATGGCAGTTATTTGCTGGTTTTAAAAAGAGGGCAGCCTTTAATTGCCAGTCTGAATGCTTTTATGGCGAAAGAGAAACTGCCGGGAGCAAGCATAAGCGGACTGGGCGCTGTAGAAAACGCGGAGATTGCTTATTACGACATCGCGAAGCAAAAATATAAATACCAAAAGTTTACACCATCAATGGAGGTGTTGTCGCTTAATGGCAATCTGGGTACTCTTGAAGGTCAGCCTATTGTGCATGCGCACATAGCACTGGCCGATTCCAATTATGTGGTACGTGGCGGGCATGTTAAAGAAGCTTATGTTTCGCTGATATTGGAAATTACCATAGTGCCAACCACCAAACCCATTACCCGCGAGTGGAACAAGGAGTTTGCCGAGCTGCGCAACATGACCACGGTGAAGGAGGATTAGGGATTTTTTGACATAGTGTAAAAAAAGTGTCCCAACCGGTGGACCAAAAAGGGAATTTCTTTTGGTTTTTAATTAACTGATGTCCCAAATCAGCAGTAAAAATATCAATAACCTTTATAATCAGCGTGTTACTCTTTTTCTTGTTCTTGATTTAAATCTAAGACGCATATGTATGTGGTACACTTAGTGTATTAACTAAACCTTGTTGAAGCAGCCAAAATGCCATAACACGCCTGCCGGGTCAAGCAAAAAACATTCGCTGCCCCAGGGTTCAGTCCGTACAGGCATTAGCTTTACGCCGGGGTATCTGGCAGGCAGGTTGAGGGCTTTCAGCTCGTGGTAATAACGGTTTGGATCATCCACTTCCAAAAACACCACAGTGTTCTCTATCCAATCCCGAACGTAAGCATCCTGCAGATAAAAAGCCAGGTTGCCGGTTTTAAATACCGACATATTATGGGCGATAATTGTCTCCTCAAAACCAAGTTCTCGATAAAAACCGCGCGAAACTTCAAAATCTTTTGAGCCGATAAAAGGGCGGAGGGATTGGGCCTGGTGTTGCATACTCAAACTTAGCCAAATAAAATGTCGCTTTTTTGTTGCAAGCCTTTTTATACGTAAATTAGTGTTTACGCTAATCCCTTCTATGCTTAAAAGAATAACGCTCCTGCTGCTCTGCTCCGTGTGCTTTTTTGTGGCTTCCGCTCAAAAACTACAATCGCCCGATGAGTTTCTGGGCTACAAACTGGGCACTCAGTTCAGCAATCACTACCGAATTGCCGACTATTTTAAATACATAGCCGCCAGCTCCAAACAGGTTAAGCTGGTACAATATGGTACCACCAATGAGGGCCGTCCGCTTATGGCTATGTTTATTGCCTCTGCCGAAAATATAGGCAAACTGGAGAGTATCCGCCAGAATAACCTGCGCCTGGCAGGGATGGACAAAACCGGAGCGCCTAATACAACAGTACCGGTTATTGTGTGGTTAAGCTTTAACGTGCATGGTAACGAACCATCATCAAGCGAAGCCGCCATGCAAACCTTGTATGATATGGCCGATGTAAGTAACACCCGTACCCAGGCCTGGCTAAAAAACACCGTGGTAGTTATTGACCCCTGCCTTAACCCTGACGGACGCGAGCGTTACGTTAACTACTACAATTCTGTAAAGGGAGTAGCGCCTAATACCGACCCATCGTCCCGCGAGCATAATGAGGCATGGCCGGGAGGCAGGTCAAACCATTATTACTTTGACCTTAACCGCGACTGGGCCTGGCAAGTGCAAAAGGAGACCCAGCAGCGTATGGCGCTCTATAACCAGTGGCTGCCGCAAATACATGTTGATTTTCATGAACAGGGCTATAACTCGCCTTATTACTTCGCACCGGCGGCACAGCCTTTCCACAGGGTAATAACTGATTGGCAAAAGGAGTTTCAAACCATCATTGGCAAAAACAACGCCAGGTATTTTGATATGGCAGGGTGGCTATATTTTACCAAGGAGGAGTTTGATCTGCTCTATCCCTCTTATGGTGATACTTATCCTATCTATAACGGCTCCATTGGTATGACGTATGAGCAGGGCGGTATAGGTGCCGGACTGGCGGTTACAACCCGTACCGGCGATGTGCTTACCCTGGCTGATCGAGTTACCCATCATCACTCCAACAGTTTGAGTACCATCGAAACTGCGTCGGAAAATGCCCAGAAGGCGGTAACTGAGTTTAAAAAGTATTTTGATAACGCCGCCACCATCCCAACCGACGATTTTAAAACCTACATTATAAAAAGCGATAACGAAGATCATTTAGCCGCCCTCGGTAAGCTGTTAGATAATAACGGCATAGCGTATAAAACCGGTTTGAAAGGCAGCGGCAGTGGCTTTGACTATTTTACCGGCAAAACCGGCCAGTTTAGTGTTGGCGCTAAAGATGTAGTGATAAGCGCGTATCAGCCTAAATCTGTTTTGCTGAATGTATTGTTCGAGCCCAAAACCTTTGTTGCTGATTCCAATACGTATGATATTACAGCATGGTCGTTACCATACGCTTACGGCTTGCGCACTTATGGTACTAAAGAGGTGTTGCAGTTAACTGCTGCAACTACTACAAAAACGCACAAAGAACAAATCACGGGTATACCGTACGCTTACATCAGCACCTGGCATTCGGCTGAAGATGCGAAGTTTCTTGCTGCGCTGCTTGCTGAGAGAATAAAAGTGCGCTTTTCTGAAAAAGCGTTTGAGGTAGGCGGACAAAAATTTACACCGGGCTCATTGATCATCACCCGCTCTGGTAATGACCGGCCCGATCTTGACGAGATGGTTAAGCGTTTGGCCGCGCAGTATAATCGTAAGCCAATGGCGCTTTCATCGGGGTTTGTTGAAAAAGGCGCTGATCTGGGTTCGGATGTGATCAGGTACATTAAACCACCTAAAATTATGCTCGTGGCGGGTGATGGCGTAGCGCCCGAGAACATGGGCGAGGTATGGCACTTTTTTGACCAGCAGCTAAATTACCCGGTAACCATTGTTCGGTATAATGATCTGGGCCGGGTACGTATGGCTGATTTTAATGTGATCATTCTGCCCGATGGCCGTTATGAAGATACCCACGCCGAGCGTATAGCCAATTGGGTTAAAGATGGCGGCAAGCTAATAGCTATGGGCGGCGCTATGGCACAATTAGATAACAAGCTGGGTTTCGCCATAAAAGATGTTGATACCATTGGTAATAATGGTGATGCCATGAAAGATAAAGCGGAGATCAAGCTGTATGAAGATCGTAACAAGGATGCAGTGAGCAGCAACGTAGCTGGCGCCATATATAAAGTTAATCTGGATAATAGTCACCCGCTGGCATTTGGTTATCCTAACTACTATTACACGCTGAAATTAGATGATAGCCTGTATGGGTTGCTTAATAAAGGTTGGAACGTTGCAACGCTGAAAAAAGACGCCTACGTGGCGGGCCTGGTTGGCAACAAAAGTAAACAAAAGCTCAATAAGGAAGGCTTGCTGTTTGGCGTGCAAAACCTGGGCAGAGGTTCGGTAGTTTACATGGCTGATGACCCGTTGTTTCGCGGTTTTTGGGAAAACGGCAAGCTGCTGTTTTGTAACGCGGTGTTTATGGTAGCGCAGTAGTTTTAGTTTGCAGTGGGCGGTTTGCAGTAGGCAGTTGTCAAATTACTGCCCACTGCCCACTGCCCACTGCCCACTGTAAACTAATTCCCGCTGTTAACCCGGCCTTTCTCTGCTTCTGCACCACTGCGGTGTTGTCTTGCTTTTATGGTTGTGCTGCCAAAGTTGTAGGTAACATTTACCCTGAATACCCGCGTATCGCTTTTTTGACGGATAGAGAAATTATTGCCTAATGCATTACTGTTAAGGTCATTTCTCATGGTGTTGAAAACGTCATTTAAGGCAACTTTAACGTTTAGTTTTTTATTAGCGAAGCTGCGGCTTAAGCCTGCGTCGACTGCATATCGCGGAAACAGGTAGTATATGCCGTAAACTAATGATGATCGGTAATCTCCTACTAATTCAGCTTTAAATTTACCCACTGTAAATGTTTGCGTTGTTTTTGCGGTGAAAGCTACACGGCCATTATCAACATTGCCGGTTGTGCTATTTGATTTAAAGCCTAAGTAGAAACCATTGAAGTTAATGTTACCGCTCCACCATTTAGTGATCTGAAATGGCGAAAAAATATTAACGTTATAGCTTTTCTGCGTTCTTAAGTTGTCATTTGTTTGGAAGGTAAAGTTACCTTTTGTTAAAATCAATTCGGTTATAACATCGGTTGTGAGACTGTACCCTAAGCTAACATCAATAGTTTTGTTGTAAGTGTAGTTCAACTCAAAGTTGTTGGTGTATTGCGGTTTCAAAAAGGCATTTCCCTGGTTGAAAGTAAAGGGATCAAGGTAGTAAATGAACGGATTCAGATCGTCATAATTTGGCCTGTCAATACGACGGCTGTAGGTGAATCCTAAATCATGCTTCTTGCCTAATGAGCGGTTGATGAACAAACTCGGAAAAAAATTCAGATAGCTGCGTTTAATCTGCTGTACGCCTAAAAGGTTACCGTCTGATTCGGTGTTTTCAGCGCGTAATCCAACCTGTATTGAACCGCCTTTAAATTGGTGACTGATGTTTGTATAGGCTGCTGCTATTTGTTCCGTGTAGATAAACCTGTTGGTGCGTCCGGCATCATTTTCAAAATCTGTTCCGTTAAATTTTTGAGCGCGCAGGTCATTATCCGTTTTCACACTGCTAAATTTTAAGCCGCTCTCCAATTTCCAGGTTTTGCTCAAGGGTTTGGTATAGTCCACTTTTCCTGAATATATTTCAATGCTTGAAGGGGTTTGATTGCGCAACAGCAACGGTTTTTTATCCGCAGCCGGGTCGGGTTTACCATCCGGTGTAAAGTAGTATGTATTGTATTCCGCTATATTATTGTTGCTGAATTTTGAATAGTCAAGGTCTGCCCCTAACTCCTGCCCCAGTGTATCTATCTTGAACCTGTCGTTTAGGTTAAAAGCAAGGTTTTTGTAGCGCTGATTCATTAAAGAGGAAGTGTTTAAATACGACCGTAGTATACCAGTTCCCGATCTGCGTTCGGTATGGTTGTCATTAATATCTCTTCCGCCGTTGCTGTAACCACTTGCAACAACGCCAACTGTATTTTTTGAGCTGGTTTCCAGATCAGCGCCTATATTGAAATTATTGTAGTAGTTAAAGGTTGGCATTTTTGTTAGCTGATTAAAGATCGGGGTGTCAGGATTGGCTACTACACGGTCAATTAACAGCTCACGGTAGCGGTTATTATCACCCCTGCTAAAAGTACCAAACACATTGAGCGGGCCGTTTTTATGGTTGAGGTTCAAACTCATATTGTCGCGGTTGGCGTGTCCACGGGCGTAGCCTGCAGTCAAGCTACCATTGGTGCCTTTTTGCTTATTCTTTTTTAGTTTGATGTTGATGATGCCTGAGTTACCGGCAGCATCATATTTTGCCGACGGGTTGGTGATGATCTCAATAGATGCAATGGTAGTACCATCCGTTGAGCGTAACAAAGTGGCCAGTTGCGCCTGAGACAGGTAGGTTAACTTGTCATTGATCATGATGGTAACGCCTTGTTTACCGCGCAAGCTTATATTGTCATCTTTGTCAATAGTTACACCCGGGGCGCGTTCCAGTATTTCTAATGCGGTGTTTCCGGCTGCAAGTACGCTGTTTTCAACGTTCATTACCGTGCGGTCAACTTTGCGTTCAATTAAAGGTTTGGTGGCATTAACGTTAACGGTGTTCAATGTTTTTCCGGCTTCGGCCATAGTTATGACCTGAACAGTAACTGCGCCGGTACCGTCAACTGTAAACGCAGCACTTTTGCCTGTATTATAGCCCACAGATGTTGCCTTTATAACATAGCTGCCTTTGGCAACATTATCAAAAGCATAGTTTCCTTTTTCGTTGCTCAGGGCTCCTTTCACAATGCTTGAATCGGCAGCGCGTAACAAACTTACTGTGGCAAACTCCACCGGCTTTGCGGCGCCGTCGTTTAAGGTGCCGGTAATTTTTGACGTTTGTGCCAATGCCGTGACCGTGCAGGTAATTGTTAGCAGTAAGGTATATATGGAGGTAAAAAGTAGTTTCATATGCAAAAAAATTGACAAAATGCTTTCCCTAAGAGAACTGGTCCTCTTTTAAAAATTTATTGATTAATGATTTGATTAAACCGCCGGATGTTAAGGCGATCTGTTGTTTTTATTATAAAGCGCTCGGGCTTATTCTGTCAATAAGATGCTGAAACCCGTAGTTAGGTTACAAACAATTTTAAATTTTTGCAGGGCAGCGCACTTATACTTTGCTAAGTGCCGGAAAAAGAGGGCATATAAAATCTTCAAAAAATGAAAATGGCGCTTTAGGCCTGGTACTTTCTACTGAAGCGAATGCCTTAAAACTATTCGCTCTCAGTTGCCTTAAAGGTGTTTTGAGGCTATAAAAAGTTAGTATAAGCCCGCTGAATAACAGCAGGCTTATATATTTAATATATGCGGTGAACATTTTGGCTTATTTAACGCGTTTTAAACTGTCGGGCTTAGCAACTACAGAGGTGTCAACTTTGCATTCAAGGCCGTTAACGGTCATTATAAATTCGGCAGAATGGTTGTCATTGCTTTTGTTAATTTCGTTGCATGAGTAATAATCAACACCATCATTAATATACCAATTAAACTCATCATTAATAACAACCACTGCGTTGACAGGTACTTTTAACGTAAGTTCAATTTCCTGATCGTGCCATGTTGCTCCACCAACACGTTGCAGACGCTTGTCAAATTTCAAAACAGAATCCTGCTGCGTAAATATGTATCGGGTATTGCGCGCATTAAATAATGCATCTTCATAACTGCTGCCTTTTGACCGATAAGTTTGAACTAAAACGGGACGATCAACATCAGCTTTTTCAATCCTTATCTGCACATTGCGCGGCTCGTTTTTTTCAAATTCTTCGTCGCCATAAGTAAGGGTTCCGTTAAAGTTTTTCTTAATATCTAACCGGCTGCTGTCTTCGCCGGTAAGGTACATTACATCATTCAGTGTTAAATAATATTTATTGTTAGAGGATTTTGCCAAAGGGGATGTTTGTGTAAAGCTTGCTGTTGAACGAAAGCCCTTGCTAATTTTACTGCCATAGTATAGACCGGTGCTTACTGCAAACAGCCAAACAGTTAACAAAACAACACCTGACGAGCGCGAAATAGACTCAGTGTTGAATACCGCCTTCAAAATAAGCAATATAATAGCCAACACCGGAACGAATGCCACCAGGAAGATGGAAATATACATCCACTCCGAATATTCATTGTTTACTATACTGAACGGGAACATGTGTACCGGGCCTGTGTTCCATATCAATATTGCAGCGAGACTAATTACCATGGCTACGGCGAATCCAAAAAAGGTAAGTAAAATTAAAACACTCAAAATTTTAAAAAGCACTTTGCCTGTGCCTCTGAAAAATCGGCCAATATGGAAAAACAACTCACCTAAAAGATCCCTAAAACGGTAAATAAACGGCTTTGATTCATTTTTGAGGTTACTTAATTGCCCTTTTACCGCACTCATTTCTTCTTCAAAGTTGTTTTTAAAACCTTGCAGGGTAAGCTTTTGCCCTTTCATGGCCATGCGGTCTGCTCGTGTAATAGCTTTTGGCACAACTATCCATAGTATGATGTAAAGGATAATGCCGAGGCCGCCAAAAGGAGCCAAAACTGCAAACAACAACCTGAACCAAATGGCAGATATATTGAAATAATTGCCCAGGCCCGAAGCAACACCCGCTATTATACGGTAATCGGGATCGCGAAACAGTGTGCGCGTGCCGCCAACAGCGGCAAATGCATCTGCCTGGCTTTGTGCAGTCGGTTCTTCATCGGCATGTTCAAAATCTTCAACCGTGCCCATTTGGGCAATTACGGTTTTAACGTCTGCCTCTACAATAACCTGTTTATTATCTCGGGTTAATATTTCAGCAAACATTTCCGCAATGCGGTTCTCAATATCAGTGGTTATCTCCAGACTGTCGGCCGAATTAAGAAAATGGCGCTTTACATCTGTGATGTAGTTTTTAAGTACTTCGTAAGCATCTTCTTCAATATGAAAAACAATGCCGTTTATGTTTATGATGATGGTTTTGTTCATGGTGCAAATTTTTCAGGGTTATTTATTTTTTCCAACGGCGGTGTTTACGGCAAAAACCAGTTCGTTCCAGGTGGTATCTAACTGTTCAAGCACTTTGCGGCCTTCGGGCGATAGGGCGTAATACTTGCGTGGAGGGCCTGATGTAGATTCAACCCAGTTATAAGTTAGCAGCCCATTGTTCTTAAGGCGCGTTAATAGAGGATACAAAGTGCCCTCAACTACCAGCAACTGGGCTTTCTTGAGTTCGGCAATTATATCTGAAGCGTAGGTTTCATCGCGGGCGATGATAGAGAGTATACAGTACTCCAATATACCCTTACGCATTTGTGTTTGTGTGTTCTCTGCAATCATAATACAAAGATATATGTTTAAAAATGTATTATGCAATACATAGTACTGAAATTATTTAAATATTTTTATCAGGGCTGCTTTTAGGAAAAAAATTTTCGGTTTTTAGTGAAATTATTTGTGAATTCAATAATGTAACACTACTTTTATGATTAATTAACTATTAACTGATCTTATTTATTCAAACGCATGAAAAAACTTCTACTAGTAAGTTTGTGCTTCTTGATGTTATTTTTAACGCAAGCGTTTGCACAAAACCGTACTATTACTGGTACGGTTACAGCCAAAGACGATGGCTTACCCATTCCGGGAGTAACAGTAAAAATCAAAGGAACCACTAACGGCGTACCTACCGATGCAAGCGGTAAGTATTCTATTTCTGCACCAACCGGCGCAGTTTTGCAGTTTTCGTTCGTTGCTTTTCAAACAAAGGAAGTAACCGTTGGAGGTCAAAGCGTACTAAACGTTATTCTTGAATCTGACAATAAGCTGTTAAGCGAAGTTGTGGTAACTGCCTTAGGTATTGAAAGGCAAAAAAGAGAGTTAGGTTATGCTTCTGCAGTGGTAAAAAACGAAGCTATCAACGCAGGTAGCGCAGTAAACTTAGCAAACGGTTTGCAAGGTAAAGTTTCTGGTTTGAACATTACCACAACTAACAGCGGTGTATTTGAGAACGTTAAGATCAACCTTCGTGGTATCCGTTCATTAACCGGTAACAACAACCCTTTATTATTGGTTGACGGTGTTCAAACTGATATTAACTACCTGTCATCTATCAACCCTAATGACATTGAGGATGTGAACATTATTAAAGGTTCATCAGGTGCCGGTATCTACGGTTCTGATGCACGTAACGGTGTTATCATTGTTACAACCAAAAAAGGTTCAAAAACCGGCGCTCCGGTAGTAACAGTTAGTAACTCTACTCAGTTTCAATCAGTTAGCTTCTTTCCAAGTTTTCAAAATCAATTTGGTTTAGGTGGTGGTGGTAACGCTGCCGGTTTAGGCGGTTATGATCCAATTGAGAACTGGTCATGGGGCCCGCGTTATGATGGTGCGATGACTCAGATCGGTCCTGATTTGGATGGTATTGTTGACCCTGTATTTGGCGCATTAACAACTCAAAAAATTAAATATAGCCCAAATAACTCAAGAAAAGAGTTCTTCAAAACCGGTACTATCGTTCAAAACGACGTTTCTTATTCAGAAAAGAACTTTTTCTTATCGTTACAAGACGCGTTAACCAACGGTATAGTTCCTAACGATAAAAACCGTAGAAGTGGCTTCCGTTTAAACGTGGCTAAAGAATACGGCAGATTAAAAGTGGGTGTAAACACAAACTACGTACAAAATAACTATAACCTGTTTGACCAGGAAGGTATGTCTGATTACAACGTTACTCAAAACGTTGGTTTGAATCAGGGTTTGATGAACTTATTGTTCAACACAAACGGTTTCGTTAACTTACAAGATTACAAAGATTACAAAAACAATCCTTACGCATCTTACAACTACTACTTTACAAACTATGGCTTAAACCCATATTTTGCTATTGATAACTGGCGTAAAGAAGGTAAAAAACAAGATCTAAAAGCTGATTTGAATTTAGACTTTAAAGTTGCAGATTGGTTGAACTTGACTTACCGCGGATCTTTAACAAGCACTACACTTGTTGAAAGAAGAAAATCAAGAGGTGAGAATGCAAATGCTTTCGGTCATGACGAAAGAGGTTTTGGATTGATTCCGGGTGCTGTTGAAGAACGCGCTTACACGCAACAACGTATGTCATCTGAGTTGTTCGCTTCTTTTAACAAACAAATTAACGAAGATTTCAAAGTGACAGCTATCGCTGGTACTTATGTTCGTCAGGATGACGGTCGCGATACCAGAGTTGGTGCTACAGTGTTGAACGTTAAAGATCTTTACAACATTGGTCAGCGTGCCGGCGAGCTTACCGGTTCATCTCCAATGAGAAGATCAAGATTGTTTGCTGTATACGGCAGTGCAGGTGTTGGTTACAAAGGCTGGGCAAACATAGAGGTTACAGCACGTAACGAAAAAACTTCAGTTTTAGCAGAAGGTTTGAATAGCTATTTCTATCCAGGCGTTACTGGTTCGGTTATCCTTAGCGATGCCATTGATGGCCTGAAAAACAATAATGTTCTTTCTTACTTAAAATTACGTGGTGGCTGGAACAAAACAGGTAACTCTGATATAGCTCCGTACCAGTTAGCTGCAACTTTTGATCAGGGCGGTGGCTTCCCTTATGGTTCAACTGCCGGTTATTCTGCAGGCAACACCACTTATAATCCGGCATTGAAACCTGAATTTATTCAGGCTACAGAGGTTGGTTTGGAAGCAGGTTTCTTAAACAGCAGAATTAACGTGGAATTAACCGCGTTCAACCAAAAGATGACTGACCAGATCATTCCTATCGCAGTATCAAGCGGTACAGGTTATACTCAGGCATATGTTAACGCTGCATCTTTCAGGAACAGAGGTTTGGAGATGGACTTAAAATTAACTCCATTGGTTAACCTTGGTCAGGTACATGTTAATTTCGCTGCTAACGCTACTTACAATGAAAGCGTTGTAACTTCAGTATACCCTGGTCTTGATCAGGTATTTATTGGTGGATACACTGCTGCAGGTAACTACGCAATAAAAGACTATCCAGCATTTATGATCAGAGCTACAGACTATAACCGCGATCCTGCTACAGGAAAAGTTATTGTTAGTGCTTTAACCGGTGCTCCAACTGCTGCAACTAATACAGTAATATATGGTCAAACCTTGCCAAAATGGGTAGTTGGTTTAAATCCATCTGTTCGTTGGAAAAGTTTAAACCTTTCTGCTTTGTTTGAATACAAAGGTGGTCACCAGGCTTATGCTGATATCGGCGACGCAATGTCATGGACAGGTGTTTCTGATCTGTCTGCAACTAATAGCCGCGAGAGATTTATATTCCCTAACTCTGTTTATCAAGCTGTTGCAGGTGGTCCGTACATTCCAAACACCAGCGTAACTTTAAACAGCCCGGAAGGTTTCTGGACCGGCGTTGGTCGTTCTGTTAAATCAAACTATTTAATCAGCGCAGCTTCATGGAGATTCAGAGAGTTATCTATTAGCTACGATCTGCCTGTAGCAGCTGTGTTTGGTAGCACAAAAACTGTAAAAGCGCTTAGTGTTGCATTAACTGCCAGAAACCTTGTATTGTGGTTGCCTAAAAACAACAAATATCAGGATCCTGACTTTACCTTTAGCGGTGCATCAACTGGTTTCGGAACCGGCGGTACTACCGGCGTAACAACAGGTAATCAAGCTGGTATAAGTAACTCAACAATTAACCCTCCTGTTAGAACAATTGGTGGTAATATAACAGTTACATTCTAACACACATTAAATAGATATAGAGATGAAAAAAATATTTATTTCGGTTTTTACAGCGGCGATGTTGTTTTCAACGAGCTGTAAGAAAGACTTTTTCAATATAAATAACAATCCAAACAACCCTACCGAAGCATCCATTACTCCAAAGGTATTATTACCACGTATTTTACATACACTTGGTGTGCGTACAGGTACTGGCTATGATTACGCTGCACAATGGACTGGGTATTGGGCACATTCAGGTACTTACGGTCAATCCGCAGAGATTGAATCTTACCAAATCACTGCCGCTTTTAATGCTACGCAATGGTCAAACTGGTACGATCTACTATTTGACGTTGCAATTCTGGAAAAACAAGGTAAAGCTTTAGATCAGCCTTTTTATGTGGCAGTAGCTAAAATTATTAAAGCCATTGGTTTTATGAACCTTGTTGATCAATACAACAATGTGCCATATTCAAAAGCGTTTGATGTATCTAACAACATTACTCCTCCTTATGATAAAGCTGAGGACATTTACAACGACCTGTTTGTTCAGTTAGATCAGGCTGCTGTTTTGTTGAAAACTACAGCGGCTACTACTGACGCTGATATACAGGCTGCCGACATTATGTTCGGTACAGTTAGCAGCGCTACAACCAACGAATCTGTGTATTGGAGAAAATTGGCTAACACTATGCGTCTGAAACTATTAGTGCACATGTCGCAATTGCCTACAACTGGTGCTAAAGCTGCGACTGTATCTGCGGCAATTACCGCTGATGGTGCTGGTTACCTTGGTGCCGGAGAGAATGCAGCTGTAAACCCCGGTTACGTAGCTGTAAATTTAAAGCAAAACCCTTATTGGGATACTTACAAATTATCGGCTTTAGGTGCTACTGACCAGTACAACAGGGCAAATACATTTATACTTTCAAAATTTGCTGGTCCTGATGGTAGACTCGGAGCGAATAACAATACGACTACCAGAGGTCAACAACAAGCTGCAACTGAGGGTGCTGACGATGATTATCGCTACATGTTCGTGTTTAGTAAGGTTCAAACGCCTCTTACTAATCCTCAGGCAGGCTTTACAAACCCTAAACAGGAGGCGCCAGAATTTCCTAACGGCCCAGTTTATTTATATAACTACATAGGCGCTCAGTTTGGAGAGGTTGTTGTTAATACTGATCCATATAAAGCACCCAATCAATCTGATGTGGCTGGCCCTGGCCTTGCTAAATCGGTATCTCAACCACAACAGGTGTTAACCGCTACTGAGAGTTTGTTTTTACAGGCAGAAGCTGCATCCAGAGGTTATATTGGTGGTGATGCAACAACTTTGTTAACTGCTGCAATAACAGAATCTTTTAATTTCCTTGGTGTAAATAAAACTTCAACAGGTGCATCTACAACACCAGGTGCAGCAGCAACTGATTACATCACTAAAAGAAATATTGCCGGCCAATATGCAGCAGCAACCGCTGGTGATGGTAAAGCTAAAGTGATTGTTTTTGAAAAATGGTTGTCATTAATTGGCTTAAACCACCTGGAGGCTTATACAGATTACAGAAGATTAGGGGTTCCTGCAGACCTTCCATTATCATTGAATCCGGCAAGAGTTAACAACGTTATACCATTGCGTTTGCAATATCCTCAAAACGAATTTAACTACAATGCTACTAATGTAAACGCGCAAGGTGTTATTAATCCTCAAACATCAGCTGTTTTTTGGGATAAATAATAGGTTTAATTTTTAAAGAAGAAGAAAATGAAAAAATTCACGAAAATATTATCGTTTGCCGCCCTTACATTGAGCTTGTCATCATGTTTGAAGGATAAAGGCTATGATGAATTTAAATACGGTTTAAACCAGGAAGTGGCATCAAGCAATAAAGTGATCAATATGCCTGTAAGTGGTACCACTTTCACCATATCGAAGACTATATCTTTAGCTGCTGCTGGTGCAACGCCTGTATCGGTTACGCTACCTATCCACTTGTCGGCTCAAGATGTTGCTTCAGAGAACATTGCAGTAACTGTTGCTTCGGATGATGCCAGATTAGCTACGTATAATGCTACATTAACGGCGGCTAATCAATATCAACGTTTGCCAGATGCTAATTTTACTATTGCAAACGGAGGGATAACTACAATCCCTGCCGGTTCAAGAGATGCAGGCGGTGTTACAATTACTTACACACCTAACAACTTCCCGGGTTTAAAAACCGGTCGTTGGGCTATCCCGGTTAGCATCAAAAGTGTTGATAAAGCCGGATATGTAATTAGCACAAACCAAGCTTACAGAATATTACTGATTATTGTTAATCCGTAATTGTAGGTAACTCGCTAAAACAAAAACCCCCGATATTAATATCGGGGGTTTTGTTTTAATTTTCAGCTCGAAACGGTATGTTAATTTATGCTGCTAAATAGTTTTACAAGGTCTTCCTCGTGTTGCAAATTCAATTTTGCGACTACCTGCTCAATATTCGGGACTTTTTCTTTAAGCAGGTTTATTACAAATTTTTTCTCCCTACGCAGTTTGGTAAGCTTATTGTTTTCAGCAACGTAGTAATTGTAGGCGGGCTTAATTTGTTTGGTTTCATAAAGAGAGCCTGGCGCACGTTCAAACACACGTTTCATTTCGGTTAGCTTTAATAATTTTATATTCCCATCTGTGAGTACTTCATAATAAGTTGCTTCAGTGGCTCCGTCAATAGGCTCAAAGCCTCGTCTGAAGATTTTTTCTGCAGCAAAAGGACTTTCAGGAGAACTAATAGAGAATTGCGCTATAGGAACAGCAAAAGCCTTAGTGCTGCCATCCGCATCTTTAAAAAGCACTCTTGATTTGGAGCGGTCAAACATCAGATCCAAATTATTAAAGCTTTTACCATCGCCCTGTAAAACCGAGCCTTTTGCCCAGGTATTATAAAGGTAATTGGGGTCGTTAAAATTGGAACGTAATCTGCCCCCATAGTTGACATCCGTGTTATCAAACTGAACGCCTACTCCTATTTGAGCAAAAGCGCTACATTGGTAAGCCATTAAAGCAGAAAAGGCAATGCTGTAATAAAGTGGTTTTTTCATAAGCTAATGTGTAATACGTAACGCTTAAATATATCAATCTTATTTAAAGAAATGCGTTTGTAAGTAATATTTTAACTGTGGTTTTAATCGACTTGATAATCTTATCGGTTAATAGCAACTATTTGTGTAGCTTCGCGACCTTAACCAGATTTATCATAATTAAGCATGCGTCTGCTATTTCTTTTTATTCTTTGCACTACCCTTTTCGTCTCAACAGTTTTTGCACAAGATAATTTTACCAGTGGGTACATATTAAGCCTCAAAGGCGATACAATTAGAGGCACTATAAATTATCAGCAGTGGGATAAAAACCCAACAGCTATTAGTTTCAAAACACAAAACGAAGCCGCTGCTACCATATACAGTAGTAGGGATATAAAAGGCTTTTTTGTTAACGACAGCTATTATAAAGCCGCTACTGTTACTATCGACACATCTGCATATACGGATGGACAATTAAGTTACTCAAGGGCCTATGAGCTTAAAACTGTTAGTGCTTTTTTGCTGACATTGGTTAGTGGTGAAAAAAGCCTCTTTTATCTGAAAGATGGTAAATCAAAAATTCACTTTTTTATTACAGGTGTTGATGGGACAATTGCAACCTTAAATCATAAACGTTTTTATGTTGACTTGCAAGGCCGAAGGAATATTGTTGAAAGTAAAGAGTATGTTGGTCAGCTTAAACAGTATTTAAATGATTGCAGTGATATTGAGTCAAAAATAGACGCTACAAATTACACATGGTCTGGCATGGTAGCTTTATTTAAACTGTATTACAACTGCAGACACTTGGATGCAGGGACAATTAAAGTTAAGGAAAAAACCAAAACTGCGTTGAGCATAATAGGAGGCGTTTCCTTATCTAAGTTCAATAGTGCAGGCTCAAACCTCATACCACTAAGCTTGATTGACAAACAAACGTCAGCAAGTATAACAGGCGGAGTTGGATTTGAAATTTTTTTTAAAGGCAATGGCAATGCATGGTCATTGATAAACGAGGCTATTTATAATGCTTATACCATCAATCACAAAGCAACGTATACAAAGTCAAATGATATTCGTACTAATTATGATATTAGTTTTGGAAACTCATTTATTAAGATAAATAACATGCTTCGCTATACATTTGGCGGAAATAAAATTTCATGGTACCTGAATGCGGGTATAGCCAATGGTGTTGTTATCAGCACACGTAATAGAGTAGTTGCTGAAGATGTTTTTTACACAACAACCACAACAACAACCAAAGCGCTTGTTTCGGCAGATAACCTGCGCAAAATAGAAACAAGTATTTTATTTGGCGTAGGTGTTGGCTACAAAAAGTATGCGGTACAAGTAAGAAACGAAATGAGCAGCAGCTTAACCGATGCAATTGGTCAACACGCAAGTACCAATAAAATTTACCTGGTATTGAGTTATGGATTTTAACTTTTTATAAAAGAGGGCTTGTGAATTGTACATTCACTTGTTGCGTAGTTAAAGCCAATTTTACAGAACTGCCTAAAACTAAACTACAATTATCATTTATATGCCCTGCCGGAAAGTCAAAGCACACCGGATAGCTATAATCTTTCACAACATTCATCACAATCTCAGGCACAGTTTGCCCAAATGGTATGTCGTTATCTTTGATGCTTGTAAAACCTCCAACTAACAACCCGGCAAGGTTAGCCAGTTTGCCTGCCCGTTTCAAAGTGTGCATCATCCTGTCAACCGAATAAAGGTATTCGCCTACATCCTCAATAAATAATATTTTTCCGCTGTAATCAACATCAGAAACGGAGCCTATGGCTGATATCAGCAAGCTTAAATTGCCGCCGGTGAGTATTCCGCTGCCCTCACCTTCACGATTGTCGGCATGCGGAGTAACCTCATACGCGAGCTTCTCCCCAAACAGGGCCTTTCGCAGCGTTTCTAAGGAGCGTGCCGAAGCGTCGGGTATGTTCATGGGCATTTGTCCGTGAATGCTTTGCAGGTTGTAACTGGCCAACAAATGCGAGTGCAGCAGCGTAATGTCACTAAAGCCTACCACCCATTTTGGGTTATTTGTTAAACGACTAAAATCAACCTTATCGATCATTCGCACAGTGCCATAGCCGCCGCGGGCGGCTATTATCGCCTTAATGCTGTCATCATCAATAAAACGTTGCATATCTGCAGCGCGCAGGTCGTCATCGCCTGCAAATTGGTGATAGTTTGCGGTTACTGTTTGTCCTAAAACTACTTCCAATCCCCAGCTTTCTAACAATGCAACTGCATCCGTCATGGGGGCGGGGAGCTTTTTGGCAGGGCAGGTAATGGCTATTTTGTCTCCCTTTTTTAAGTATTGCGGTTGTATGGTTGGCTTTAAGGCGTTATGCATGTTCAATATTACTTAAAGTTTTGCAGTTTAGCTGCTTCGGTCAGGCTACTTTGCTTTAGCATTCGGGCTCAAAATAAATTATCTTTGCAAGCTATTGATAAATAAAATAAATGTCGCAATTAGATAATTTTAAGCGTTATACCATTACTTCGGCACTGCCTTATGCCAACGGACCTTTACACATCGGTCACCTGGCGGGCGCGTATTTGCCGGCTGATATATTTGTACGTTTTCTTCGGTTAAAGAAAAAGGATGTAGTTTACATCTGCGGGTCTGACGAGCACGGCGCTGCCATCACCATAAAAGCGAAAAAAGAAGGTACTACGCCACAAGCCATTATTGACAAGTACCACGAGCAGATCAAAAAGAGCTTTGAGGAGTTTGGTATTGGCTTTGACATTTATCACCGCACATCATCTCCTATTCATCATGATCTGTCGCAAGAGTTCTTTTTGAATTTGTATGAGAAAGGCGAGTTTGTAGAGCAATACTCCGAGCAATATTTTGATGAAGATTTTCAGCAGTTTTTGGCAGACAGGTACATTACCGGTACCTGCCCCAACTGTCATAATGATAATGCTTACGGCGATCAATGCGAACGTTGCGGAACATCACTCAATCCTACCGACCTGATCAACCCGGTATCAACCCTAAGCGGCAAACCCCCGGTTTTAAAAGCTACCAAGCACTGGTATTTGCCATTAGATAAGTATCAGCCATGGTTGGAGCAATGGATAGATAAAAAAGATGGAGAATGGAAGGTGAACGTTTTTGGCCAATGTAAATCATGGCTAAAATCGGGCCTGCAGCCGCGCTCTATGACGCGTGACCTTGACTGGGGCATTGACGTGCCGTTAGAAGAAGCTAAGGGCAAAAAGCTATATGTTTGGATGGATGCGCCTATAGGCTATATATCTGCCACCAAACAATGGGCTATTGATAAGGGGAAAGACTGGCAGCTGTACTGGAAACAACAGCCCAATGAAGCTGATAACACCTGTTTGATCCATTTTATAGGTAAAGACAATATTGTGTTCCATTGCATTATTTTCCCATCTATTTTGCATGCGCATGGCGACTATGTGCTACCGCAGAATGTGCCGGCCAATGAATTTTTAAACCTGGAGGGCGATAAGCTATCCACATCCCGTAATCACGCAGTGTGGCTGCATGAGTATCTGGAAGAGTTTCCTGGCAAGCAGGATGAATTACGTTATGTATTGACTTCAATTCTGCCCGAGACCAGCGACAGCGAGTTTACCTGGAAAGATTACCAGGCGCGCGTAAATAATGAGTTGGTGGCCATATTAGGCAACTTTGTTAACCGTGTAATGATATTGATGCATAAGTTTTACGACGGCAGAATAGAGAGCGATATACAACTAACCGACGGTTACCTTAACGATGAGATAGGTATATTTTATGATGCCATTGATAGCAGCTTGCAAAACTACCGCTTCCGCCAGGGCTTGCAGTCGGTTATGGATATTGCCCGTTTAGGCAACAAGTATCTTACTGAAAAAGAGCCGTGGAAATCCATCAAAACCAACCCTGATGATGCCCGCGACGCGCTTCATAACTGTTTATATATTATCGGGCATTTAGCTACCTGTTTACAGCCGTTTTTGCCTGCAACCGCTAAAAAGATATTAAGGATGCTGAACCTGCCGGAGCAATTCAACTTTGACCAGGAGATAGCATTCAAGGCCGGGCACCAGTTAAACCCTGCTACCTTGTTGTTTGAAAAGGTAGAAGATGAGGTGATTGAAAAGCAGATAGAAAAACTGAACAGCAAAAAACAGGCTGCTACTGCTGTTGTTGAGGAGGTGCAGGTAACACCCGCAAAGGAGAATATTAACTATGAAACCTTTGCTACCATGGATATACGTACCGGTACCATTTTAACTGCCGAAAAGGTAGCTAAAACTAAAAAACTGCTGAAGCTGACCATTGATACCGGTATTGATCAACGTACGGTAGTATCGGGCATTGCCGAATATTATGAGCCCGAAGCTATAATTGGCCAAAAGGTAAGCATACTGGTAAACCTGGAGCCGCGCGACATAAAAGGCATTACATCGCAAGGAATGATACTGATGGCAGAGAATAGCGAAGGCAAACTAAGTTTTGTAGCGCCGGTTGAAGATTTCAACAACGGCTCGGTAATACGGTAAATGTACAAACATGCGGATGAGTAAATATGCATATGTGTTTTGCTTATCCGCCTATAATTTGCACATTTGCCAAAGTTTCAAATTAGATAAGCGATTACGAATAAATCCGAAATTAAAATGGTCCCGTAGTTCAACGGATAGAATAGGAGTTTCCTAAACTCTAGATATGGGTTCGATTCCCGTCGGGACCACTAAATCAAGCCTTTAGCAGACGCTAAGGGCTTTGTTATTTGTGATGGAAGGCTAAGAACATCGCATTTAATTTGTTGGTGATAACACCAACAAAGGCAAAGCCAGTATAAATAAATATCTTTACAATGGAAAGGAGCTGTAGGATGAACTAAACCAATACGATTATGGCGCAAGGTTCTATGATCCTTTGATAGCAAGATGGACGACAGTGGATCCGCATACCGAAAGGTACGAAAGTATAAATCCGTACTTGTATGCCTTCAACAATCCAGCAAGGTTTATTGACATTAAGGGGAGAGATCCGGGAGATATAATCATTCTCTTCACAGGGGCCAACATCGGGTGGGCTTCACAACAAGGACCGACACCAGTGATAGATCGTTTGATGCAAGATTTCGCTCCTTTAAGAAAGGATTTTACGATAAGTGTTCAATACCATACCCAATATAACTTAGGGGACGATGAAAGTGTTGCAGACGCCATGGATGCTATAGATCATTCTTTAAGGATAAATCCAAAAGCTAAAATCGTGATATATGGTTACAGTTATGGCGGTGTCTTGGCAAATTATCTTGCCAAAAAGTTGGACGAAGCCAATGTAAAAGTTGATTTATTAGTCACGGTAGATGCTGCAAATGGACAGGGAAGTAATAAGGTGAATAGGAAAATCAGTAAAAATGTGAAGAAGAACTTAAATTATTTTCAAAAAAACAAAGCGCGCAGCTTTTTGGGGAGAATAGTTGGTTCTCATGGCGACAAGAATATTGAGTCCACACCTGGGCAAGTAGTGAACAATGATATGTCTGGTGCAATGTATGGAGGACAGAGCGTAGATCACAGTACTATGGATGAGGCTACAGAGGGAACTGTGGCTAATGCAATACTAAACTTTTTTAATAGTGTTCAAGATGGAAAAAAAACTATTTCAGGGGATGAGCTTAAGAAACAAATCAATAACCAATAACCTTTTTATAACCAAAGCTATTTATTTACTTTGTCTATACGATCTATATGTTTATTTAGCGAGTGCCTCATAACAATATAATTGGAGAATCAAATTTTTCCATATTCCTTATTTCTTTTACGTTGATTTGATTGTTTTTTTTATTGGGGGTATAGTAATTGGTTGCTTTTTAATAAGGAAAGGGGGGCTAAATTTAATGATTGGTATCTTTTTTATAATTTTAAATTTACTTCTAACCCCGTTATTAATAGCAAGTGAAATTAATTAAGGTTGTGTTATAAAACTATGGTAGTGGGTAGTGTATAAAAGTTGTTGGTAATACAAATAACAAACTGAAGCCCAGCCTCGTGTTGGGCTTTTCTATTTCTTAGTATCCCTGATAAGGGCATCTACAACCTTGAAGACATGCTCACGGTCATCGTCAATAAGAGAGGTGAGCTCTTGGGGCGGTTTAGTGTGATAGCATCAAGCTCACCATCTGTTAGGCCCGTAAGGTTATCCAACGATATATTAAGAGCTTTGACAATAAGTAGGTAAAATTCAAATGATGCTAAATAGCGCTTAAAACATTACGTTGAAGTCGAATAACGCTGAATTGATGTAATTCATTCTCAAACCTATTCCCGTCGGGACCACTAAAAAGCTATTTTCTGAGCAGGGAATAGCTTTTTTCGTTTATGCATATGGTGAATAAGCTAACACAATAAATTATCAGGCTTAGTACCCGAAATCATGCGATTTAAAGGAAGCGTTGTAAATAACAAGAAAAACAATTAGTAGTACTAAAGCAAATGCTGGATACAGGGCGTAAATATTTTTTAATTTAAATTTTCTAACGGCCACAAAACCACCAACAATAGCACCTGCAAAAATGCCATATACAGTCCAAATAATATAAGGGTTACCCCTGTAAGTAAAATTAAGGTTGTCGCCTACAGAGAAGAAGTAAAAAGCTATCGGACCAGTAACTCTGTATAGTATTAACGATGCGATACATACAGCCAGCAACAAATTTTTTGTATTTAACATTTTTGACACAGAATTGGCTTGTTGGGAAGGCGCCCAGGCCGGACGTGTATTTGTACCGTTATTCATATCAGGTGAAAAAGGGTTGGGCGCTTCCTGTTGTTGCATCTGGTACAAAGTATATCCGTTATACAGCGCTGTTGCAAGTAAAGCAAATATAAGTGTTGAGAATAAAAAGCCATCCGGCAAAATTGATCGCGCAATTACTACCCCAATCAGGCAGCCCGCTATAGTAAGTATTCGGTTAGTCTTCACAATTTTTCCAATTTTTTAATTAGCCGGAAACTTAATATCAGCCCGCATAACATTATTATAAAAACTATAATGTATTTCCAGTAGAAGTCTTCAAAACTGTTATAAATACCTGCGAAAGTTGGGATTTCCGGGTAGAAATCCTGCCTGTCTGTAATTTTTTCATCGATAGCCCTTATTAACAAAAAGAAAACAGCTCCAAATGCTGCATATTTCGCCAAATAGATGGCATATTCTTTTTTGGGAAAAACAACGGTTACGGTGACGGGGATGGTTATTGCCTGATATAAAGTTGCAATACTAATTTCAAATGAATATTGTTTGTCTTTAACAAAGTGCAACGGATTAACCTCTACCGTAACAGAAGCAACTGTTTTTCCTTCAAAACTATTAAAATCAATCACTGTGTTGCTTAACGTTATGCTTTCGGGCTGTAAACTGTTGTCATTTACGGTGTTTCTTAAGCTTAGCCTCGCTTTTACGTATCCAATATTGTCGCAGGTCAGGTTAAACACGCTAATAACGGGCCTTGCTCCCTCAATATTAATAAAGTCAATTTTTTTAACACTTGCGTTTAGGTAAGGCAATGAGAGTGCTGGATCTGCAACATGCTGTAAAGCCTGAATTCTTAGCGCCAACTTCTCATTGTCGGAGTAATCAGCCAAATTATTGATATATGTAGAAAGCTTTAAATACTCGTCATACCAATCCTGTTTCCCAATCCCGTGTAGCCATATCTGTATGTTTCCGTTGGTTAGTGATTTATGGAGGGCAGGCCTGAAAGCCGGGTCTTGTTGGCAAAAAACAACCAATTCTTGCGGCGTTTTAAATGTTTGGGTGTTTACATAAAACGGATAGTTTTTGTTAACGGCGTAAATAAAAGTTAAAAAGTCGTGATAACTATCATGTTGTTTAAGCTTAGCAAAATTTTCCAGGTCGGTTTGTTCCAACCAAATGTGGATATAACCCTGCAGGAACTCTTTAAGAATTAAGTTATAAAAGGTAACATCATCAAACCCTTTAGTAATTAACGCATCAATGTTTTCTGCGTAAAATGTTTCTACTCTGTACGGTAAGTTTTTATTTAAATGATAAACAAACTTTAGGTATCGCCTGTCAATGAGTGTTTCGCTATTGAATACCTCAAGTAATTCCATTGATTTATCAGCGTCCTCTATCTCTCTGATGTCCTTTCTAAAAAAGGCATCGTCTTTCATGTAGATTTCGCTTTTCGACGGATGATTAAAGAAAACCAGGCCCATTTGTTCTGTAGTGAAACAACGCTCTCCAAAAATTACGCAATGCGGTCCGGAATTTATAACCTTCGGAACCTGACTATAGGCATTGGGCAATATTTCCATGTTAAAGGCATATTCATCCAATCCGTAAGCACTACAAATGTTTATAAAGTCATGGTAATAGGGGTACGTCTCACTGCTGTTTTGACGCTTAATTACCTTTGCAACCTGAATGATCAGATCTTTTTTCTCTTCCGGCGACATGTTTTGACTATTTAAACTCAATATCAGCCTTTTCAACAATAATCCAATCTCCCTCTTCAGACATGGTTAAGGTACCCGGTTTAAGGGTAACAATTTTTCCATTTGATTGCGGGGTACCCTTTACATTGCACGCCGCATCCAGGTATTCAAAGTTTTGCAGGGCATAGCGTTGAACTTTTTCATCGCCGGATATACTGTATGTGCCGGTAGTACCTGCTATATGTATTTCAAATGCACGCTCACCATTTTGGGTATCCTTCAATATACTCGGGCTAAAGCCGCCGGTTTCAACATCGCTGTATTTTGCATACATCACTTCAGCGTCCGTTGCGTTGGAGCCAAAATCTCTTTCGCCGCTTATGGTGGTTGAAGCAATAAGGTTATCAGTATTGTTGGTAGCCGAAGCAGTATTTTTTTTAGGAATATTTTCGAAAATAATTTCAGCAGGTTTGTTTTCTAACTCCGTTAATTTGTTCCTTACCGAACGTTCATTCTCCCTTATATCAGCTTCTAACCTGTTTAGGTCTTCTGCTAATTTAGTTACTTTTTGGTGTAGATTTATGTTTTCATTTTTAAGGTGATCAATCTCTTTCAAAAGAGTTTTTTTATCCTGCATGGCAGCATCTGTTTCGTCTGAACTTTTAGTTGACGATTTCTTTCTCAAAGCTACAATTGCTACTAATAAACCTATTACGGCAATAGCAACACCAGCTAACGCAAGATTATTGTCGGGAGTCTGCTTTTTTAAATCCCTTATCTGTTGAGTTATTATTGCAATTGAATCTGATGAACCTGGCTTAATGTTTTGCGCTTGAGGGGTTGGCGACACGGGTGCGTTGCTTTGGGTGGGCTGCTGTTTTATGCCAGCCAAATTGTCTAACTCGCTTCGGAAGTTTTTATAATCTGTAGCATTGGTATCCAGGTTAGCTATAATTTCCGGAAGGTCTTTTATAATTTCGCTTCTAACAGCCTTAACAGCTTTTCTTTCTTTCGTATCCCCCCTGATTATACTCCACGATCTGAATTTACCAAACAGTGTATTAGCCTTTGGATAAGCTTTGAGTTTAGTTTCAATAGTAAGGTATGTGCTGTTGTCAGGGATAAAGGGTTTGCCTTCGAAATTCAATTTGCTTGCCGAAAAATTTACGGCTTTGATTATCATCTCTGATCTGCGCTCGTCAGTAGTTTTTTGGGCCGAACAAAAAGCAGGAAATAAAATGATGCTTAAAAAAAATATTATTTTTCTCATAATCCTTTAACTTTTATGGCCTCTGAGGCAATTTGTTTAGATAATTCAATTAGCGATGTTTTGAACGGAAAGAAGAACGGGGAGTCGTCAGCAGCTCCAAACTTGTTTTTATCATCAAGTGCTGTTTTAAAACTATTGCGCAAAGGCCCGCTGGCAAGCAGATCTTGAGCCCCTGTGAAGAAAGCTTTATATTTTGTAAGATTGTTGATGTTTAATGCCCGTTCAGATCCCCGTACTAAATCGGCATCCCCAAAAAATACATCTAAAAATTCAACAGCATTGTTCATCACGCTGGCGTAGGCAGGCATACTTTCTTTAAAATCGCCATAGTTGCGCACCATTATGTCTTTATCGTTATCCAATAAGCCATGGTATTCATCTTTAACCGGGAAGATGCGTGGTTCGTCTGCATCATTTTTGGTGCCGGCTCCAAAAATGTCTTCTTCTTTTTTAAGCAGCGGTTTCGCTCCGTATAGTACAGATCCCTGAGCCGTAATTACTTTAGGATTTACTGTTGGAGGAATCTCAAATTCAGGGTTTATCGGTAAGCCCGAGAATAAACTTAGAGCCTTAGCTGTGAATGATTTTAGATGATCGCGCGAACTAAAGATAATTCCAACGTATTCGCTCCCTTTGCCTGAAAAACTAAGCGTTTTAGGCAGTTTCATAGATTTTGCTTTGCATGATTTGGCTATATAGTATAGCAATGCAGAATAATGGAGTAACAACGGAAGTTTAAGTTCACGGCACTCGCTAAAAATATGTTCCAGCTTATAGGGTTCGTAATTGAATAAATAACTAACCAGATCTTCCGTACGGATATTCCTGGAGTTTACCAGTGTTTGAATCTCCTCATAGGCATTTTGATTTCGCTTTTGCAGTAGTTTAAGATAAAATACCAAAAAGCCGTTGTCTGTAGGGTTATAATCATCGGCCAGTCCTCCCCAAAGTTGTTTGCCCGCAAACATTATTGAGTTACAATAGCAAGTAAGTAGTTCTTCCTCAACAGTAGTGTTGTTTGCTAACTTGCTTATTTCTGAGCCATATTTAACAAGTACTATGTCAGATGTGCCTCCGCCAATATCAATGTTGCAATAAATATCATGCTTAATGTTATTGTTTTGTTTAAGCAGCTTATAGTAAGGTGCTATTGATTCTGTTACTTCTACAATACGTTTTTCTGCTGCCCTTTCTCCACTGTCTTCAGTTTTAAATACAGTTTTCATTTCTTCAGTAAAATACTTAGATAAAGCGTCCTTTAAATCTGTATCCATACTCATCGGAAATGACATGGCTATTTTTAGGGTGTTAATATCGCACCCATTTGTTCTGTTGGCAACTGTACGGTCTAACAGCAGCGCATGGCTTCTAATCATTAATAGTAGCTGCCTAAAGAAAAGTTTTACCCTGTTCTGTTTTTGCGTGTCAGTAAGGCTTGATTCCAGCTGCCATTTAATGTTTGTTTGATAACCCTGATTGTATACCAAAACATCTCTATCAATGTTAAACCCAATGTTAGCGTGTGAAAACAACTGGGGTTGAGCTACGCTGTGGCTTTCAAATATTGCTGTTCTGAAAGGGAAACTAACGGCAGGGAATTCAGCAGTTCTGCTTTTCTTGGGTCCTATTTGAAAGGGAACAAATTCTCGGGCAGTAATAACCCTTACCGAGTCAATAATAGAGCCAAAGCTTTTTTTATTACCGTAGTCTTCATACTCTGCGGCTCCATCCTGTTCTTTAATTAAAGCCGGCTTATTAAGCATGCTCATAACCATGCCGTTTTCAGTAATTTCAAAAGGTTTTACGTCTACCGCCTGGTCATTATCAATACGCGAATACTCTATGTGGGTATTAGAGGTGCCAAAATCAATAGCGTATATGTAGTTGTCGGTTCCCTTTTTTACTTCTTGAAAACGCGGCAAAATAACCCCGCCATGTGTAACGCTTGACTTTAAAAAATTTATTTGAATTATATCAAATGATCCGTTTACCTGATAATATGAACTGCGGGTGTTAACATCCTTGTATTCTGCACGTTGGTAAGCTGGTGAGTTTTCTTTGCTTACACCGTCATTTTTGAAGAACAAAATATTATTAACAGGGTCACCCTCGTTTGTTTTTTCAAAAGAAGCTACAGTGTAGTTATTGGTAAATCGTAAATCTTGATCATCTGTGTGTATAAAAGGAAAAATACCCAGAATGCCGTAATACTGTGTAAACGGGTATTTATCTCTGTCGTGCTCTGTATGTACTTCGGGATTTTGCTTATAAGTTTGTGATATTGTAATATTTCTTTTGTGCATTGTGGGGCCGTTAACGGGTATTGTTATTTGCACCGTTACCTCCTGCTTTTTGCCATGCCCCGAGAAAGCCCTTGTAACCTTTACGTATTTTTTAATGTCTTTAATAGGGAAAAGGTTAAAAAATACAGGTTTGATGGGCAGTATAAAATCCTGATCATCTATAAGGGTTACAAACTTTTTATCGTCTAATATGTAATCGGGTAAGGTAACCAGGCTTTTCTCAAAAAAATCAAATTTTGAAAAGAAAGGATATGCTATACCTCCAGCCCCCGGCAGTTCCCTGTTTTTTATATTATTAAGTGTTGTTTCCCCATAGGCCAATGCACTAATAATTGTTTTGTTTGACCATAAATTAGAGGGCGACGTATATTGCCCTTTATAATCCATATTGCTGTATAAAAACAACGGTGTCAACGCCTTGTCTACATAAGGTGAATCTGGTGGCAGGTCAATTTTAAAGTCGCTGTGTTTACTTACTTTTATTTGCTTATCAGTATCGCTTATTTTGGTAATACGAATATTTCCGGCAATCAAAGGCATATTATTGCCATAGCTAATATCTTCCAGCTCGGCAGTTTCTCCTTCAAAAACAGACGGATACAACTGTTTTGTCCAGTTAACATAATCAGCAAACCTGGCAAAAGAAGGGCCGGCGTTATTTACTAATGTGTGGATATAGGAAATGAAAGATTCGTCGCGTTCATGTAACTGCTTGTAGTTATTGGTAAAAAGGTGTTCGTGTGTTGTTAAGCCTGTTATTGGTTTGAAGCCCTTTTCCCTATGTTTTCGTTTAAAATTTGGGGATAGAAAAACAAAGGTAAAAGGCGAGGTGCCGCCTATAAGAATCTCCCGTTGGCCCTCTTTATAAAATATCATAGTGATATCCAACTGATTATTGTCAAAAGGGGCTTGTGCAGCTGCTTGTTTAAATGACTCAAATAGTAAGCCATGGTGGCGGTCTTTACCAAAAAAGTTTTTGTTGTCTTTGTCAAAAGTCCACTTCTCGTAGCGGAACATTTCAGAATTAGACCCATTTAGATAAAGCATCTCCAGTAGGTCCAAAGTTTCAGAAACCAGGGCTGAATAAATGCTGTTACCAATGGCCTTGCGATTATAGATCTGGTTTCCAATAAGTTGGAATGCTGTATTGAATAAAAACAGACGGGCTATTGGTGTTGGAATAGATGATCCGGCAGATGATCCGGCAACATCTGTTTGATCAACAACGTCTCTTAGATCTCCCGTAGTAATTTTATTAGTTAATTTCCAGTCTAAAATATTTGTAATGGAACCCTTATGTAATCTGAAGATATGCGGCATAACACATTAAATTAAGGTAATTGTCCTAATACATCCAGACAATCGGTAGCGGTTTTAAATAGTATATTTTGATATTTTTGAGGGGCCGGCAGGTTAGCCTGTTCTTTGTCTAAGAATTTATTGAGCTTTTCGGCAATTTTTGATTGTGTTAAACCCTTCGCTAACCAGGTACTTGGTATGCTTTTACCAACAATCATGTTGTTAAGCGTTTCCGGATCATCGAATAAAAATGTGTTCAATACCCTGCCATTACGGCTATTGCTCATCTCTGCGCTAACCCATTTCTTGAAGCTCTCAAAAAAGGAAAGCAGCTTGTGGTATTCATTTGGCAACCCCATTTTTGCGCTAATATTTAGCTCTTTAGGGCCATAAAACCTATTGTCAGACAAACGCGGAACAAACTTCGTTGCAATTTGTGCCGCATATGCAAAACGTACAAGCGGCTTTATGTAACGTTCTTTTGTATTTGGGCTTAAGTGAGCAATAGTTAAAGGATTGCTATCTGTTTCGGCTCCAAACTCGTAGTGAGCAGGCGTCGCTAACTGCTCATCTTGCTTCGAAATAAAATCTGTTATGGCAGTAGCTGCTAATAATTCAATAACATGGGCATCGTTTATTTGCTCTCTGCCGCCTTCAACATTTGGTAATGAACCGGTTTGGTTAGGGTCAGCTATATAATATAAGGCATTTATTGACCTGATATCCGTGTCGTTTTCATAAAACGATAGGGCGGCTTTGGTTTTAGTGGTAAACAGGGCAGATTTAATGGCACTATCATCAACCGCATCAACATTGAAGTAAGGCATTACAGTTACTGCCCCTAACTTGGTGCCTTTTAAATGAGGATTAGTTGAATTTCTGATGAGTTTTACCAAGGTTGGGAAGCCGGATGAGCCGGTGCCACCAAAAATTGAACTCACAATAAATATTCTGTCATTTACTGTATAGGCACTTTCCAGATTTTTAAACTCAGGAGATGCAGCCAGGTCGTTAAAAACAACACTTCCAATATTTGGATTTCCTTTGAAACCTACGCTTAGATCCAGGTGCAGCTCAGGGAAGTCTGCCGGATTTGTTGAGTCGTTATATAACAGTTCAAGTATATCTTTATTGGATTGGTCAAGCGTATTATATTGAATAAATTGAGCAAACGTATCTGTTCTGTTCTGAAAATCAAATTGAAGATCAATGTCAGTTATATCAGAAGCGTTACTATCAAGCCGGTTAAACGGCTTGATAATGGTGTTAAAAAACGAATCGCTTTGTGAGTTGGCCCCGGCAGCCACAAAAGCTTTTCTGATAGTGTGGTAACTTCTAAATACGTCCCTGGTGCGGGCAGTGTCGCCGTTGTGGGCGTCCATATCTATAATGATAGGAATAATTTCGAGGTTACTGTGATCCAATTTCAAGCCACTGGCTAAAAGCATGGCTAAAGATCGCAGTACTCTGGCTCCGGTGCCACCTATGCCAAAAACAAATACACGCATAAAATTAAAATGGCGTCCGTTTTGAAAAAACAGACAAATTTTTAAATATTAACGACAATAAAATAAATATCACAGCAGTATAAATGGCGTTTATAACTGCAAAACGCCAAACATATCCGTCTACCAGCTCGAGTACATTTTTTGCAGACAGGTACGCTATAAAGAAGCATATTATAGCCGTAATTAATACAGTAACACCCCAATGAATGAGGTTAAACCAAACCATTTTCCATCTGCCAAGCACCACGTAAAATAGTAGCAACATGGCCACAATAATGGCAAGGGTAATGGTGCCAACCGAGCCGAAAATTGAACCTCGGTATTCTGCCGTGTAGTCGGGGTGCGCCCCACAAAGCGCCTCGTAAACGGGCGAAAAAATGGTTAGTAACATTTATTTATTTGCTTAAGGGTATAGATATATCAATGTAATTTTTGGTTCGGGTTTCATAGGCTTCATTTACGCCGTTTATTAAATACTTGAAGGCAAATGTTTTACCTTCATTTTCTGAAGCTATGTTTTTATCGTCATCGGTAGACCAGTTTTCGTACCACATGTCATGTTTAACCGGTAATCTCAATTGGATAGAGGCATTATCAACATTAATTTTCGAAACAGAAATCACCACAAAATGAGTTGAGTTTTTAAATAAGTCGTTTTGTAGTTTTCCTTTTATCTTGTCGGTATTAATTGATTGCTTCGGTTTTACGGTTAAACTTGCAACACACCCATCCGTTGTTATTTGAAGGTTTTTTTGTAAGTAAGCAATATCTTTTGCGTAAGGAGGTAGGTTATCAAGATTAAGGCCCGTGCAAAAACTTAATGTGCCGTTTGAAGTGGTTTCAACATCTTCAAGTTTGTTGTTTTCTTCAAGGTTCCAGGTGCCTGATTTATCTACTTGGGTTAATATACTGTATTGCTTAACTGGTTCGCCGGCCAAACCAAAATAAAGTGATTTTTCAGGCAGAAAGGTTGATATTTGAGTAAGGCGGTCAATAAATCCTTTTAACACGTCCCTGTTACCAATGGCCCATATGTAATATGGCCTGCTATTACCATGCAAGCTGGTTTTAGTGTTTTGGTAATCATAATAATCGCCGTAAAACTTTGATCGGAAGCTGTAAACTCCTACCGCCTGATTATTGTTTTTTAACTTTAAAAAGGTGCTGTAAATGCCTTGACGCATAGCATTATTAGCTTCGGTTTTATTTATTTCAGGGTTTTGCTTAATGTCTTCATTAGAAAAAGACAATATACAATCGGATACGATGAAGGATATGTCGTCAGGATTAGTATTTGCTGCTACATCGGCAAATATTTTATGTAGCTGAGAGCTTTTCTTGTCGGCAATTTGAGTGGTGGCTATGTCATGACTAAAATTTTCAACAGTCCCATTGTATTTAACAGTTGTATCTGCAATGAACCATATGTCAACCGGTTTTATTTCGCCGTTAACTTTGGAGGCAAGGTCTGTAACTACGGTTTTAAATTCCGCGTCATTTCTAAAATACCCGCCCATACTTGCAGACGTTTCAATATAAAGGTGGACGTTTTTTACCTCTCGCTTTATTGGACAGCCGTTCTTGGTTTTTGCATACTGGTCAACGCATTTGTCAACTTCGTCGTTTAAACCGTCTTTGTCGGTATCGGGGGTATCGCAAGACATGAAAAACAATGATGCAGTGACTACATATAATCCGGCTAAAAACGAATATAGTTTAGGCATTAGAGTGGAGTTAATTGGAAGCAATTTAATATATATTTTCAAAGTAAACAAGGATGCCAATTTTTTTTGGCAATAAAATTTTGATGTTGAAGAAATTATTATAATCAGTAAATAAAATATTTTACAAATATTTTTATATTTAAAAAGTAAATATTAACCTAAGTCTTTGTTTGATCAAACCTTATCACATGGCGCGCAATCATGAAATTAGTTCGGAATTAACTCGGCAGCCTGAATTTTCAAAAAGGCAAAGAACCGTTTTCTGGTTTTTTTTAGTTTTAATAAGTATGGCATTATGCTACGGTATTGCCTACTCTAACATTATAAATTGGTTCCCCTTACTGGTAGTAATTCTTATTATCTGTATGTATTCTTTCAGTTCAATACATCAAAACAAGTTCAGCCATCCGTATGCCTATTTAATCCCTTTGTTTGTTGCATTATCACTCAGCTTTACCATGATAACCGTAACTATTGGAATGCATGGCGATACATTTATAACTTATGATAATGATGCAAATAGTTTTTATCCCAATTCTTACCAGCCAATTGAGGTAAAAGAGATAGTTAAATTCCCGCTTCAACAACTTCGTTATCATAATAGCCCAGACTCATTAACGGTGAATTTTAGCAATTTAAAAGACACCATGCCAACGTCAAATATCATAGTAATTGATAAAACGTCATCAATTATATCTGCTGATCCTGCGGCAAAGGATTCGCTGTTGAAAGAGATACGCGAAGAGTATTCTTTTAACTACGATGAAGAAGCGGAATATGATGTTACAGATTTGTTGCCTCCATTTTTTTTGAGTGGTCTAAGTAAAAACAAACGCTATTCAAGTGCAAAAGATGAGGCTTACATTTATTATTATACAGGTGTAGAAAATAAATTTAACGGAAGTTTTCACTTAATGCAGGACGACGCAGTTGAAGATTTTAAAGGATTTGTAAAGAACTACCTTAACGCTAATAAAAGGTATAAACAACAGTTGCGCTACAAAAACAAAAACAGGGAAACAACCTCCCTTAGTAAAATGGTAAGGTCTCTTAATTCAATAATCAGTACTTCAAGTTTTAAGGGAAAACAAATAAGCGTTACTATAGTAAGCGACTTTATTAATAGCATACCTGACGAAGAGATACCGGATATTTCTCGTGCCCATCAAATAAGCAAACTCAATTTGTATATATTAAACGGACGGGAAGGCCAAAGTAAAAACCGAAACAATGTTCAGAATACAATATCAGGATTAGTGTCTAATTTTTCGGTTTTGCATAATCACGCAATTGTGAATTTCAAAAATGTGAACTTTAATAATCCTACAGAAGCAAAAAAATTTGTCAACGAATTGAAAACTGCTAATATGCAGGTGTTTGACGAACGTGGCAGAAAAAATGTTCCGGTATATTATCCTTATAAAGATTTTTTAACCAACCAGGAAGCTGTAGCCAGAATTTCTTTTAAAGATGATTCAGGTAATGATGAAAGTGAGTTTATGTTCAGCATAAAAGATGTGGACAATAATACTTCTTCATATCCAATTGTTTATCGAATTAATAGTGGAGTAGGTGTTGTAACTCATTTCAACGAGCTTAAGGCAATAACATTGAATAAAACTGATGTATTGTCATTGCATTTTCCATATACGCTGCCTTATAAAAACGATCGCTTATTTGCAGAATTTGTTTCTACTGCGTCAAATAAAATAACCATGCAATCACTCACAGTTAAACCGTTGCTTTCCAAGGCAATGAGTTTTACGTTATTGGGTGTATATACAATTTTTGTTATCGCGTTATGTCTGCTCCTTATTTTACCCAACATGTATGTTTATTACATGATTTCACATGAACTTATACATTGCCAGAAAGGACATGCGCTGGGCTTGACACTGCCCCTGGCTGTCGGTTTCGTGTCATTAACATATTTTGGTATTGTGATGTGTAAAAATGATCATTGGTTGTTATTTTCAACAGTTTTATTTATATTACTTTTCGCAACTATTCCGGCGTTAATAGCCTCCTTTAAAAAACACGTGGATGACCGTACACAACTTGCTCTTCAGCATACCTTTCATTTGTTTGGTAGTTTAGCTCCTGATATTGTATATCTTTTTATCTGGAGAAGACCTTTAAGTTAGTTTACGGCAAACCGGCCTTTTATCAACAAGTTTGAGTAGAATAAGCTGGTAAAATCAAATGATATAAAGTATGGCCATTGTTCTGCTAAACCACTATTTTTGGTCAACTTAAATCTTAATGAAATTTATCTGTTTTCTTTTTTTGTTGTTAAGCTCATTCTTTTTTGAGGCGCTGGCGCAAAATAGCTACATACAATCTACCCTGTTGGGATATTCTCAAGGTTCGAGGTGTCAATTGTATTTGGATGATGCGGGGAATGCTTACGCAATTATTAACTCGCGAGATGATATTAATTTTCATGGTAAGGTTTTTCCAAGGCATGGAGCTGCCGACTACTCTGTAATAGGTAAGTTTGACAGTTCAGGCCGCCTGTTGTGGTCAAGAACAATTTCCAATAATACTAATCCGGCAAAATTTCCTACTGATATAATTTACCATTTAACGGTTGACGCAGATGAAAATATTTATATCTCTGGCGCGGGCGGCGACATTACGCTTGATGACGGCAAAGTTTTAGCCGGAGGCACCTTTTTAATAAAGTTTAATGGAAAAGGTCAAACACTTTGGGGATTGATATCAGAGAACACGCAGAATACTACCACTACCATCGGTGGCCCTGTAGCTTTGGCTAAAGATGGCGTTTATTGGAGCTCCATATTTTATAGTCGACTGGAATTACAAGGGCGTGTTTTAAACACCAACAATCCCAATGGTGGTACGCCCAATGCCTTTGTGGCAAAAGTGAATTCTGCCGGCCAAGTTACCTCCATTTATCATGATCAATCTGTAGGCTCAATTCCTCAGTTAATGGTATCCGCAGAAAACGGAAACGCAAGTGTGATTATAAGTAGAGGAGGAATGCCAAAGTACAGGGTAATACTTGATGAAAATTGTCATCAAGTATCTGATTCGCCTTTTATTACATATGGTGATTTTCCGATGCCGCTTCGGAAACATAATGGCGGCTATGAAATGTTTACACACTTGTTTGATCGAAATGCCAATGGTTGGTATGATATTGGTTTTTATGACATCAAGTTTGACAGCAACTTAAAAATTACTGATTCTGTAAAATTTTTACCCGATAAGATCAATAACAGAACCGTTTATGATGCTATAAGCGATAACGGGGATGGGTTTTATTTTAATTCGCCCAAGGTTCCTTTCAGTCAGGAATTTGACTGGATATTTATGAGCAAAGACTTTAATCAAACTATTTTAAAGCCCGAAGCAGGAAATTTTTCAAGTACTGATCCATTTACGCGCAGTTTTACAAAAATGTATGCCGATACGCTTAATATGCTAATGCGGCATTTAGATTATTACACTACAGAGTTTGTGTTTAATCAACAATCTTATAAAACCCAATCAAACTTAGACATGAGTTACTTTTGGACCAAGTATGTATATCAGGATCCAGATTCGTGTAAAAAAGTACAGGTTAAACTGGTGCAAAATGGTAAAGAGGGATTACAGCATGTTAAAATAAAGTTTTTGTTACCGGGCGGTTGTCCGGCAAGTGAAGATATTGGTATACAACTAACACTCAAGGATCCGCAAACAAATGATGGCGACATAGTACTGCCACCAAACGTAATTATAAAGAAAGGTTATACCGAAACCCTGCTAACCATACCCGTATTGAATGACAACTACATAGAAAGCCTTGAAGAGTTCACACTTAATTTAACATTGAACCCCACGGCTGCGGGTTACTTGATACCGGCAAGCACAGTATTCAAAATTGAGGATGACGATAACACGCCTGCTAACAAGGTGTTTGCTGTTACCTATACACCTGAAATAACTGAAGGAGGAAGTATTGGCAAAATTAACGTGAGTTTGCCGGAGAATGTTTGGCTAAAACAAGAGCTGCGGTTTTCTTTTGTTAAAGAAGCTACAGCACACGGGGCTGCCGTTAATGATTATAAACCCTTTGAAATAATTATTCCCCCAAATACCAACAAGGTGGCCATAGATGTAAAGGCAATTGCAGATAATTTAATAGAAGGAGACGAATATATTTTAGGGAGGATAGTTGAAAACGGAAGTGTTTTTGGCCCGTTTACCTCAACGGATAACCTGGTTAAAATAAAGATAATTGATGTTGATAATACCGAAGCAAACAGGGTTATAGAGATAGTAACGCTTAGCGACAAAGTGCTCGAAAATAGCAAAACAGATGTTTTTTTTAAGCTGAAAGCACCTTACAGGTTGCAAGATCCAATAAATTTTTCAGTTAATCCTACAACCTGGTTCCCGTTCTTGCAACAAACAGATGTACAGGTTAGAATTGATAGCCTGGGTGCAAATAAACATGTTACCATTACTTATCTGGATGATCATGTTATCCGTACAGATAAACAGCTTGCTTTATCTTTTTCAGGCGCAAGTAGTTATCCCGGCACATTTAAATTTCAAAACAGTAGTGGGATTATAACTGATAAATTGGAATTAACAGCTGTTGATAATGATATTGCACAGGCTAAATTACTATTACAGCCTGTGGCGTTAGAAATTAAAGAAGGAAATACTGCAAATGTTACTATTAAACTCCCTGATGATTATGTGATGGAAACCAACACCCTTATTAACTATGAATGGCGCGGGTTGGAAATTACTGAAGATAAGAGATTGGGTGCAACAACTAACACTATCACTTTACCGGCAATGAAAAACAGCCTGCAAACCCCGGTAAAAATATTGGATGATAATATAATTAATCAATACAACACAAGGCAAATTGCTTACAGCGCGCGTAATAATGAATTTGGAGATTTATTGTTTACCACATCAGATATTGTTGATGTAAACATAGCCGACGACGAAATTGGTATGATCACTGTCCCTAATGCATTTACACCCAATGGCGATGGCATAAACGACACATGGGAAATTAAAGGACTAATCAATGGGGCCAATGTTAATATCAGTATTTGGAACAGGTCAGGCGCTCTTATTCATCAGCAAACCCAATATAGTCCATGGAACGGTACTTATAACGGAAGTTTGGCTCAGCCGGGTGTTTACTATTATAGTATAACTTTAAAGGGAAAGACAATTGCGGCAGGCAGTTTGGCTATAGTTAGATAGGCACGTTTAGTTTTAAAATAAGTCACTTTTCATCCAGAACAATCAACTCAACCCCATTAAGCCTGATCTGCTAAAGCCGGTGGTCTATGGAGAGCAACTTCCCAATCTTCGAAAGGGGGCTCAACTGTAAATGAAGGATCACAATATGCTCGAAGGTAGTCTGTTACTTTTTCAGCATATTTGCATTTATTACTTTCAGCACTATGACTCCCGCTTGCCATAAAGTGGGCAAATGTTCTTACCTCTCCAATGAAAGAATCGCTTGGTTTTATGTATGCTAAATTATCGAAAGGCCTTTTCGCAAGGCTAAATTGGTATAACTGAAATCATCATAAACATAAATCCCGTTATCAACATCATAAAGAATAAAAATGATCTAATTTCTTTCGTTTTGCGACCTTCTTTTAATATTAGCCGGCTAAAAGGTTCTGACAGTAGGGTGATTAGAGCGAAAAAAAAGGCAAATGCTAAAGCCAACTGCGCGCCCGTCCCTATAGGAGCATTGTTATCAGCATTACCAAAATAACCTAATTGATCACCAAGAAATAATAAATTCCAGATAATAGCAAAAACTATAACAGCTGGCCATCTCATAGGAAAACTTCCACTTGATTGATACTTTACTATCTCCTCTTCAACTTCAACTGGTATAGGGTCGGTATTATTTAAAAAGCCAGTGCTCGCTATTCGGGTTATCAGGTCACGGCTACCAGATGTTAAAAACACAACCTTGGTACTATATCCGTTAACACGGTGATTAATTTTTATCCCTGCGCCGGAAAATAGCGAAGATGGTTCGATAGAGATAATGTCAGAAGGCCGGAAATAAAGGTTGCCTAGAATTGATGCATTTAAACGCAACACATTTTTATTGACTTGCAATTTAACAAATGGCCATGTAGCCTGGGCTAAGCCAATTTTGGCGCCGCCGGTTTCTTCAATTTCATACATTCCGATATCGTTTAGGATTAATTTTACCGCTAAAGCTATTTAAAGTAATGCAATTAACGAAACCGATATTGCCTTGATACTGAATAGCGCGGAAATCCTGAATCCGTTATTCAACAGATACCCGGCGAAATTACTGCTAAAGTGAAATACTTAGCGAAGAACTAAGGACTTGGTTGTTTTAATCATTACCATTAACCGCATCCTTTACTTCTCTCATTTCGTATTCGTCTAATTTAATTTGCTTTTTAATTGGGTCATAAATCGGGTGATGGTACTTGGTTATTGCTATCAAAAGGTCAGCGCCTAACGCTTTATACCTAAACTCATCGGTTGTTGAAACTGTTCTGTTAAACAAAGCTAGTGTTTCAGAATGGTGAGGATATTTAGCCAAGGCCTTATAAATCAATTGCCACTTTTGAAAATTGTATAGCTGTTTCGCCCACTCGCGCTCAAAAATTTTAGTTAACGAAATATAAAAGCTGCTATCAGGAGTTATTATTGCAGCGCGAATGGCATAGTCTTCCGTATCCGGGTTATTAAATGCCTTTTTTATAATACCAATATCACTTTTCCTTTTGTAACGGGCTAAAGTCCAAACGGCGACAGGCCAATTCTCACTCACTACAATGAAGTTTTTAGCATAACAACAATGGTTTAAAGGTTAGGTATTGCATGATGTATAAAGTTAATACTTTAATTTAAAGGACCAATGCTGTTGCACGCCTGCCGCGTGTGTCAACTTAGACCGCCGTAACATCAACCCATGTAAGTACAGCACACCCAAAATCGTCTCACCCGTCTCATTTTCGTTTCACTCAAAAGCAAGAAAATGCTAACAGTCAATAAGTTAATGGGAAAATCGTTTCAAATCGTCTCACATACACAGTGAGACGATGGTACGGTTATACTAAGCATCTGCCAGTTCAATCCAAACCGGAGCATGGTCACTGCTTTTTTCCCACCCGCGCACATGCTTGTCAACACCGGCGGCCTGTAACCTGCCCTCCACCTGCGGACTCAGCAGAAAGTGGTCTATACGCAAACCGGCATTGCGCCCATAAGCATTGCGGAAGTAGTCCCAAAAAGTATAAATGGTTTCATTCGGGTACAGTTTGCGTAAGGCATCCGTCCAACCCTGGTCAACCAGTGTTTTAAATGCCTCCCGCGTTTCCGGGCGGAACAAGGCATCTTCCACCCATCGCTCGGGCTTGTAAACGTCTTTTTCGGTAGGCATAACGTTATAGTCGCCGGTCAATACAACAGGCAGGCCCTTGGCCAAAAGGTTGGCCGCATGCAAGGTTAACCTCCGGAACCAAGCCAGTTTGTAGTCGAATTTAGGTCCTGGGGCAGGGTTCCCGTTTGGAAGGTATAAACAGCCAATAATAACATTGTTTACTATTGCCTCAATGTAACGGCTGTGCGCATCTTCAGGGTCGCCGGGCAAAACACGCCGCACCTCTTTGATCTCATGTCCGCGCGAAAGGATAGCCACCCCGTTCCAGCTTTTCTGCCCATGCCATATAGCGTTGTAGCCTGCTTCTAATATAGCCGCTTCAGGAAACTTCTCCTGCGGAGCCTTTAATTCCTGCAGGCAAACCACATCGGGTTGGGTCTCATTGAGCCAACGCAGCAAAACCGGCAGGCGGCCATTAACGCCGTTAACATTGTAAGTAGCTATTTTCATGAGCGTTGTTATTTATTCAATATTAGTACTAAAACTATAAAACAGCAATAACCAGCTAAGGTTGCAGGTAAATAAAAAACGGCGCTTACCCGCTTGGGTAAAACGCCGTTACTTAACTATGTCAGGCAACTACCTAACTTCTTTTTACCCTAAGGTGCTTATTTAAAAAATACGCTATCACTACAAGCGGTACCCCCAATGTTACCCATGACAACACATCCCATATACCATTGCCCGTAAGGGCAGACAGTAAGCCCGCCGCGCTGATCACTGCAATTACTAACGGCACCAGCCAAACACGTAAAAAGGTACTCATATTGTTGCTGTTAAATTGTAAGAGGCTTCCATACGGGCCAGTTGTTCCTTGCTTGACTTTCTGCGGGCAAACCACAGGTAAAGCCCGCTGATGAGCACCACAATGGTAGCAATGTCAAACAGCGCCCAGATCATTTTTAGCGGCATGCCACCGTAATCGCCAAAGTGCAACGGTTGCGAAATAAAGTAGGCATTTACAAAAAACGGCATCTCACGCATATCGGTCAATTGGCCGGTTTGGGCATCAATCAGTGCCGGTTTAAGCAAACGCTCGGTCAAAGGTGTATTACCCCTCACGAAAACAGCGTAATGGTGTTTGCTTGAATACATAGTACCCGGGAAGGCTACAAAGTAAGGTTGCATCTCGGGTTCGCGTTGTTGTACTATCTTCATAGCATCATCTAAGGAGCTTAGCTCACCCGTAAGCGGTTTTGCATTTTTGTATGGAGCAGTCATTTCGGTTAACTGTCCTTGTTGCCAGGCATACAGCATTACATCTCCTAATGCATTGATTACCCCGGTTAAGCCAACCACCGTTGCCCAGGTGAGGGTTACAATACCTAACAGATTGTGCATGTCCAGCCATTTCACGCGGCTTGACTTTTCTGTACGGATCATGCCGAAGTCGAACTTTTTCATAATTGGCCCATACAGCACAATGCCCGATACAATAGCTATTACGAACAGAATACCCATCAGCGCCATCAATAGTTTGCCGGGTATGCCCGCAAACAGATCAACATGCAGGCGCAGCATTACCCACATAAAACCTTCCTGTACCACAGGTGTATCTTCTATTTCGCCGGTATAGGCGTTTATGGCTACATATTTATCAGTTTGATAAGCTGATGATGGAGAATCGCCAACTGTAACGTTAACTAACCCCGGGTGCTCCTTATCCCATACAACTAACTTGGCTACTTTACCCGGAAAGTGTGCAACAGCAGTTTTAACCATCTCATCCACCGGAACAGGTTTAGCATCAGGAGCGTGCGTTAGTTCCTTTTTTGCCTCGGTAAGTTCTTCTATCTCCTCGTGAAATATAAGGGGAAGGCCCGTTAGGCAGAGCAGCAGCAAAAACGCTGTGCAGATAAGGCTGGTCCACTTATGCCACCAAAACCATCGTTTTACGCTTTTGATTGTTGCCATAGTTATTGCATAAATGCCTGTCGCACGGATATGCGACAGGCGTATGGGTAAATAAAGAATGCGTTAAAATTTGTACGACAAGCTTAAAACTACCTGACGCAACCTTTGCGGGTTGATAGTAGTGTAACCGGTGTAATATTGTTTATTGGTTAGGTTGTTAACTGCTAAACCAACACGGTATTTAGTACGGTCGTAAAATATATTACTGTTGAACAGGTAATATTCGGGTAGTTCAAAAGTGCCGCCACTTACACTATTTATTATTTTGTTTTTGCTAACGTAATTACCGCCAAAGCCTACACCCAGGCCTTTTACAGCGGTCTCCGGCAAACGGTAACTTAGATAGAAGTTGCCCAGGTAAGGCGAACCAGCGGTTACAGGGCGTAAGCCGTCAACATCCGCATCGGCTTTGGTATACTTGCTATCATTATAAGCAAAACCTGTTACTATGTTCAAGCCAGAAAAAGGATTAGCAATAATTTCGGCTTCAAACCCTTTGCTTACTTGTGTGCCATCTTGCGTTTGTGCAAATACACCCGGCACACTGCTTTGCACGCTATACAGACTATTGCTAACCTTGATGTGGTAGTAACTTAAGGTACCGTTCAATTTGCCGTCAAACAAAGCCATTTTTACACCACCCTCGGCCTGATTGGCGATTTGCAGTTTAGGTATAGTTGGCGTGCCGGAAGCGTTGATATAAATATCAGGGTTAACAAAGCCGTTTTGATAGTTGGCAAAGAATGACAGTTGATCTTTAACAGGTTGATAGATCAAACCAAATTTAGGCGAAAACGCTGTTTGGTTAAACGCAGCCGCATCAGGAGATCTGTCAAATTTTTGTGTTCCGGAATGTTTGAAATGGTCAATACGTAG
Organism: Mucilaginibacter auburnensis; assembly: GCF_002797815.1. Lineage (NCBI taxonomy): Bacteria > Pseudomonadati > Bacteroidota > Sphingobacteriia > Sphingobacteriales > Sphingobacteriaceae > Mucilaginibacter > Mucilaginibacter auburnensis. The sequence continues at coordinate 575,946 of NZ_PGFJ01000001.1, forward strand.
ACCTACAGATGCGATAAGCTGGTCTGTGATGTTAACCACGTCTGACAGATAAGCACTGTAAGCGTCTTTTTTGTAGAAGTAAGGATAAGTATTATTTATGGTAAGCGGATTGGCTGCGTTTGTGGCATCAACCAAAGCCTGGTTGAACGATCCATAGTTAAACGTTTTGCTGTTCATTGGTGCTATGCCGTAAAAGTTGGTAAAAAACACCTGGTTAGAGTTTTGATGAAGAAAATCTAACCCAAAAACAAAGCGGTGGCGAATGCTGCCGGTGTTAAAGTCGCCGTTTAGGTTGTGCTGTACCTCTATACTGTTGAGTTTACTGTCTTTAGTAGATTGATCATAACGGGCGATATAGCTGCGACCAGATGGGGTAATGCTAACCGATGGGTCAAATGATTTTGCAAGTGCGTCTGTAACCAGGTAATAGAATGGATTAGCACCATCTGAGAAACTGTTGGATGAAGAGAACACCGTTTGCGAAGTGAATTTGTCTGATATCTTGTAATTCATTTGCGCAAAGTAGTTGATGCTTCTGCTGCGTTGCCTTACGTCATCGCTTACGTAAGCCTGTTTGTAGTCTATAGTAAGATCGCTCACTTTGGTCACGCCCAGGTCTTTAGGTTGCGAGTAAAAGAAGAAGAATGGTGCAGCAGAACTACGACCTGAGAAAATTTCGGCTTCAACCAAAAACGACAAGCGCTCGCTGGCTTTGTATGAAAGGCTTGGCGCAATGGTAAATGAACGGCTTTTACCGAAATTGCGGAAACTACCCTCGGTATTGTAGGCTGCGTTTACCCTGAACAACAGGTTTTTGCTGGCAGTTAACGGCGTGTTCAGGTCAATTGTGGTACGGCTAAGATCATAGCTGCCAACGTTATTGCCAACTTCAAGTCCGAATGCTTCATAAGGTTTCTTAGTTACACGGTTGATCAGGCCACCAAACGATGTTAGCGTACTGCCGAATAGTGTTGCCGATGGTCCCTTAATTACCTCTATTTTTTCAACATTTACAGCGTCAACCGTATTGGTTATAGTACCTGCAATGCCGTTACGTAACCGCGTTTGAGTAACAAAACCACGCAGTGTAAAGTAACCGCCACCATCACCGGCTCTACCGGTTGCATCCCACATTTTTTGAATTCCGGGTGCGTTACGTAATGCTTCATCTACATTAAATACCTGTTGTTCTTTTAAAAGGCCACTGGTAACAGTTGTATAACTTTGCGCATTTTCCAATGGTGTCAAAGGTATTTTAGCGGCATCGGTGCTTATCCTACTGGTAAAACGGTTGGCACTGTTGGCAATAACGTTTACCTCGCTTAATTGCGACTGGTTGGCTTTTACTGTAATAGTGGGTACATCAACGGTTTGGCCTGCGGTTAACGTAAGCGGCACCTCAACGCGTTCAACACCAACATATGATATAATTAGTTTGTATGACCCCGCCGGTGCTCTGAAGCTAAACTCACCATTCTCATTAGTTGCAGAGCCGTGAGTTGTGCCCTCTAATCCTATTGATACATAGGCAGCCGGCTCGTTATTAGCTGTAATTACTTTGCCACGTATGGTACCGCGCGTGTTTTGAGCGTAACCCGTTACGCAAAGCATCAATATGCAAAGCAGGGCAGTTATTTTAGTTGTAATAGGGAAATGTTTTATCATTGTTTATTAAGACTAATTATAAATAATGCGACAAAAGTAGATGTAATTTCTAAAGATGCAAGGAAAAACTATTTTTATTTAGACTTATTCTTATTAAATTTGCTGCCGCTAAACATTACAAGCATGAAAAAACTATTAATAGCGCTATTGGCTTTAGGTACCTTATCAGCCAAGGCTCAGCAAAATACATTGCTTCAAGCAGCCTTTTGGCAAGGAGCGCCAACTGTTGATGTGGTAAAGGCCGAAGTTGCAAAAGGAAACAGCCCATCGCAATTTAATGGCAATAGCTTTGACCCTGTTGTATTGGCTATCAACGCCAACGCCCCTACATCTACCGTTCAGTATTTAATTGAGCAACCCGGAAATGACGTTAATAAACTGACACATGATGGCCGTATATATCTGCACTGGGCTGCAAGCCGTGGGAATGCTGAATTGGTAGAATATCTGCTTAAAAAAGGTTCTAAGTTAGATTTGGTGGATACGCACGGAAGTAAACCCCTTTTGTTTGCTGCTAACGGCGGTCAGCAAAACACCAAAATATATGATGCCTTTTTGGCCCACGGCGCTGACTTTAAAAAAGATGTAAACCAGGATGGCGCTAACGTGCTTTTGTTAGCCATAGCTAATGATAAAAACTTTTCTCTTACCGATTATTTTGTGTCAAAAGGTGTTGACCTGAATAGCGTTGACGCTAATGGTAACAATGCGTTTGCCTACGCTGCTCGCACAGGCAACGTTGAGTTTTTAAAAGCTTTGGTACAGAAAGGCGTTAAGCCAAATGCTAACGCTATGTTAATGGCTGCGCAAGGTGGTGGCGGTCGTGGTGCTGCTCCTGCAGGTACGGGCCTTGCTGTGTTTGAATACCTTGAAAGTGTTGGTATTAAACCAACTGCGCTAAGTAAAAATGGCGAGAATGTATTGCACGCTATTGTACGTAAACCTAACCAAACCGAGCAGATCAAATATTTCCTTTCAAAAGGTGTATCTGTTAATCAGGTTAACGAGGATGGTAATAACGTTTTAATGGCTGCCGCAGCTGTTAGTCGTGATTTAGCTACTCTGGAGTTACTGGTGCCACAGGTAAAAAGCATTAACCTGGCTAATCAGGCAGGTCAAACAGCTTTAACGCTGGCTGTAAAAGGTAACTCGCCCGAAGTTGTTACCTACTTAATAAGCAAAGGCGCAGATGTAAAAGTGCTGGATAAAAAAGGAAATAACCTGGCATTCTACGCTGTCGAATCATACCGTGGTGCGGGTGGCCGTGGTCCGGCTATGGGCGGAGGTGCAGGCAACCAGGATTTTGATAATAAGTTAAGCATACTTAAGCAAAACGGTTTAGATATTGCTGCTCCGCAAAAAGACGGTAACACGCTATACCACCTTGCCGTAGCAAAAAACGACCTTAACCTCGTTAAAAAGGTAGAGGCCTTAGGTGTTGATATCAATGCTAAAAACAAAGAGGGGATTACCCCATTGCACAAAGCGGCTTTAATAGCCAAAGATGATGTGATGCTGAAGTACCTGTTATCTATCAACGCTAAAAAAGAGGAAGTAACCAACTTCAAAGAAACCGCTTTCGATCTGGCCAGCGAGAATGAAACACTATCTAAAAATAAAGTGGCTATCAGCTTTTTAAAATAATAACATGACTAACTTTTTCAAAACTTTAGGTTTAGTGCTGGCGCTGGTAATTGTACAGTCGGCTACTGCTGTTGCGCAAACCACCAAATATAAATGTATGGTGCAGATGACCAATTACATGGGTGATGGCGCGTACATTGTGATATCATTAATTGACAGCAAAGGCGCTTACGAGAAAACTTTGTATGTATTAGGTTCCGACAAAAAATGGTACAAAACCCTTAAAGAGTGGAACAAATTCTACCTCAAGAAACCTTCAGCTGTGGTTAGCGCTATTACAGGTGCATCAGTAACAGGCGGCGACCGTAGCGTGAATGTTATTGAGATTGAAAACTCAAAGATCAACGCAGGTTACAAATTGCGTTTTGAAAGCGCTGTTGAAGACAAAGCCTATAACGTAAAAGACGTTGAAATACCGTTAACTACACAGGCCCTCGATGCAAAAACCGAAGGCACCGGGTATATTCGTTATGTTAGGTTTAGCGCTAACTAAGCTGTTTTAAAATATTATATGACCATTTCGGTATGGAGATACAGTCACTTAGCTTTGGCTGTATCTTCTTTTGTTTTATTGACGCTGGCCTCTGTAACAGGCATTATACTTGCTTTTCAGCCGGTAACAGAAAAGGTGCAGCCCTACCGAACTGCTAATTTAGATACCGTTACTCTCGCACAGGTACTTCCTGTACTCCGCAAAACCTATCCGGAAATCAGTGAACTTTCCGTAGATGTCAACCAATTTGTACAGATAAAAGGCAGTGATGCCAACGGCGAAAAGCTGCTGGCTTACGTAGATCCACTAACAGGTAAGATTTTAGGAACCCCAAAACCTGCCGATGAGTTTTTTCAATGGGTAACGGCTTTACATCGTTCCTTGTTTATACATGAAACCGGGAGATTCTTTATAGGCTTAACCGCGTTTTTGTTGCTGCTGATCGTTATTTCCGGTACCATGCTGATCATACAACGGCAACGAGGGATTAAGCGCTTTTTTACCAAAATTGCCCGCGACAACTTTGCGCAGTATTACCATGTGGTTCTGGGACGCTTGTCGCTTATTCCGATTTTTATTATTGCCCTTAGCGGAACTTACTTATCACTGGCCCGATTTAACCTTATCGACTCAACAAAGGCATCAACGAAAGTTGATTTCGATGCCATCCGCACCGGCCCTGCAAAAAACGCTGCAGATTTCGCCGTTTTTAAACAGACCAAACTATCAGCGGTAGAAAGCATTGAGTTTCCTTTTTCTGAAGATGTAGAGGATTACTACACCATTACATTGAAAACCGGCGAACTGGCTATTAACCAGGTTACTGGGAATGTATTGAGCGAGGTGAAATATCCGAAGGCGGTAATGTTTACTAACCTCAGTCTTGATCTGCATACGGGCCGGGCCAACATGGTTTGGGCTATTATACTGGCTGTGGCTTCTGCTAATATACTGTTCTTTATTTACTCGGGTTTTTCCATTACGTGGAAACGCCTGAGCAATCGCACTAAAAATAAATTTAAGGCGGAAGAAAGTAAGTATATAATTTTGGTTGGCTCAGAAAACGGTAACACATTCGCTTTTGCACAGGCTATTTATCAGCAATTGCTTAAAAAAGGAGAGAAGTCGCACATTACCCAGTTAAACGATTATAAATTATTCCCCAAGGCTGAGCATTTGATTGTAATGACAGCCACTTACGGTTTAGGCGACCCGCCAACCAATGCTGCGAAATTTAAAAGTCTGCTACAAAAATACCCGCAACAACAACAGGTTAAGTACTCGGTGGTGGGTTTTGGCTCGCATGCCTACCCTGATTTTTGTAAGTATGCTTTTGAGGTGGAGCAACTGCTGCTTGAACAACCCTGGGCGCAGGCCTTGACGGATATTCACACGGTAAACGACCGTTCGCCGGAGGAATTTACTTTATGGGCCGAGGCGTGGGCGCAGCAGGCAGATGTGCAGCTTACCTCCTTGCAGCTTCAAACCAATAATACCCGTTTGGAAAGCTTGACGGTTGTTGATACCACCTCGGCAACACGCGCTGATGGCACATTCACCATCAACCTGAAAGCACGTAGAGGATTGAAAATTAGATCGGGCGATCTGCTGGCCATCTATCCGGAGAACGACCATCGTGAAAGATTGTATTCTATAGGTATGGTTAATGGTAATATCCGTTTGAGCGTACGTTTGCAACCTAACGGCATTGGCTCAGGTTTTCTGCATCGCCTCAAAGCAGGTGAGAAGATACGTGCCAAAGTAGTTAACAATCAGCATTTCCATTTCCCGGCAACTGCAGGCAACGTTGTTATGATAGCCAATGGCACCGGCATAGCGCCATTTGTTGGCATGGTAGACCAGAACAAAGCTAAGGTGCCTTGCTATCTGTATTGTGGTTTCAGGGAGCAAGTGTCATATGCTGCACATCAGGAGCTGTTGGAAGATGCCAAAGCCAATGGGCGTTTGCACGGATTGGAGATCGCATTCTCCCGCGAGGGTGAAAAGCAATATGTAAGCGATCTGGTGCAGCGGGATGGTGCGATGATAGCGGAAATATTAGAACACGTAGGGGTGATCATGATCTGCGGTTCCTTAGCTATGCAGAAAGATGTTTTGGAATTGCTGGATGCTATCTGTCACGAAAAAAATGGTAAAGGCATAAGCCATTACCGCTCGCATGGGCAAATTCTTACCGATTGTTACTAAGCGCTAAAGCCTGCGTTTTTTAAATCCTAACTCCGGCGAAGAGATAATGCGGCCATCATCGGTTATCATAATGAAATGGTAATCCGGGAATTGCTTAATAAGTTGCTGCGCCGCTCCTTCTCCCAACACCATCATAGATGTGCTGAAACCATTGGCCACCTCGGCGCTCGGCCCAAAAATGGTAACACTGGTTAAACCCGTTGCAGGGTACCCCGTAGCCGGGTTAATAATGTGAGCGTATCGTTTGCCGTTAAACTCCACAAACTTTTCGTAACTGCCTGAGGTGACTACCGCGCCTTGTTTCAACTCCACCACCTTTAACAGTTTGCCTTCCTTTTTAGGGTTTCTGATGCCGATGTTCCAGTATCGTCCGTTAGGCTGCCTACCCCAGGTATTCATATCGCCCGAGCCGTTTACAATGCCCGCTTTTATGCCACGTGCCAGCATCATTTCGCGACACCGATCTGCCGCATAGCCTTCGCCTAACGCGCCAAAACCTATTTTCATGCCCGGCAATTTGAGGTAGATGGTGCTGTTAATGCTATCCAGTACAATATTTTTGTAGCCTACTTTTTCTACCGATTTTTTAATGGCTTCCGGCGTGGGCATCTCGGTCATGGAGCCATCAAACTTCCATATCCTGTCCATAGCAGCAAAGCTGATATCAAAAGCGCCACCTGTGATTTCAGATAAGTGCAACGCCCGTTTGGCAAGCGCAAAAACTTCTGGCGATACCTTTACCGGTTGTGTACCGGCGTTGCTGTTCACCTGTCCAATCTGGGAGGTTGGAATCCAATCAGATATCAAATTTTCTATACGGGAAACTTCAGCTATGCAGGTATCAATGTTTCTTTCGGCGGTGAGACTGTCGGCAGCTACTATGGTAATATCCCAGCGGCTGCCCATTAGCTTGGTGGTGCGCTTACGCAATATCTGCGCCTGCGCTGTTGCAGTGCACAACAATATAAAACATAGTAGCTTTAATCTCACACTTATGAATTAGTTATTCTTAGCCAACGGATATCCCTGGGTGGTCCAGTTGGTGCGCAGGTTAACGTACAGGTTAAGTACACGTATATTATTAAAGCCCAGATCTTTCAAGGCCTTATAAGCCGGACGAATATTAGGGCATTTTCCAAAAGGGCAGCATCCGCAGTAAATTACTATCTCGGTACTTTTCGGCTTGGCGGCTAAAGTGGTTTTTAGCTTTGCCATATTAGCAGTATCGCTAACAACGCCTATGTGCACGGCCCCTTTTATATCCTCTACGCTACCCAGGTTCAATACCAGCGGAGCCTTATTCTTGGTTATCAGGTCGTTAAGTTCACCGGGTTCCAACAACTCGCTGGTTTGCCAGGGCCTGCTTTGACCCGGCGCTTCCATGCCCGATGCAGACACCTGCGCTTTAGCCATCAACACACTAAAAACCATCAACAGAGAAAGATATAGATACTTCATACAGCAAAGATAAAAACCTAAAACGTAAAAAGTTAACCTCCATTGTGCTACGCTGTATCAAGGAGACACTCTGACCAAAACGTGACTATCATCATTATTTGCGCTGACAGCTATCATTTGGCTAAAAGCTTATTATGCTGAATTTTAACTCATTGAAAGATTATGAGAAAGCTTTGTTTAATTCTATCATTTTTGTTTGCGTTCGGAGCCATGTCATGCCGTGCACAGGTAAGTGCAGATGCTGCCCTTGCTACCGAGATACAGGCCCAACTGGATGACATTAACCTGGCTGCGCAACTTAATTTTCCGGCCTCGGTTGCCCGTTTCTATCGCGAAGGCAAATTTGCCGGCACATGGGTTACCGACAACTATGGCCAAAACGCAAAATGGCAGGCTTTGCTGCTTATTGATTGCGTTTTGCAGTACGGCCTTTCTCCTGCTGATTATCATCCTAAAGAAATACTATATAACAGGCTCTACGATATAGAAAAAACTGATAAGTTAAATGTCGCGCAGAAAGCAAGGTTTGATATCATGATGACTGATGCCATGGTTACCCTGCTTAACTACCTGCATTATGGTAAGCTCAACCCCAATTACGGCCAGCTTGCTATTGACAAAGGCCTGGGTTTACCCTTTAATGCGGAAAGATCATTAGCGCTGATTTTAAAACAGCCTGATTTTAAAACCGGCATGTTAGATGTGCAACCGCGTTCAAAAGCCTATGCCGATCTGCAATATAAAATGCGCCAGTTAAAAGGGCAATATGACGGCGATTGCTATACCGTTCCCGAGCAGACCATACGTAAAATAGCCATTAATATGGAACGTTTGCGTTGGGCCGAAATTAATGATGCCGAGGCTTACGTGCACGTTAATATCCCATCATTTGATCTCACTTATCATTTGCCTGATACCAACAGAATGTTCAAAGTGATAGTAGGCAGTCCGGAGCACCCAACGCCTGTTTTACAAAGTAACATTGAATACTTTACTACTGCGCCCGAGTGGAAAATTCCCGCAAGTATTTTTAATAAGGAGTTATTACCCAAGGCTATTAAAAATCCGGCTTACCTTACAGAAAACAACCTGACCATTTACGATGGCGTTGGCCAGGTTGAGAACATTGACGCGGCGCTGCTGAACACTATTGCAAAAAACTCTAAAAACTATTACGCCAAACAAGCCGCCGGTTGCGATAACGCGTTGGGCCTGCTGGTATTCAGGTTTAAAAATATTTATTCTGTATACCTGCATGATACGCCAGATAAAATGCTGTTCAAACGTGAAAAACGCGATCTGAGTCATGGCTGCATAAGGGTTGAAAACGCGGCTTTGCTTGCCGAACTGCTGCTTAAAAATGATGCGCAAGGTGGAAAGGTAGCTCAACTGAAAAGAAATCTCACCAAAGAAAAACAGCAAAATTTCGTGCTTACTCAACCGGTTCCGGTTAAACTTACCTACCTAACCTGCTTGGTAAAAGATGGCGAAATAGTTAATTACAAAGACATCTACACACTGGATAAAAGTCTGGAAATGGCCATGTATGGCGTAAGCGATCCGGTGAATTTAAGGTGAAACCCATAAAACCCGAAATGTTATGAAAACGATTCTTGTCCCAACCGATCTTTCTGCCACTGCTGATAACGCGGCGCAATACGCCGTACATCTGGCCGAAATTATAAAAGCCGACGTAAAGCTTTGCAACGCTATTAAAGTGCCGGCCGATAGTGTTTTTGCTAATACCGTTGTTTGGCCGTTAGAGAATTACGATTCGTTAAAAGAAAGTATTGATAACGATTTGCAAAGTAGCTGTAACAAACTTACGTTAGAAGAGAATGCCAGTTTGGGCAAGCATACCTTTCCGCGCATTAATTCGGTAAGCAGGCCGGGCAACGTGGCCGAAGTTGTAAATGAAATTGTAACCACCGAACGTATACCACTGGTGGTAATGGGCCTCTCGGGAGCGGGTGCATTAAACCGGTTCTTTTTAGGGAGCAATAGCGAAGAAGTTATAGAGAATGCCGATTTTCCTTTATTGCTGATTCCGTCCGACGTCTCATTTAAACAAATTAAAAAAATTGCGTTTGCAACTGATTTCAACAAAAAGGATTTGCAAAGCGTGTACTCGCTCATCAGTTTTGCACGCCACTTTGATGCGGAAATAATGATAGCACACATTACCGATGACGCTCAGGATGATGAGGAACATCAAAAAGTTGCTAATGATTTTCTAAGCGACATTTGCGATAAGGCGAACTACAGTAAAATTTATTATCGCCGCGTAAGAAGTGTAGATGTTGAACGTGGCCTGGATTGGATTTGCGAACATAGCTTTTCAGATATGATAGCAATGAGCCATGGCGATCACAATTTTATCGATTCTTTTTTTAGCGGCAGCTATACCAAAAAGCTGGCCCGGCATGTAAACATTCCACTACTGGTTTATCCAAAGCATTCCAGATCAGCCTCTATGTTTGTGTTTTGATCCGTAAATATGACGACCGTCATTTTTTACATGGTCGGTCGTCATGTTATGGGAAACTGAGCTTGTGCACCTTTGAGTTATAAAAAAAAGGAATATGAGCGTTATCACTCCCGAGACTGTAACCGCCTGTTACCACTGCGGAAATGACTGTGAAGAAGAGCGTTATACAATTGACTATAAACAATTTTGCTGCCATGGCTGCAAAGAGGTTTATACCATTCTGTCAAAAAGCGGATTGAACAATTACTACTGTTATAACGACCGCCCCGGCGCTAACCGCGCAAAAAAAGACCTGCAATTAGATTATCTGCTGGAACCTTCCATTATTAAAGACTTGGTAGAATACAGCGATGATGATGTAACGATAGTTACCTTTTATATTCCGCATATTCACTGTAGCTCTTGCATATGGTTACTGGAACAGTTGAACCGCCTTAACCCTGCCATTTACTACAACCGGGTTGACTTTCTGCGCAAACAGGTAAATATCCGCTTCAGCAATAAAGATATTGACCTTAAAGGAGTTGTAGAGCTATTGGATACAATAGGTTACGAGCCGCTTATCAGCCTGCAGGATGTGATCAAGAAACAGGCCTTCAGCAGAAAAGATGATCTGGTAAGAAAAATAGCTGTGGCCGGTTTCTGTTTCGGCAATGTCATGCTGCTCAGTTTTCCGGAGTATTTGGGTTTCTCGGAGCACGATACTTCCTTCAAATACTTTTTTGGCTGGCTCAACCTGGTATTTACCTTACCTGTTACTTTTTACAGTGGCTGGGGTTATATGCAGGCAGCTTATACCACGCTTAAAAATAAAGTTTTAACTATAGACTTTCCGCTGGCATTGGGAATAGCGGTGTTATTTATCCGTTCGTGGATTGAGATTGCCACTAACACCGGCGCGGGCTTTGTTGACACGCTTTGCGGCTTGATCTTCTTTTTACTGATAGGCAAATTTGTTCAGCGTAAAACCTATTATCATTTATCGTTCGAGCGGGATTACCGTTCATTTTTCCCGGTGGCCGTGCAGGTAATTGAGGAAAATAGCGAACGCCATGTGCCGTTGGCCGATTTACAGGTAGGGCAGCGCATCAGGGTGCGCCACCAGGAGATTATTCCTGCCGATGCCATCCTGTTAAAAGGCGATGCCAAAGTTGATTTCAGCTTTGTTACCGGCGAATCGGTGCCTGTTAATAAAACCTTAGGCGAAGTAATTTATGCCGGCGGCCGCCAAATGGGTGGAGCTATCGAACTGGAAGTAGTAAAACCGGTATCCCAAAGCTACTTAACCCGCCTTTGGAACAATGAGGCTTTCAGCCGCAGTCAGGACGACCGTATAGAAACTTTTAGTCAGAAAGTAAGCAAGTACTTTACGGTTGTTTTACTGATAGTAGCGGTAGGCTCGTTTGCTTATTGGGCGCCAACTGATATGCACAGGGCAATAGCATCGCTAACTGCCGTGCTCATTATTGCCTGCCCATGCGCACTGGCTTTAAGTACGCCATTTACCATGTCGGCAGCGTTGGGGATATTCGACCGAAACCTGTTCTACCTGAAAAACGCTGCCGTTGTTGAGCAGATAGCCGCTATTGATACCCTGGTTTTTGATAAAACAGGAACCATCAGCATAGCAGGGGGCAGCAATGTTGAACTGGTTGGCGAGTTGAGCGTTGAAGAAAAAGACGCGGTTAGCGCGGTCTGCGCCAACTCATCGCACCCGCTAAGTCAGCTAATTTGCCAGCACCTTGGTTCCGCCTCGCGAGATACGCATGTTACCGTTTACAACGAAATATCAGGCAGGGGCATTGCAGCAAAAGCTAATGGCATCAGCATAAAGTTGGGTAGTGCCAAATTTGTGTTAGCCGCTGATAGCAACGCCGTGGCCGACAATGGTAGCCTGGTGCACGTTATTATCAATAGTAAATACAGAGGTTACTTTACCATACGGCACCAATACCGCGAAGGTATGTTTGAAATGCGTAAGTTGAGAGAACAATACCAACTCTACCTCCTATCCGGCGACCATAATCACGAGCGCGGCAACCTGTCATCCGTATTTGGTGATGAAAATGCCATGCACTTTGAGCAATCTCCTCAAGATAAACTCAACTTTATTGAAGGTTTACAACAAAAAGGCCAGAAAGTAATGATGCTGGGCGACGGCCTGAACGACGCCGGCGCACTGAAACAAGCCGATGCAGGCGTTGCCGTAACTGATAATGTAAACAACTTTTCCCCTGGCAGTGATGCCATTCTGGACGGACGATCACTCAATAAATTACCGGCCTTTTTGAAGTTCTCCAAAGACGCCCTGCATGTTATCTATGGCTCGTTCTGCATATCCTTTCTGTATAACCTGATAGGATTGAGCTTCGCGGTTACAGGCAGGTTATCTCCGGTTATAGCAGCTATTTTAATGCCGGTGAGCACGGTCACTATTATATCATTCACCAGCATAGCCACGCATCTGGCAGCTAAGAAACGCAAATTGTTATGAGCATAATTTACTTTTTAATAGGGTGCAGCGTATTGCTGGCCCTTGTATTTTTGGGCGCTTTTTTCTGGGCGCAAAAAAATGGGCAACATGATGATATGTATACCCCATCCGTAAGGATCCTGCTTGATGAGCAACCGCTTGACGAAACCGAAAAGTGAGCATTGTCATGTTTTCAAACAACCCTTGTCATTCTGTACCCCGCTCGTTCAAAATAATTTTACAGCATTAAAACATCCCAATTAATTTATTATGCAACCCGAAAAATTTTACTACGACAATAAGATCGTCCGGAATTTTGGTATAGCAACCATAGTGTGGGGCATCATCGGCATGACGGTGGGCCTTTTGGTAGCCATACAGTTATTTAAACCCGGTATGAACATGGGCAGCCAGTACACCACATTTGGCCGTATACGCCCGCTGCACACCAATGCTGTAATCTTCGCCTTTGTGGGTAACGCCATTTTTATGGGTGTTTACTACTCGTTACAACGGCTTTTAAAAGCCCGCATGTTTAGCGATGCGTTGAGTAAAATTCATTTCTGGGGATGGCAGCTCATTATTTTGTCAGCAGTAATAACACTACCGCTGGGCTTAACTACCTCGCATGAATATGCCGAACTGGAGTGGCCCATTGATATTGCCATAACGCTGATCTGGGTTGTGTTTGGTATCAACATGTTTGGTACCATTATAAAACGTCGCGAGCGTCACCTTTATGTAGCCATCTGGTTTTACATAGCCACCTTTGTTACTATAGCTGTTCTGCACATTGTAAACTCTTTTGAGTTACCTATATCTGCCTTTAAAAGTTATTATTTGTATGCAGGTGTACAGGATGCATTGGTACAATGGTGGTACGGTCACAACGCGGTTGCGTTTTTTCTAACTACGCCATATCTGGGCATGATGTATTACTTTTTGCCTAAAATGGCTAACCGCCCTGTGTACTCTTATAAATTAAGTATCCTGCACTTTTGGTCGCTGATATTTATTTACATCTGGGCCGGTCCGCACCACTTGTTATATACTACATTGCCAGGCTGGGCACAATCATTAGGCGTAGTGTTCTCTATCATGCTGATAGCGCCAAGCTGGGGCGGTATGATCAATGGCTTGTTAACACTACGTGGTGCATGGGATAAAGTTAGGGATGATGTTATCCTGAAATTTATGGTGGTTGGTTTAACCGCCTACGGTATGGCCACCTTTGAGGGGCCTATGCTATCGTTAAAACAAGTAAACGCCATTGGCCACTTTACCGATTGGATTGTTGCGCACGTGCACGTTGGCGCTTTGGGCTGGAACGGTTTCTTAACGTTTGCTATACTTTACTGGCTGATACCGCGCATGTATCGCACCGAGCTGTACTCTAAAAAACTGGCATCATTCCACTTCTGGATAGGCACTTTAGGTATACTGTTTTACGCGGTGCCTATGTACTGGGCCGGCTTTACACAAGGTTTGATGCTTAAGGAGTTTACGCCGGAAGGTTTGTTGAAATATCCAAACTTCTTGGAAACCACCATTCGTATTATTCCAATGCATGTAATGCGTGCCATTGGCGGTGGTATGTACCTGATTGGCGCTATTGCAATGGCTTACAATCTGGTTAAAACCATGACTCAGGGTAAATTAGTAAGCAACGAGGCAGCCGAAGTTATGCCGCTTGCAGCAGCCCACATAGAGCAGCACGAAACCCGCCATCGCTTACTGGAACGTAAACCAATACAAATGATGGTGGTAGCCTTGGTTGTAATATTAATAGGCTCTGTAATCGAACTGATGCCCACCATGACCATATCATCCAACATACCGACCATAGCCAGTGTAAAACCATACACGCCGTTGGAACTGGAGGGCCGGGACCTGTACATCCGCGAAGGCTGTGTTAACTGCCACTCTCAAACCATCAGGCCGTTCCGTTCAGAAACAGAACGCTATGGCGAGTATAGCAAGGCCGGAGAGTTTGTGTATGACCACCCGTTCCTGTGGGGCTCAAAACGTACCGGACCCGACTTGCAGCGTGAAGGGGGAAAATACGGTAACGCATGGCACTATAACCACATGCTTGATCCACGTCTGATGTCGCCGGGAAGTATAATGCCTAACTACGACTGGCTGATCACTCAGACCCTTAACACAAAAGCAACAGGTGATAAAATTAAAGCCATGCGCAAACTGGGCGTGCCATATCCCGAGGGTTATGAAAATACTGCCAATGCTGATCTGGACAAACAGGCCAAAGCCATAGCTGATGATCTGGGTAAAAACAACATCAAGGTAGAAAGTGATAAAGAGATCATAGCAGTAATTGCCTACCTGCAACGCCTGGGTACTGATATTAAAGTTAAAAACCGCTAATAAGTAAACATATGTTCTCACAATTTATATCACAGGCCGAAGGGCCGCAGGTTTATCTCATTACTTCACTGGCGATATTCCTGGTTTTCTTCATCGTAGTAACCATTTTACTTTTTAGCATGCGCAAAAACCATATCAATTACATGAGTGATATGCCATTGCACGACACTAATGACCAACCCTTAACCACAGCAGAATATGAAAACTAAATTTTTATTGATGTTGCTATTCCTGTCAACCGGTACAGCTCTTACCGCTGCTGCCCAGGATGCGGAACCTGAACTAACCAGCGGTGAACTGATGAACTATGTGGGTTACGGCACTATTGTTTTTGTATTGCTGGTATTTGTGGTAGCCATGTTGGTTGTTTTGCGCGCTGTAAACGCCATAAGTAAAGTAATTTTAGGTAGCGAGGCATTTAAAGAAACAGCCGAAGGCGCAGCTTTTGCCAAAAAGGAGAAAGTTAGCACAGTGAACAGGCTGTTATCATTAAGGCCGCTGTCTGAAGAAAAGGACCTTATAATAGAACATGAGTACGACGGTATTCAGGAGCTGGATAACCCAACGCCGGCCTGGTTTATGTACCTGTTTTATGGTACCATAGTATTTGCCTTTGTTTACTTAATGGTATACCACGTGTTAGGCGTTGGGCAATTACAGGATGAGGAATATAAAACCGAAATGGCCGTTGCCAATAAACAGAAAGAAGCTTTTCTGGCAAAATCCGGAAGCAACATTGATGAAAAGTCAGTCAAACTAAGTACTGATCCCGGAGATTTAGCCGCCGGGAAAAGCGTATTTACCGCCAGCTGTGCGCCGTGTCACGGTGTTCAGGGACAAGGTGTGGTTGGTCCAAACTTAACAGATGATTACTGGCTGCATGGCGGTAGCGTAAACGCTATTTTCAAAACCATTAAATATGGTGTTACAGATAAAGGCATGCCTACCTGGGAAAAACAGCTTTCCCCCAAACAAATTGCTGATGTAGCTAACTACATTAAATCACTTCATGGCACCAATCCGCCTAACCCTAAAGAGCCGCAGGGTCAGAAAGAAGAAGGCGGAGGCGATGCAGGTGCTAAAACAGCATCATTATAACAAACAGAATAACACAATTTTTAGAGGGATAGAGACATGTTAACAGAGGCGACACAACAAGCGGGCGCAGTGCAAAAGGGAAGTCGTAAGTGGATCTATCCCCTTATACGTAAAGGTCCGTTCTATCAATATCGCAGTTGGTTAAGCTACGCATACCTGATTGTTTTTTTTGCCGGTCCGTTTTTGCGGATAGGAGGGCACCCTGTGTTGCTGCTCAACATAATGGAGCGGCGATTTGTCCTGCTTGGCCAGGTCTTCTGGCCACAGGACTTCTTTTTGTTCGTGCTTGCCATGTTAGCATTCCTGGTTTGCGTGGTACTGTTCACTGTTGCATTCGGCAGAATATTTTGCGGATGGATCTGTCCCCAAACTATTTTCATGGAAATGGTTTTCCGCAAAATAGAGGAGTTTATTGAAGGCGATGCACGAAAACGTAAAAAATTGGACGATGGCCCATGGACGTTTGAAAAAAGATGGAAAAAGGCGGTAAAGCACTTCGTTTTCCTGCTTATCTCGTTTTTAATAGCCAATACATTCTTAGCATATATAATTGGCAGCGAGCAACTACTTAGCATCATTACCGAACCGGTTAGCCACCACATAGTTGGCTTTATCAGCATCTGGATATTTACGGCTGTTTTTTATCTGGTGTATAGTCAGGTGCGTGAGGTGGTTTGTACAGTTATTTGCCCCTACGGGCGTTTGCAGGGTGTGTTAACAGATAAGCATACGCTGATGGTAGCTTACAATTATACCCGCGGTGAGCCCAGAGGTAAGATCAGCAAAACAGATAACACGCCTAAAGGCGATTGTGTTGACTGCCATTTATGTGTTGATGTTTGCCCAACTGCTATTGACATACGTAACGGTGCCCAGCTGGAATGTATTAATTGCACCGCCTGTATTGATGTGTGTAATGATGTAATGCAGAAAATAAACCGGCCACTCAACCTCATTGGTTTTTACTCGGAGGAGCAGATCAAAGAAAATAAAAACCCAAAGTTTACCAGCCGTATGGCGGCCTACAGTAGCATTATAGTGGTGTTATTAGGCGTGTTAACCTTTTTTGTGTTACAACGCAGCGATGTAGATGTAACCGTATTGCGCTCGGCCGGATTACTTTATCAAAAACAGCCGGATGGTTACATCAGCAACCTTTACAACGCCGATCTGATCAATAAAACAGATAAAGATCAGCATATAAAGATAGTTGCACAGAACAAGCATATTAAAATTAAATATGTGCAGGCCCCGGCTGTGCTGGATAGTGCAGCATCTGCCAAAGCGGTATTCTTTATAATGATACCCGAGGCGCAGATCAAAACGCCTAAAACACAGGTTACTTTAAACGTAATGCAGGGCGATAAGATCATTAACAATATAACAACAACTTTTATTGGACCGGTAAATGGAAATTAAAATTAACTGGGGCAAAGGCCTTGTAATTGGCATGGGCATTTTCATGCTGTTCATTATTGGTTTGGGCGTATCAATTTTTAGCCAGAAAGGCGATGACTACGACCAAGCCTACTATGAAAAAGGGTTGGACTATAATGCCGATTATGACAGGGAGCGACAGGTGGTTACTGATAATGCGGTTCCGGGAATAAGCGTTACCAAAGAAAACCTGATAGTTGGATTTAAAGGACAAGCAGAAGGTGTAGTGCATATACAGCGCCCATCTGACAAAAGCATGGACAAAAATCTGTCATTTGCCTCCACCCCCAACGGACGTGTTGAGCTGCCTTTAAATGACATAGCCCGCGGACGCTGGCAACTGGTGTTTGAATGGAACGATAAAGGCAAAAAGTATCTTTATCAAAAAGAAGTATTTATACCATGACCGATCTGCAGGTTGCTTTTTTTATTGGCTTGTTTGGCAGCATACATTGCGTGGGCATGTGCGGGCCGCTGGCCTTTGCGTTACCTGCAAACAGCAACGGTAAATGGTTGCTGGTATTTGATAAGTTCATTTACCAGTTAGGCCGTGTTATAAGTTATACGCTGCTTGGGCTAATAATAGGCTTGGTTGGCCGGCAGGTTTGGCTGGCGGGCATTCAGCAAAGTGTAAGCATTATAAGTGGTGTTTTGATCATCGTTGCCGCGTTAACCCGCCTGTTCAAATGGTCTGTATTCTACAAAACTTACACATCAAAACCGGCGGCACTCGTTAACAAAGCAATTGTTTATACCCTAAAACATAAATGGGGGCATTTGGCGGTTGGTATGCTCAATGGTTTGCTGCCTTGCGGCTTCGTTTACCTGGCATTGGTGGGCGCGGTAAATACGCCAACTGTTGTTTCATCGGCCCAATACATGTTTTGGTTTGGCGTTGGTACAATCCCGCTCATGTTTGTTGCCGCGCTGGGTTCGGGCTTTTTTAGTTTGAATGTGCGCAAAAAGCTCAATAAGGTTATCCCCTATTTTATGCTTTGTTTGGGTATCTGGTTTGTTATGCGGGGTCTTTCGTTAAATATTGCATACCTTAGCCCCACAATAAATACAGACCAAAGCATCTGCCACTAAAAAGTGCTTTACGTCATTTTTTAGGCTGACTGCAATCATGTGCTGCCCGGTGGTTATTGGGCAACTTTGTTATATCAAAATAACAAATATCATGGCAACTATAAAAACAACCATCCCTCAACAATGGGCTCAAACCGAAACCGTAACTGAAAACAATACCAGTCTTTGGAGTAAATTTGCAGCGTTTGCCGATTCGCAAAAACCCAACCGCACCCTTTGGTTCTTTATTAATTTGGTGGTACATGGCGTGTTTATGTTGCCGCTGCCGGTTGTATTGATCTATTACTTTGGTGCGCCAACAGCTATACTCGGTGTAACCATGATCCTATTCTTCGTTAACATTGTAGCCTGTATGGGCGGATCAAGTATGCGCAGTGTATTGGCTTTGTTCGCCACATCAATAGCCGTTAACCTATTAATGGTTTTACTAACCCTGATTTTTTAACTGATCATATAATTCCCTAATTAATTGGAGCGGTTTAACAGCCGCTTTTTTAATACCATCTTTTTATGTCTCATACCTTTCATATACCTGTATTAGGTTTAGGCTTTTCGGTTGATACACCGCTAAAAGTTGCCAGATACGGCATAAATTCCGTTGCGTCTGTGGTTGACGACGATTTGATTGAACGCATGCGTTTATACCATTCTCAAAAAAATAACCTTGATGCTGAACCCATTGCCAAGACCGATCCGGACGCTCGTGCCAGGCGCATAACGGCATATCTTAATTTACTGAGCGACTTGGTTGATGAACAGTTTGAAGAGCTGAAGCAACAGAATTTCAATGCCGGTACCGATCTTGACAGGTATTTTCGTTTACTACCCGATGATTCTCCGCTAAAACAAGGCTACGAGTTAATGATCGAATATCCCGATAGCCCGAGTAAGAAGATATTCCAAAACATTTTACGCAGTAAGATGCAAAAAGGCAGCATTGACGTAAACATAATGGCCAAGGTGGATAAGATGAATTTTGATGCGGATGGTAACTACACCGGAGATACCAACACCGATGCGTTGGCCGCATTGCGTGGCTTTGCCGAAAGTAAGCTGCAATCGTCGCTGGTACTTTCAGCAGGAATGAACCCGAAGTTGTATAGCTACCTGGAGAAGTTTGATGATTTTTTCCCTGATGAGCACGGGCACCTGCGTAAAAAGATCATCTTAAAAGTTAGCGATTACCGCTCGGCGTTTATTCAGGCTAAGTTTCTGGCCAAAAAAGGACTGTGGGTATCTGAGTTCCGGATAGAATCGGGATTGAACTGCGGTGGGCATGCGTTTGCTACCGATGGCTTATTAATGGGGCCGATACTGGAAGATTTTAAAACCAAACGCGACGAAATGCAGGCTGAGCTTTTCTTCCTGTACCAGGATGCATTAATGGCCAAAAATCTGTTAACGGAAGTGATGCCTCCGCAAAAGATAAGCGCGCAGGGAGGTATTGGTACGGCGCAAGAAAATGATTTTATGCTGAAGCACTATGACCTGGATGCTACCGGCTGGGGTAGTCCGTTTTTGTTAGTGCCGGAGGCTACCAATGTTGATGAGGAAACCTTAAAACAGTTGGTTGATGCCGATACAAACGATTATTATATCAGCTCATCATCGCCGCTGGGTATATTGTTCAATAATTTCAGAAGAAGTTCAGCAGAGAGAATCAGATTGGAGCGCATTGCCAAAGGCCGACCGGGTAGCCCGTGCAACAAAAAGTTTCTGGTGAGTAATACCGAGTTTACAGAGCAGCCCATCTGCACGGCATCTCGCGAGTATCAAAACCTTAAAATAAAGCAGCTGCAATCTGCCGGATTAGAGCCCAAAGTACTGGAACGTGAAGTAGAAGCTGTTACCGAGAAAGTGTGCTTGTGCGAAGGATTGTGTGCATCGGCTTTCATTAAAAATGATATGCTGAAACCGCGCGAAAGCAAAGCGGTAACCATTTGCCCCGGACCTAACCTGGCTTATTTTTCAAAAATCTACACGCTTGATGAGTTGATAGATCATATTTACAACCGTACAGACCTGCTGGCATCGTCAAAGCGGGCACATATGTTCGTAAACGAGCTCAACCTCTACATTGATTATTTGAAGAAAGATATATCAGTTTACATGGACAATCTCAACGAGAAGAAAGGCAAGTATCTGTTAAAATTTAAAGATCAGTTACAACAGGGAATAGCCTACTACAAACAACTCATTCCAAATATCAGCAATCAAACGTCAGCGTATTTAGAGCAAATGTTGAATGATCTGGCCCTATCTGAAGAGCGCCTGGCCATGTTAAAGGTATAGTGCCTGCTCATCTGTATTGAGCTAAAAGATTAAAAAAAAAAGAGGCTGCCAGTTTTATATTGGCAGCCTCTTTTCGCTTTATAAAGGGAGTGGAATTACATTCCGCCGCCCAGATCACCACCGTGTACACCTTCTTCGCGGAATAACTTGGCACTGAAGTAATCATTATTCATACGACCGATGTTGGTCAGCGTAATTTCTTTCGGGCATTCTGCTTCGCAGGCACCGGTATTGGTACAGTTACCAAAACCTTCGTCGTCCATTTGTGCTACCATGGCTTGCACACGGCTCCAACGCTCAGGCTGACCTTGCGGTAACAACGCGAACTGCGATACTTTAGCTGATACAAACAACATTGCCGAAGCATTTTTACAAGCTGCAACACACGCGCCGCAACCTATACAAGTTGCAGAGTTAAAGGCCTCATCGGCAATAACTTTAGGTATAGCTATCTCGTTAGCATCAGGTACACCACCGGTGTTTACAGATACATAACCACCTGCCTGCTGTATACGGTCAAATGCCGAACGGTCAACCGCTAAATCTTTAATTACCGGGAAAGCTGCCGCGCGCCATGGCTCAATAGTAATGGTATCGCCATCTTTAAAGCTACGCATGTGCAGCTGGCAGGTGGTAATAGCACGTTTTGGTCCGTGTGGCTGGCCATTAATATACAGCGAGCACATACCGCAAATACCTTCGCGGCAATCATGGTCAAAGTATATCGGGTCTTCGCCTTTTTTGGTAAGGCTTTCGTTCACCACGTCAAGCATTTCCAAAAACGACATATCAGGCGATATGCCATCAGCTTTGTAAGTAACCATTTTGCCTGAAGTTTGCGCGTTTGGTTGTCTCCAAACTTTCAGGGTTAAATTCATATTTCCGGTACTCATTCTTAATTAGATTTGAGATGTGAGATTTGAGATGTGAGATCAATTATTTAGCAAAGTTTTTTGAAAAGCATAATTCATCTTCTGCAATTCATCAATCTGCTTTAATATACTATCTAACAACTCATCATTTAATAAATTTAATTTATTTGAAATAATTAATTGGGTTTGCAACTCGTAAGACGAACCATTTGCAATTCCCAAAAAATTAGAAAACTCCTTATTTGAATTTCTTCCTGCACCTTCAGCAATATTTGAAGGAATAGAAACAGCACATCTGCGAGCCTGCCTTGTTAATCCGAACCGCTCATCTTGAGGAAAGCTTGACGTAGCCTTGTAAACGTCTACGGTCAGATCAATCGCTTTATTCCAGATTTTTAGCTCTTTTAAATTGTGCATTTTTTAACTCTTAGTTTTGAGGCGTGAAGTTTGATATAAAAGCAAAGACAAGTCTCATATCTCAAATCTCACGTCTCAAATCTTATTTATAGCTCCGTTGTGATGGATGTACAGTTTCAAACACCAGTTGTTCTTTGTGCAGCACTTCCGGCTGGTTATCACCCGTGTATTGCCATGCACCTACAAACAGGAAGTTCTCATCATCACGTTTAGCTTCACCTTCTTCGGTTTGTGATTCTAACCTGAAGTGACCACCGCATGATTCTCTGCGCATCAGCGCGTCATCAACCATAAGTTCGCCCAGTTCAAGGAAATCAGCTACGCGGCCGGCCTTTTCTAAAGAGGTGTTTGCCTCTTCATTAGCGCCCAATACCATTGCGTTTTTCCAGAAATCGGCTCTCAACTCACGTATCATGCCTTTAGCTTTTGTTAAGCCTTCTTCGGTACGTGCCATACCGCAGTACTCCCACATAATGTGGCCAAGGTCACGGTGATACTCATCAACAGTTTTATTGCCTTTAAGAGAAAGCAGTTTGTTAATTCGGTCTAATACATCCTGTTTGGTTTGAGCAAATGCAGGGTGGTTGGTATCCACCGGTTTTGGTCCTATTGTAGCCAGATAATCACCTAAAGTGTATGGTATCACGAAGTAACCATCGGCCAAACCTTGCATCAATGCAGATGCACCTAAACGGTTAGCGCCATGGTCAGAGAAGTTACACTCACCTAAAGCGTATAAGCCCGGTACCGTGGTCATCAGGTTATAATCAACCCAAAGGCCACCCATTGTATAGTGTACCGCAGGATAAATACGCATTGGTTGGGTGTATGGATCCTCATTGGTGATCTGGTAATACATGTCAAACAAGTTGCCGTATTTAGCCGCTACCGCATCTTTACCCAAACGCTTAATAGCGTCGGCAAAGTCAAGGAAAACAGCAATACCCGAAGCACCTACACCACGGTTATCATCAACCATTTCTTTGGCGTTACGTGATGCAACGTCGCGCGGTACAAGGTTACCGAAAGACGGGTATTTACGTTCCAGAAAGTAATCGCGTTCGTCTTCTTTAACGTCAGCAGCTTTTAGCTGGCCTTTGCGCATACGCTCAGCAACTTCCTGTGTTTTTGGTGCCCATACACGTCCGTCGTTACGTAACGATTCAGACATCAGTGTTAATTTAGACTGATGGTCTCCGGTAACAGGGATACAAGTTGGGTGAATTTGTGTGTAGCAAGGGTTAGCAAACAAAGCGCCGCGTTTGTGCGCGCGCCATGCAGCTGTAACGTTTGAACCCATTGCATTGGTTGACAGGAAGAATACATTGCCATAACCACCCGTACACAATAAAACGGCATGGCCGCTGTGTGTTTCAATAGCGCCTGTAACCATATTACGGGTAACAATACCTTTGGCATGGCCATCAATAGTAACCACGTCAAGCATTTCACTGCGGGTGTACATTTTAACCTTGCCTTTATTGATCTGGCGGTTAAGTGCGGAATAAGCGCCTAACAATAATTGTTGTCCGGTTTGACCACGGGCATAGAACGTACGTGATACCTGAGAGCCACCGAAAGAACGGTTATCAAGCAAACCGCCGTATTCGCGTGCAAAAGGTACACCTTGTGCAACGCACTGGTCAATAATATTTACTGAAACCTCTGCCAAACGGTAAACGTTTCCTTCGCGTGCACGGTAATCGCCACCTTTAATGGTATCATAAAACAGGCGGTAAACACTATCGCCGTCATTCTGATAGTTTTTAGCTGCGTTTATACCACCTTGCGCCGCAATTGAGTGCGCACGGCGTGGGCTATCCTGAAAGCAAAATGCTTTTACATTATAACCTAATTCGCCAAGCGTAGCTGCTGCCGAGGCTCCTGCCAAACCTGTGCCAACTACAATAACGTCATACTTACGTTTGTTGGCCGGGTTAACCAGCTTTAAGTTAAATTTATGCTTGCTCCATTTTTCGGCTAAGGGGCCGGCAGGGATCTTCGCGTCTAAATTCATATTTCTATTTCTAAATTCTCTTTCTTAAACAATAACCGGGTGTGCCTAACTATCGGCTGAAAAAGTAAATAACCGGCATCAATGCAAAACCTACAGGTATAATAACCGCAAAAAACCAGGTGCCGATAAATTTAACCACCGGGCTGTATTTTCTGTGCGTCCATCCCAATGTTTGGAAAGCGCTTTGAAAACCATGCAGCAAGTGGAAAGATACAGCCACCATAGCTAAAACATAGAACGCAACATACCACCATTGTTTAAAAGCAATGGCAACAGTTGCATTAAGGTCTTTGGCAACCATGGTCTCTACTCCGTTTTCGGTAGAAACTGAGTACTCATAATCACCTGCAGGAAGATCAACCGCTGATATTTGCTCGCCTGTTTTCAGGTCTGTTTTATATTCTTTGTAACCTACTGTTGAGTTGCCAGCAAAATCGTGGTAATTAAACCAGAAATCTTTCATGTGGATAACAATGAACAGCAAAAGTATTGAGCCCAGCATACCCATGTTTTTTGAAGACCACGATGCCGGCGACTTTGGCTGTGCAGCGTAAGCAACTGGACGTGCTTTACGGTTGCTTACCGTTAAAATTAACGCGTAAACAGAGTGGATCACTATTGACAGGTACAGCAAATAAGACACTACCTTAATAGGCGGGAAATGCGTCATGAAGTGAGCGTAAGCATTAAATGCTTGTCCGTTATCGTGCTTAAACAACGATAGGTTACCGCTAAGGTGCACAATAATAAATGTGCATAAAAACAGGCCTGTTAGCGCCATGATGAGCTTTTTACCCAGCGACGAGTTAAAAGTTTGTTTAAATTCACTCATTATGTATATAGAAATTTTGTTTGCAAAAGTATTTATTAAAACACAAAAGAAACATACGCCGCAAGCTTATTATGGCCTAAATGGTTATTTAGAATCAATCTAAAAAAATGACATAATATTGACGGGGACATGTTTTTATCGCACTTTTTATAAACAAAGTATATTTATACCTTGTGCTACTAAACTTTAATACTAAAAATGCGCTACTTTTTTCTTTTAGCTGCTGCCCTGATGTTTATAGGCTGCAGTGATAAAAACATTGAATTTAAAGGTACTGTTGCCGGGGCCAATTACGGTAAAGTGATCATAGCCAACGCTGATAAGGAAATTATATATCAGGCAGATATAAACGGCGGTAAATTCAGCATCAAAAAACAGCCGCTTCAGGCAGAGGGACTTTATAACATATCATTTTTAGCGGGCGGAAATACGTCGAGAAGAAATGATATTTACCTGGAGCCCGGCTCAAGTTATACAATTGAGACCAGCGTTAAGGAGATCAATGACTATCCGCACATTACCGGCACATCTAAGAAGCAAGGTCAGCTATCAACTTATAACGACTTGCTTAAAGCAGCAAAGACCGACGCGCGAAAAAAAGTGATGAGCTTTGACGCGGAAATGAGAAAGCTTGACAATGCCGTGTTAACTTTTGAGGACCGCAGCAAGCGTATTCAACAATTGCGTAACCAGCAGTTGGATGCCAATGTTGTAAATATGGTTGATATATTTAACGCGCTTGTTAAGAAATATCCGGAAGGTGAATTGATACCTTACCTGATGTTGAATACAGATTATCAGCGGGATCCAAACGGCTATTACGGCGCATTTAAAAAGTTAAATGACAAACCAAAAAACACCGAAGCGGGAAAATTATTGGAGGAAAATTTAAAGCAGCTTACCGGGCTAACTACCGGAGCGGCTGCGCCGCCCATTGAAGGAACTACGGCTGATGGGAAAGCAATTGACCTTAAAGCACTCAACAAAAATGTAATAATAATAGATTTTTGGCGCGCCCTGAATTCACAAAGTGAAGGCGATCATGCTAAAATTATAACAGACCTTTTGCCTAAGTACAAAGACAAAAGCCTCGAAATAGTAAGCATCTCGTTAGACGATGACCGCGAAAAGTGGCTTAGTTACATCAAAAAAAGTAATATGACATGGCCACAGGTATCAGATCTGAAAGGCGACAATTCTGCAAATGCAGCAAACTGGGGCATTACCAAAGTGCCAACTTATTACATATTGGATGGTAGTGGCCATATTATTAAGCGTTGTTTAGATTTTTACGAATTGCAAACAGCTCTTGCCGATTATATGGCTAAGCACTAAACACACACTACCTTATCTTTAAGCACAGCAAATATTTTATCGGTTTTAGCCGTGCTTAGCGCTACCCTACCTGTAAATTTACCAAACGAGGGCAATATGGCCTGTCTTTCACCAAAGGCAAAGCAAGGCAGCGTTAGACTTTGACGGCCCTTGCCGGTTAAGTTAATGCCCGGGTGAATATGGCCACATAAAACATAGTTTTTTACTATTTGCAGGTCTGTTTCTACAAGCGGGTGATGGAGCATCAGGAAGGGGCCAACAATCAATTGCTTATGTAAATTAACATTAAGCTCGGTGTAGTGTGTATCAGCAATTATATCGTGGTTGCCTTTTATCAGGTCGATAATAATTTGTGGAAATTGCTGTCGCCACATGGCAAACCAGTCCCAGTCTGCATTGATATCGCTATGAAAAAGGTCGCCTAAAAAAATAATTCTTTCAGGATTAAATTCTGCAACCAGATCAGATAAAATTGCCAGATCGTTTTGTTCCAGATCGCGCGGTATTGCAATTCCGGCTTTGCGGAAGTGGCCGGTTTTGCCCAGGTGAACATCTGCAATTATAAGCGCTTTATGTTTGGGCCACAATATGGCTCTTTGCGGCAATAATAACAGGTCTTCATCAAGTAGTTTAAACGTAACCCCCTCGCTTATCATCATGGAGCAAAAATAATACTAAAAGGACTTATTTGTAGCGGCAATTGATAGTAAACAAAAAAGGGTCGAAAAACTCTCGCAGTTTAACCGACCCTACATCTACCTATGAAAAACAGCCCTTTGGGTGGGCATATGTATACCAGTGTCCAAAATGAATGCCAACCGCCTTGTAAGGTAAAAATGATATGACGAAGTGTGGAAAAATCTGACTTTGTGGAAAATACTCCCCTCGGGTGGGTAAAAAAATGCAACTTGTTTTGCAGAATTGCAGAAGTGGATATGGGATAAAACATAGTATCACGGTAAATGTTTACAGTGTAAGTGCTTTTTAGTCAAAGCCTGACGATTTTATTTTACCGTATTTATTTGCCAAACCATACGCCGAAACCTTTGTTACTGAAATTATGGAGTACAACGTGTATTTATTAGCCACCGACCCAAAAAATCCTTGCAGAGACGTTATACACTCAAGAGATACCGGATTGAAAATAAGGGTATACTGTTTGGATACTGATAAGATGGAGCCAGATGCCAATGAGATACAGCTTTTTGGTTATGCCCATAACAAGCTATATGCTTTTGAAACTATTGATATAACTGCAGAAGACGCGTTAGATGTTGTTGGCGCTATTCAATGGTATGCCGAGTATATAAATTATCCGGAAATGGAAATACTGCCCGAAGATCCGCGTCCGGGGCATAGTAATGATATTGCAAGTTAACAAAGGTTGGCAACGCAATTCCGGCGGTAATGCTTATTATTGCTGTATATAATTTAATATTCAATCTAAACCCATGGGACTTTTTTCAAGCCTTTTAGGCAACGCAGGTGTAGCCAATCCGAAGGAATTAAGCAGCGAATACGCAAATTTGTTATGCGATGGCGAAAGCATAGAAATAGGCTTCAAGCTGATACGTGACGTATTTATTTTCACTAATAAGCGACTCATTCTGGTAGACAAGAAAGGTATAACAGGCAGCAAAGTTGAATATCTTTCCATAGCCTATAAGAGTATAGCACGCTTCAGTGTAAAAAGTTCGGGCCATTTTGATCTGGATGCCGAGTTGAGAATATGGGTGTCCAGCGAATTACAGCCCAGTATTGTGAAAAAATTTGACAAAAACGTAAATATTTATGACTTGCAACGCATATTGGCGGAGCATGTTTTATAAGTAATAAGCCTGTTTGATGCATTTTGCAGTTGTATGCTGTATTTTAAATGCCACAAAATGAGCGGAATAAAAATATTTGAAAAAATATTTTTGGAGAGTGGTTTATAGATTCTATATTTGCATTCCCAAACGCAAGGGAGCATAGCTCAGCTGGTTCAGAGCATCTGCCTTACAAGCAGAGGGTCACAGGTTCGAATCCTGTTGCTCCCACTAAAAAAAGCCCTTCAGAGAATATCTGAGGGGTTTTTTGTTGGAATAGGTTCGTGAATCTTAACTTTACTACCCTTGTTAGTACCTCAAATGAGGTATCATAACACTCAACTATATGGTTATTTAAAATATTTAGAGTGTAATGAACAGTGCGTATAACAACACTTCTTTATTATCAGGCGACAATCTTTAGTTTTGCCCAGTACTTGTAAATCAACGAAGTACCTCTAATACGAAATTAATAACCTGGTAACATAGCTTTATTAGTAATATATTTGCATGAGTCTATATCATATCACAATATATCAGAATGAAAGCAACTTATCTAAGCCTGTTGGTGCTATTGTTACTAGCGCAGTACTGTTGCGCTCAAACGAATGTCTTTCCAACGCCAACAGGTAATGTCGGAATTGCAACGACTAACCCTCTCTATAGCCTTACACTTGGGGGCACAACAAATGCAATTGCACATTATAATGAATTGGATGGTGCAACAAATTATGAAATGGCAAGAATGGGTTGGAATGGCGACGTTTACCAAATTGCTACGCTCCGGGGCGGTACAGGTACAACAAGAAACTTGAAAATAGGTATAGGCTCAACAACGGTTTCGAGGTATTTTGAGATGACTAATACACCATCAGCAAGCGGTGTTTTTACCTTTAATTTAGGTTCTTTAACCTCAAATACAAGTGGAATAGGATTGATCGGCACTTATACATCATCAGGTTCAATGCAATCAACCTATGCAATTTTACCCACAATTAATCAAACAGGTACCGCTTCATATAGAGGGTTGTGGATATCCCCTTACGAACAATCAACAGGTTCTGGAGTCAAATATTTGATTGACGCAGGAGTCAATAGTGCTGTTGACGGTTCAGGCAGTCATGCGTCAAAATTTGTTGTAACGAATACTGGAAAGGTTGGTATTGGCACAGTTTCCCCCCTCTCACAAATACACGTATCAGGAACAGTAGCAGGAGGTGTAGCTAACTCTGCTTTATTTGGCAATACCGATGCTAGCAATGGTGCTACAGCACGCATATACCTATCCGGAAGTGATAAAACGACCAGATCCGCTTTTATAGAAGGTATTAACGTCGCAGCGGGTAATAACAATGAACATGCCTTAGCATTCGGGACAAGTTCCCCAAGTTCAAGCCCTGTTGAAAGAATGCGCATCGACCAAAATGGCAATGTTGGTATCGGTACAACTAATCCTAATGGCTATAAGCTTGCCGTTAATGGAAAAATCCGTACAAAAGAAGTGAGAGTAGAAGTAGCAAACTGGCCCGATTATGTTTTCAAGCCATCATATTCACTACCAACTCTTGTAGAAGTGAAGCGACACATTGGTAAAATAGGCCATTTGCCAGGTATTCCATCAGCACAAGAAACAGAACGAAGCGGTGTTGACGTGGGTGAGATGAATAGCTTATTGCTCAAGAAAGTGGAGGAGTTGACGCTGTACTTAATAGAAGAAAATGCGAAAAATATAAAGCAACAGATTGATATAGAACAACAACAAGACCGTATAAAAGCATTAGAAGCGGCGCTGTTAAAGTTGACTGTAAGTAAGTAAATAAATGTTAAACCCATCCTGATGAAAAAATACTACCTAAGCCTGATTGCGTTTTTAGCTGCGCTGCAATTATCATATGCTCAAAATACTTTTCCAACTCCAAGCGGAAATGTTGGTATTGGAGCTACAACCCCGCTGTTGCTACTGCATGTACAAGGTACAAACGCAGCAGGTACATTCAATAGCGCAATATTTGGCAACACCAGCGGTATTAAAGGAGCATCCGCGCGCGTCTATTTATCTGGCAACAATTATATCAGCAGATCAACATATATAGAAGGCATAAACGTAGAAGCCAATACCGGCAATGAACACGATCTTGCTTTCGGTACTAGCTCATCAGGGTCAGATCCGGTAGAAAGGATGAGGATTAACCACATCGGAAACGTGGGTATCGGAACCACCGCACCGTTACGTAAGCTTCATATAAAGGCGTCCAATTCCGCGTATGCCTTTCTGGTAGAAGCGGCAGCGGGCGGGTATGCAAATGTCGACATCCTAAGTGATAGAACTTCTGGCAATGCAGGAGGATTCAGAGCATTTAGTTCAGGTGATGCTAATTCATACTTCGAGATGACGCCGCAGGCGGACCGCTCAGGCGTTTTCTTCAAATTCAGCGACGGGACTGCATCCCCCTCTACTAAAGTTACTTTTACGAGTACTGGTAATGTTGGAATCGGCACAACAACTCCTACGGAAAAATTATCAATAACCTCTGGAAGCATCAAAATTAACAATAGTAATCCAGGAAACAGATTGATATGGTCCCGGTTAGACAACACACACGCCACAGGGTTAGCGTCAGATGGTTACTCTACATTACAGTTTATCAGCAACGGTGTACAGAGAATGGCTCTCACTCCAAACGGGAACTTACTAATCGGGAAAACAACCCAGGTGAATATTGCTTATCGGTTAGATATAGATGGTAGTATTCGTGCTAATAAGATGGTTGTCAATACCACCGGAGCAGATTATGTCTTTGAACCTGGTTACAAGCTGACTGACTTGGGGGATGTGGAGGCCTATGTTAAGAAGTATCGTCATCTTCCCAAGATACAAACTGCGCAACAAATGGAGAGCAATGGCCTGGAATTAGCCGAATTCAATACAAAGCTGCTTGAAAAAGTGGAAGAGTTGACTTTGTATCTTATTGAGAAGGACAAACAAATCAAAGCTCAAGAAGCTCGCTTAAAAAGGCTTGAAGATGCTTTATTGAAAAAAGAAACCCCTCAATAATTAAACGTCACTGCATGACAATTAAATAAAGCCTTTTTTTTAGCGCTTCTGCTTTTTTACGCTATAAACCACGTTAATGCGCAAAGCTGCAGTTCGAGTATGACGCAGTTGGAAATAAGGTAAAAGGCATCTTAGTGTATTCAACCCTGTCCCACTTGGTGGACCGAAAAGCAGTTCAAATATTGTAAAATACAACATTTTGATTTTTAACTTATTGCGCATTATTTAAAGCTAAATTTTCTGACCTAAAAGTTGTCCCATTTACAAAATGTATTAAAATTAACTGTTTGATAATCAATTGAAAGGTGTCCCAGTTGGTCTAAATTTAATTTCTAAGTCGCATATTTAAGTGGGCCATGTTAGTGTAATGGTGCGTTAGCGGCATATATCGCCGCTTTACCTTTAGGTTTTTCAGTAAGATCTTTAAAACCTGTTACTGCAGCTGATTTAATATATGGCGAGGCAAACTTTGCAAACTTGTTTGGCTCGGTTTGGTCAGTTCAAGCACCACTATATCATTACGTCCCTTTTTTAACCATTCTTTAGGAACGTACAAAGTTTGTTGAGGGCCGATCTCCCAATATTTTCCCAAATTGTGGCCGTTGATCCAAACCATTCCTTTCCCCCATTGCCGCATATCCAGATAGGTATCTCCCGGATTAGAAAGCTGAAAGCTACCCTTGCGTAAAACCGGAGCTGTTGCTGTTTTAGATGAGCTGAATTTGAACGATGCCAAATCAGAAAATGGAAAGCGGAAATGCTGCCAGTTGTTTAATTCCACCCCGTTCCAACTTACTTTCTGTGTGATACCTTTAGTGTTTTGCAGCATGTATTTTCCAAAATTTATACGGCCCATGTTTTCCACCAATATGTCAACCTGAACTTTGCCGGGAGGTAAATTCAGTTTTATGCTGTCTTTATTTAACCGCCTATCTAATGTGCCCACAGTTTTTCCGTTAACCATTACTACCGCGTAGTCTCTTAATCCTTGTAAATTAAGTACTCCGGCGTTTCCGCCATCTACTGACGTGCGGTATAACACAAATCCATAATCCTGTTTTAGCTCTTCAAAGGTCATTGGGTGGGTGTTATTAACCGGCTTAGGCAATGCATCTGATAGCATTACACTTTGCCTCAGTTCAATTTTAGCAATGCTGATGGAGGGCTTCTTTTTTGGTACCGGTGGAAGTTTTTTACCGGTCGGTATATATTTGCTTATCACATTTCTGAAAGCAATGAACTTTGGAGTTGGGTTACCGGCCTCGTCCAGGGGGGCATCGTAATCATAACTGCTTATCTGCGGTTCAAATGGTTTGTTGTCATCATAATTGGCTCCGTTCATAAACCCGCGGGTTGTACCTCCATGAAACATGTACATATTTATGGAAATTCCGGCTGCGAGTACTGAATCTAACCTGCCGGCATATTGCGATGCAGGTACGGTGTGATGCGGGGTACCCCACCAGTCAAACCATGCCGGGTACCATTCGGGAATGTAATACGGGCCTTTTCCGCCATGATTTTCATTGATCAGTTTTTTTACTTTGGCCGGATCATCCAAACCATTAACCCCCGGTAGCAGGCCTGGTAAATGCCCTCTTACTAAATCTTTAGCCGGATCGCAGGTAAACAGCAGGCCATCAAACCCCGCTTCTTTAAAAATTTGTTGATTTAGAGCGAGGTATGATTTGTCTTCGCCATATGAGCCATATTCGTTTTCGATCTGAACCATCAGGATGTTCCCTCCATGATTGATCTGTAACGGCGCCAGTAGCTTTCCAACTTCTTTGATGTACGATTTATATTCGCGAATGTAACCGGGTTCTTTACTCCTTACTATCAGGCCTTTTTCAGACTGGAGCCAGTAGGGATATCCGCCAAACTCCCATTCGGCACATACGTAAGGGCTCGGACGCAGTACCACCCATAAACCTTCCTGCTGAGCTATTTTTACAAATTCAACAATATCATTATTCCCTGTAAAGCTGAAAACGCCCTTTTCTGGCTCATGAACGTTCCAGAACACATACGTGCCAATTGTGTTCAACCCCATTGCCTTCGCCATTTTCATGCGGTGGCGCCAGGCCTCTCTGGGAATTCTTGGGTAATGCATTTCACCCGAGATCATTTGAAACGGTTTACCGTCAAGCATAAATGCCGAATCGCCCAAAGTAAAAGTGTGCCTGCCCTGCCCCCACGCGGCAACAGCCTGCACCACTAAAAAGGCACCAATTAAGTATTTGTTCCAGGTTTTCATTCAAAAATATTTCATGCTTATAATTGAGAGAGGGTTCTCGCTAATCTTCAGCATTGGGTTTATAAATGGCAGATGATTTTACGAATATTCGTAATTCGAAAACTAATTTCCAAAAATATAACGTCAACAAATGTCTAATGCAAAAAAGCATCTTTTCATATTGATTAACCAATGGCTCCTTCAATTTTCAGCACGTAGGCAATTTTGCCCGCTGCCTGATCGGGCAGGCTTACCTTTAACCCATCTGTTGATTGGTTAAAACTTAAGTTGCCATTGGCTCCTAACAGGCTTACGTTAGTTACTTTGTTATTGATCTTGCCCAGTGTTTTTATGTCGATGCTTTTATCTGCCGGCCAGCCCATCAGTATTGCATAAAGCGTTTTGCCTTTCGTAGTAAATCTAATATCCTCCGCTACAAAAGGTTTTCCTTTTCCCTCGTTAAACCCTTGTGCGCTTATAGGTGCTGCACTGGCTATTGCAGGGCCTTCGCCAAAAGTTGTCCAGGGGCGGGTACCATATATGGCTTCGCTGTTTTGGGCCATCCAATTTGCCACGCCATCAACTGTAGCCTTTGCCTTATCGTCAATTGAACCATCGCCGCGTAGCGGTACATTCAGCATTAAGTTGCCGTTTTTACTTACCACATCAACCAATGTATGTATTACGGTTGTTGGGGTTTTATAGTGGTTGTTATCATACACGCGCCTGTCATAATGCCATTGACCTATGCAGGTGTCTGTTTGCCATGGCAGGGGCTCTATCTGGTTGCTTTGTCCGCGCTCTATATCCCATATCATGCACTTGCGTTGCTGCTCGTCCAGTACTTTACCGAAAACCCCAGCACGTAGTTTGCCATGTTTTTTAATGCTGCTGTTATACAAATGCGCTGCAATACGCAAGCCGGCATCGCTTACCGGCCATAACGGCAAAGCGGTGTCATCAAAATAAACCAGTTCGGGTTGGTACTTGTCAATCAGGTCAATAGTGCGGTTGTAAAAATCCTCCATATATGCCTTGGTTGGTGGGTTAACACCATTACCCCATCCCCACTGACTGTGTATGGCGTTGTTGTTTTCGCTTCTTTCGCTCAATGGATGATTTTGCGCGTAAAGTTCCTGAGGGTCATAGCCATCCCACCATTTACCTTTCCCATCGGCTTTGGTCATTTTGCCATCATAAGGCACGCCTGCTAATGGTCCGTTCTTATCGGCACGTTGCGATGTTTCATACCAGCTCCATGCGTGGGCTGCATGTACGCTCACCGCAAATGGCAATCCGTTATTTTTTGCAGCTTTTGCCCAACCACCTATCAAATCTTTTTTAGGGCCAAGGCGGGTGGAGTTCCATTTGTGGTATTTGCTGTTATACAGGTCAAAGTTGTCATGATGGTTAGCCAGCGCCATAAAATATTTGGCACCCGCTTTTTTGTAGAGTGATACAATAGCTTCCGGATCCCATTTATCTGCTTTCCACTCATTAATTACATCTTTAAAGCCAAACTTTGAAGGATGGCCATATTTCTCAACATGATATTTATATTGATCGCTGCCTTCCTGATACATGCCTCGTGCGTACCAATCGCCTCGCTCGGGTTGACACTGTGGTCCCCAATGCGCCCACATACCAAATTTGGCATCCCTGAACCAATCGGGCACCTGATATTGCGCCAGCGAATCCCATGTTGGTTTAAAAGGACCGTTTTGCATTGCCGGTGCATAAGGCGTTAGAAGGTTATTAGCTACTGTTTTTGACAGGTAAAGCGAAGACAAGCCGGCCAGGCCGCCCTTTATTAAAGCTCTTCTTTTCATAACGTTATGTTATTTAGGTAGTAATTGAACCCAAATGTATATTACTTCATTTTTTTAAAATAACTCAAAAACGACTTTTTTATGTTTAAAACAGATTTTTTTAAAAAATGGGAGAATCTAAAGACGGCACTATCAACCAAACGCAAGCAGACCAAATCAGACATTTATTTGCATATTAGCGACTCCCAGTCTCGATAAACATGGTTAAACGTATATTAAAACACAGCTTCTCTTTGCTTAATACAGACCATGTTAAGTTGGGTAAAAAGTGGAACTACAAAAACGTTATCAGCCCCTATCACAGAATATACTTTATTGACGATGGCGATGGAGAAATATCAAATCAAGAAGAAACTTTGAAGTTGGAGCCGGGGTATTTATACCTTATTCCAAGTTTTACACTGTGTGACCTTACTTGTAGTGGATACATGAGCCAGTATTTTGTACAGTTTTTTGAAGAATCATCAGATGGCATTTCTTTATTCGCCAATAGCAGATCACTTTTAAAAACAGGAGCCCAGGAAATAGACGTTATTAATTTTAGACGTTTGGTAGAAATAAATCCGGGGCGTGGCATTAACCGTTCAGATAACCCTAAGGTTTACGAGAAGAACGCTTACTATAACGAATACCAGGAACTCAATAATCTGCAAAACATTGGAGACTTTTTAGAAACCCAGGGTATCCTTCTGCAACTTGTTTCGCGGTTTGCCATTAACGATGTTTTTAAACAGAAGGAAGTTAAGTATATCCCGGTAAAGGTCCTTGAAGCAATCAGTTTCATAGCATTGAACCTTAATAACTCTTTAACGGTAAAATTCCTTGCAGACCGCGCCAATCTCAACGTAGACTATTTTTCCAGGTTGTTTCAGCAGGCTACAGGCTGCAGACCTGCAGCTTATATCAATCAAAAAAAAATAGAGCGGGCTCAGTATTTAATAGTTACCAGTAGCTCCAATTATGAAACTATTGCAGAAATAATTGGCTTTGAAAGCTTATCGCACTTCTCAAAAACCTTTAAAAAATTTACCGGTATGACCCCGCGCGAATTTAAGCGCCACGTATATCATTCCGTATAAAATCAGACATAAACAATAGCCATTATCCCGATTTAACCTTAGAGAAAAGCTTGTGCAACAAAAATGCTTTCTAATGGTCAAAAAATATCCACAATCAAATTAATAACTAAATATTGTTTACCGAATGGTGAAATATATGTTATTTGCGACAAAATACAGTCGGTTTTGGATAAAAAAGTATTGAAGTTATAGTTAATATTTGTGTTAACCAATTGTATCTATTCCTGAAAAAGCAGATTCGACTTGTTATTAAGGGAATTTAATTAACTGATTTTATTGACCTATTATGCTTAGCTCATTTGCATTTTTAGCGAATAGGGCCGTAGTTAACCAATTAAATTATAAAAGAAACATGCTTTATTTCAATAAGTTGGTTGAGTTTTGTTTTTTTAGTAAGCGAGTTGCTGTCTGTGTTTTATTATGCCTTTCTGTATTTTTAAGCAGTGAAGTGTTAATAGCCCAATCGGTTTCTTTAAGCCAATCACTTAACGGCACAGATAACTATGCAGTTACCAACTATGGCACTTCTGACGGGCTTCCATCTGCAGTTACTACGTCAACGGTACGAGACAAAATGGGATTTTTATGGGTTGGAACGCAAAACGGTTTAACCAGATTTGACGGGCATAGCTTTCGGACATTGTACCATGCGCCTAATGATTCAACAACTATATCAGGTAATTCTGTTACGGCTCTTTGCAGCGATGCAATGGGTTACATTTGGGTAGCAACGTCTAACGGACTCAATTTATTTGATCCGGTTACAGAAAAGTTCACACGCTTTAACTTTCAGGATGCTAAACGTTACGGGATAACTGAAGGCAAAATAAAAACATTGTTGTGTGACGCTAAAGGAGTAATATGGCTCGGAACAGAATCAGGTTTAGAACGGTTTAACAGGCATACCAGGGAGTTCTCATCTGTAGTTTTGCCGGCAGCATCCTCATCAGAGGTTCCAACCTCGGTTAATGCCATTGTTGAACAGAAGGATTTTGTTTGGGTGGGCACCAATAACTTGGGTTTGTGCCGGGTAAACAAAAAAAATGGATTGGTACATTGTTTTGCAAATGTTGGGGAACATGGGGAGAGCACTGGTGATATCAGATCTATCTGTTTAGACGGAGCCGCAAAAATATGGGTAGGAACCTTTAAAAATGGGCTTTGTGTTTTTGATACAGAAAATGAGTTGTTTTCGGAATATTCCCCATCCAATGTAAACTTTTATGACGGGGTTTTTTCTGTTATAAACCACAAGCGCGATGTTCTGATTGTTGGCGATAGCCGGAGCTTTTACCGGCTTAATACAAAAAATGGCGAGGTGAGGCAAATTTCAGGCACTGAAGTGCACAGGCGCGGAAATTTGTGGAAGGATAGATCAGGCATGGTTTGGATCAGTTCAGTTAACGGATTAGCTAAACTTGATCCGAGGCAATTAAAATTCAGGTTTTTTGACTTGTCTGTTGATGATGCCAACGTTCAGAGCATTATTGCTGAGCCGGATATGATTTTATACGGCACATCTAAAGGCTTATTCAGTAGCAACAAAATGGGAATGAGGCTGAATGCTATAGACGGGAAAAATAAAGTATTAAATGGTGCAGAAATAAAAAAGTTATACAAGGATAGAGACGGCCTTTTCTGGATAATTACCGGTAATAGTTTTTTTTCTTTTAACAAAGATAACAATGAGATCAGGCAAGTGGGGCCGCCAACAGTTAATGGCGCTCCATTGGCCGACGAACTTTACCGCGACATTATTCAATTGCATAACGGTAAATATGCATTGGCAACCAGCGTGGGTTTGAGGGTTTTTGATTTAAAACAGAATAAATTCGTTCACTATAATTTTCCGGAAAAGGGAATTTCGTCCGCAGCCAATCATATAACATGTTTGCTGCAAACGGCTGACGATTTTTTATGGATTGGAACAAAAGGCAAGGGGCTGAAAAGATTGGATCTTAAAAGCGGTAAGGTGCTTACTTACATAAGTAAAGGCAGGCAAAATGAAATAGCTAACAACAATATTTATGCGCTTTACCAAGACAAGTTAAGTAATTTATGGGTATGCACGGCTGACGGATTAAACCTTTATAACAAGCAAAAAGGATCATTCAAAACGTTTTCAATAAAGGCTGGGTTTTCCAGCAATGTTTTTAACAGCGTGGCCGGTGAAGACCAGGCCCATAGGCTTTGGCTACTTACAGAAAAAGGTTTATCGGTATTTGACTATCAGCACGGTACGGTAAACAATTATGATGAACGGGATGGTTTTAGATTAGCTTCTGGCGCAAGCCAGTCTGCTTCTGGAATGATTTACATTGCCGGTCGTAATGGCGTTACATGGTTTAACCCTAACAATATTCATTATAATAACACACCACCTCCGGTTTATTTTACAGATTTATTAATAAATCACCATTCGGTAGATTCCCGGTCTCTGCCAATAATGAAAAAGCTGAATATTGAGCAAAAAATTGTTATTCCTGATAACGAAAGCACATTTACGGTTGATTTTGCTGCGTTAAACTTCACCCAGCCCGACAAAAACAGGTATGCTTACTATTTGCAAGGCTTTGATAAACGATGGGTGTACACGGGAAATCAAAGAAGGGCGTCTTACACCAATCTTGACCCCGGCACTTATACACTGCACGTAATTGCTGCCAACAATGATGGCACCTGGAATAAAGTAGGCAGGAAGCTGGTCATTTCGGTGAGCCCTCCATGGTACATGACCTGGTGGGCTTATACAGCATTTGCCAGTGCTGCGTTTTTACTGTTGTACTTATACTTAGCAAATCGTAAAAAAAGGTATTCTGAAATAAAGCGCGTTAATTTAGAGAAAGACAAGGAGCGAGAAGTAAGTGAACGCAAGCTGGCTTTTTTTACAAACATATCTCACGAATTTCGCACCCCGCTCACATTGATCATTAATCCGGTTAAAGAGTTATTGTCTAAAAGCAACGCCTCCGGCAAGGACGAGCTGGACGTGATCTATCGTAATTCAACCAGGCTTCTGGGTTTGATAGATCATTTACTACAGTTCAGGCGTTCCGACGCCGGGAGTGATCAACTGGCATTATCGGTTATTGACCTGCCATTTTTATTGCAAGACATTTATTTGTGTTTTACTCAACAGGCAAGTTCAAGGAACATAAAGTTAGCCTGTAACTGTGATTGCGAATCATTATCTGTACTTGCTGATAAGCAAAAAATTGAGATTGCAGTATTTAATTTGATTAGTAACGCAATGAAATTTACACCGGATAACGGAGCCATTGAAATAACATTGAAATGCATAGATGAGATGGTTAGCCTTACCGTATCAGATACAGGGCCGGGTATCCATGAAGCTGACCGTGATAAAATCTATAACAGATTTTATACAGCCAACTCCGGAGGCGCAGCAAAGCATGGCTTTGGTATCGGATTATATCTGGTTAAAAGCTACATCGAAATTCATAACGGAACAGTAACTCATTATAACCGGCCGTCTGGTGGTTCTACCTTTCATATCATGTTTCCGCTGCTTACTACTAATACCTTTACTCCCGAACCCTCATTAGATAATTTTGTGGCAGATAATTTAAAAGCAGATGCACCCCTAAAACAAGCAACTGATGAAGTATTGGATTTTGAAATTCCCGTAAGTGATAAAAAGGCAATGTTGGTGATTGATGATAATGAAGAAATGAGAAATTATCTAAAAAAGGTTTATCAAAATGATTATGATTTTCATCAGGCTTCATCCGGAGAAGAAGGGTTGCAAATAGCTAAAAATATATTACCTGATATTATAGTAAGCGATATAAAAATGGACAATATGAGTGGTATAGATTTTTGCCGCTCTATTAAACAGGAGCCGGATCTGAACCATATACCTATACTGTTACTTACCGGAAGCGTTGAACCCGAATGTAAGTTGAAAGGTCTGGAAGCAGGTGCGTTTGACTTTTTAAATAAGCCGTTTGATATTGATATGCTGAGCACCCGTATTAAAGGCATTTTGCAAGATAGGCAGAATCTGGAAAAATACTATTATAACGAGGTTACGCTCAAATCGCAAACAACGCATATTTCTGACAAAGATAAAGACTTTATAAACCGCTGCGTTGATGCTATTGAAAACCACATTTTAGATAATAATTTTGAGCTGCAGGTAATTGCAGATAATATTGGTGTTACCTACGCAACACTATTCAAAAAAATAAAAGTTATAACAGGGCAAACGGTTAACGCTTTTGTAAGGTATGTGCGCCTCAGAAAAGCTGCGGAACTAATGATCCAAACCAGTTGTAACGTGAATGAAGCTGCTCTCAGCACGGGTTTTAATGATATTAAATATTTTAGGGAGCAGTTTCAAAAACAGTTCGGAACGCGTCCGTCTGAATTTATCCGTAAACATCGGGCTACGTTCAATCAATCATACCGCATCAAAAAAGTTTAAATCGCATCTGTTTTGAGCAATTAAAGGCTGGTCATTGATCAGCCTTTGATGTTTTATATAGTTATTCAGATTCCTGCTTAAATGTGTGGAATAAAATTGCGTGATCTTCAATTTACAGCGCTATTATTGGGGGTTTTGGATGTAACGAAAATTGATTTTCCTCACCCATTTTTCAATAATTTGCCGTAGCGAACTCTCCCTGCTGCGTATAGCAGCTTTTAAGTATAAAAACATCATTTTACCCCCTAAAAATACAGAATTTGCCACCCCTTTTTGTAAAATGTATAGGGTTAATTTGTGGTATAAACCAAGAATTATACACCAAATTTTGCGCTTTTTGATAAGATCGCGCATCCATTAAACCCCTTATGTTATGAAGCAATTCTACAAAAATTCCCAATTCTGTTTAACGCGATTATGTGGTCGTTTTCTACTTCAGTCTTAGCTTGAATATAAGCGCCGATAATAAACTAATTAACAACAATACAACGCCTCATCTGCCTGAAATAAATTATTCATTACCCTCGGTAATGGAATAGTATAGTAACCATTCCATTAATAGGTAATGCGATATATGGATTACAGTGATGTTGCAGAAAGGAGTACTATATGCCGTAGACCAACAGAGATTTCAGAAAGGCACCACCCGATGCTGATCTGTTTTTTTAAAAATTTTAAATACACTACTAACCAATAAGCAATGTATAAACCTAATACTCAAGAAAACCGGAGGGTGCAAGTTCACCGTCCGTATCTATTATTGCCTGTAATGAAGAGCCTCGTATTTGTAGGTGTATTCATGTCTCAAAGGGCGTACTCATCACCGGTAATGCCATCATTGGAAAGTGCAGTACCTAATATTGACCTGATAGCAGCTGCTCAGATATCCGTATCGGGTAAGGTAACAGATAATACAGGCGCTCCACTACCGGGAGTTACAGTTATGCTTAAAGGCACAAACACAGCCGTTTCAACAAATGTGGATGGTGCTTTTTCTATAACCGTACCAGCCGGTAATCAAACGCTTGTTTTCTCTTCTGTTGGTTTTTTAAGCCAGGAGATTGAAGTTAAGGGCCGCACAACAATTAATGTAACACTTAAAGAATCTGCTACAAATCTGGAAGATGTTGTTGTTGTAGGATACAGCACCCAATCAAAACGACAAATTACTACCGCGGTAAGTACCATCAAAAGTGATGACATACTCCGCACATCTTCTACCACAACAGCGGGTGCACTGGCCGGAAAAGTGCCGGGCGTAGCAACCCGGGCTTTAGATTCAAGACCGGGAAGGGGCATTACGCTGGAAATCAGAAATATGGGACGGCCGTTGTATGTAATAGACGGGATTCCGTATGGCGGTCCTGCTGGCAGAGACTGGGTTGGCAATTCAAATGTTTCTGGCGAGGATGCTTTTAACGCCATAAATATTGAAGATATTGAAAGCATTTCTGTATTAAAAGATGCCGCAGCTGCGGTTTATGGATTACGTGCCGCAAATGGCGTTGTGCTGGTTACCACCAAAAAAGGAAGTAAAGGCCAGGCAAAGGTGAAGATCAACAGTTATTATGGGCTTCAAAATCTCACCCGGTTCCCTAAACTGGCAACTGCAGGTCAATATCAGAGAGGACTTGTTGAAGCTGCACAAAATGCCGGAACCGACCCAAGTACGGTGCTCACCAGAGAGGAGCTGGCAAAATGGGAAGCTGGCACCGAGCCGGGCTATAAAAGCTATGATTATTATGATATAATTATGCGAAAAAACGTTCCTCAATCCAATATAAACGCAAGTATTTCGGGTGGGTCAGATCAGTCAAATTACTATCTCTCTTTAGGTAATACAAGGCAAGAGGCCACCATGAAGGATTTTGATTATAACCGTACCAATTTGCAGGCCAACATGGAAGGGAAAGTTGGTAAACGGTTAAGCATCGGATCGCAAATAAGCGGAAGGCTTGAACGCACGCGTGATGTGGGACTACCAGGAGGCGATGGTTATTTCTCATCATTATTGTCGCTTTTCAGCAGCATACCTACCTATGGTCCGTACGCTAATGACAATCCGGAATACATGAACGCTATTCCTAACCGACCGGATCTAAACCCAGCCCTGTTTAAAAGAGATGTAGCAGGTTACAAGGACAACTATACTAAAAACTTTAACGTTAACTTATACGGTGAGTACAAGTTTGATTTCGGACTGTCAGCCAAAGCTACTTACTCATACAATTATACCAAGCTGGATTTTGATGGCTTTCAATACTCTTATGATTTCTATACTTACAACAGAAACAATAATACCTACATACCCGGTGGTGGTCAAATTGCCAGATGGCGCTATGAAGCCCAAACAGATGTAGTGGCGCGGTATGCACAATTTATGCTTAGGTATGCAAAAACACTTGGAAGCCATAACCTGACCACAGTGCTTGCATATGAAAGAAGTGATTACGATAACTTTAACAGAACTTCTAACACGGCACCAACAAACAATTATATACCGTTTAAAACCTTATCTGAGTTAACCGGCTATAGCGAAGCATGGCGTTACGAGGCAAGGTCAGGTTATATTGGCAGGATAGACTATGCCTATCAGGATAAATACTTACTTGGCTTATTGGCCCGTTATGACGGATCTTACCTGTATGCACCGGGTCGTAGATGGGCGTTTTTCCCGGGTGTTTCTGCAGGTTGGCGTATTAGCAGCGAGCCATTTTTTGGAAAACTGAAAAATGTGATCAATGACCTTAAGCTTAGGGCATCTGTTGGCCAAACAGGAAGCGAATCGGGCGTAAGTATGTTTGATTACCTGCTTGGCTACACCTACAACCAGGGAATATCTGTGTTAGACGGAAAGAATGTAATTGGCGCCAGGCCAAGAGGATTGCCAATAGACAGGTTATCATGGGAAAGACATACCACTTATAACTTAGGTTTGGATATGAAGCTTTTGGATAACAAGCTTTCAATTACCGCAGATATTTTCCGGAAAAGAATTACTGGAATACCGGCTGGCAGGTATGATGTATTGCTGCCAAGTGAAGTGGGTTACACTTTGCCTAACGACAACCTGAACGTAAACGAATTTAGAGGCGTAGAGGGTATGGTTGCCTATTCTAACCGGGTTGGTGAACTGAATTATAACGTGAGTGTAAATGCTAC
This sequence comes from Mucilaginibacter auburnensis, assembly GCF_002797815.1. NCBI lineage: Bacteria > Pseudomonadati > Bacteroidota > Sphingobacteriia > Sphingobacteriales > Sphingobacteriaceae > Mucilaginibacter > Mucilaginibacter auburnensis. Next base: position 619,765 of record NZ_PGFJ01000001.1, read on the forward strand.
CTACTCCAGGTTGCGCAGAATTTCAACTTATAAACCGCGTTTCAGCAGCTCATGGAACCAATATCGCAATGGAATTGAAGACCGTTGGGATGGGGTATGGTGGGGTTACCAGGCTATTGGCCGTTTCCAATCAATGGAAGAGATCAGAAATTATCCTATTGATAACGGCGACGGACAAAATAACAGAACACAGCTTCCCGGCGATATAATTTACAAAGATGTAAATGGTGACGGTATAATTAACAGCATGGACGAGCGGCCAATTGGCTATCCGCAAGGACGAGCGCCAATGTTAAGCTTCGGAACCAGCATCGGGTTGCAATGGAGAAGCTTTAACCTTAACCTTGATTTCTCGGGTGGGGCCATGCAATCATGGTTTCAGGATTTTGAGCTGAGAAATCCTTTTCATGCAGGCGGTAACTCTCCGGCCTATTTGTTAACAGACAGGTGGCACCGCGCAGACCCTTATGATCCTAATAGTACCTGGATTCCGGGCAAGTATCCTGCAGTTAGAAAAGGTACCAGTTTAAATAACAGCAAGAACAGCGATTTCTGGCTACGTAGTGTTCGTTTCATCCGCTTAAGAAATGCTGAGTTTGGGTATAGCTTACCACGCCAAATTACCAGCAAATTAAAGATGGAAAGGGTGCGCTTCTATGTGTCTTCGTCAAATTTATTTACAATAGACAACTTAGGCGATGTGCAGATTGATCCGGAGATCAGCGCTAACGCTGCCGTGGTATACCCGCAACAAAAAACCGTTTTATTCGGAATTAACTTAACTTTTTAACGCAAGGCCATGAAATACAGAAAAATTATTTTACTCCTCTTGTGCGTCATCATAAATGTCATAAATGGTTGTAAAGAGGATAAATGGTTGGAAAGACAGCCCAGAAATATACTTACAGATGACCAGGTTTGGAAAGACCCTATTTTGATACAGGCGCTTTTAGCTAATTATTATGACAGGTTGCCATCATTACAGGGCGTATTTAGTTCAACCGGCGCAAGCGAGTATGACGACGCTATGTGGTCTGGTCACCTTGACCAAAATGGCAGGAACGATTTTGCATTTGGAGATAGCTTCGGCCGCTATTGGGACTATACTTTGATAAGGGACATTAACCTCACTTTAGAAAATATAGCGCAATACAGCGGAACCATAGGCGAAGTTAAGAGGAAACAGTTCAATGCGGAGTTAAGGTTTATGCGCGCATTTATATATTTTGAACTGGTTAAGCGTATGGGCGGCGTGCCGCTTGTTACCAAACAGCTTATATATAACTACAGCGGTGACGCAACACCTTTACAAGTTCCCCGGTCAAAAGAATCTGAAATATATGATTTCGTTTTTAGCGAGACCGAGGCGATAAAAGAAGATTTTGCAGAAACCGGTTCAAGCAGAACAAGGGCAAATAAATTTATAACACTTGCATTACAGAGCAGAGCTATGCTGTATGCTGCTTCTACCGCTAAATACAATAGTTTGACCACCAACATTAGTTTGCCCGGTGGCGAAGTAGGTATTCCTGTTGAGAAAGCAAATGATTACTATCAAAAATCGCTTACTGCCTCACAGGCCATTATCGCCAGCCCAAACTATGCGCTCTACAACACAGCAGGAACTTCTCGCGGAGAAAACTTCTACAAGCTTTTAATGGACAAAAGCTCTAAGGAGATCATTTTCGCGAAAGACTTTGCCACAGGTAAAGTGCACGGTTTCACCTATGATAACGTGGTTAGAAGCTTTAGGGCCGATATTGAGGGTTCTTCCATGATATCGCCATCTTTAAGTCTGGTTGAAAGTTATGATTACCTTGATGGAACCAAAGGCACCTTGCGCGATAAGGATGTAAATGGCGACTACATCGTTTACAATTCTATGTCGGATATTTTTGCTAATAAAGATGGCCGCTTAGCTGGTACGGTGGTGCTTCCCGGAAGTAGCTTCCGTGGCGCGCAGATAGACGTTCAGGCAGGCGTAGCACAGTGGGTTAACGGGGCATACCAGTTACGCACAGGCACTTTGGGTTCAATATTTACTGATGGCAAAAAGCTTACCGGTTTTGATGGCCCACGTATTGACGACCAGTACGTAAGTGCCACCGGTTTTTATCTGCGTAAATATGTTAGTGAAAACTCGCAGGACGGTGTACGTCCAAGCCTTGCTTCAAACTGGTGGTCATGGTTTCGTTTAGGCGAAATTTACCTTAACGCAGCAGAGGCGGCCCATGAATTAGGCATAAGCACAGCCAAAGATTATATCAATACGTTAAGAGAGGTGCATGGCGGATTTCCACCTAACAGCATAACCACGCTTACAAACGATATAATTCGCAACGAACGTAGAATTGAACTGGCATTTGAAGATCACAGATATTTTGATCTGAAAAGATGGAGAATAGCTCACCAGGTTTGGAATGGATCAGAAACAGACCCTAATGCTGTTGTATGGGGGCTTTACCCTTACCGAATTTCAAGACCAGGACACCCGGACGATGGTAAATTCCTGTTTCAGAGAACCCGTTCGGTACGTTTCCGCAGGGCACGTTTCTTTCAATTGTTGAACTACTATTCATCAATTGATCAGGCGGTGTTGAATAACAATCCCAAACTTGTCAGAAATCCATTCCATTAATTGTTTAAAAGATGAAAACGAAATATATTTTAACGCTGATCGCGGCAGCTGGTTTGTTTTTTACAGCATGCAAACATGACAATTATGTAGAGCCAAAAGCTACCTTATCCGGAAGGGTTTTATATAACAGTGAGCAGGTGAGTGTACGTAATAACGGCACACAACTGGAGCTATGGCAAGATGGTTTTGCGCTCCGCGCACTTATACCGGTTTATGTTGCCCAGGACGGAACATTTTCTGCCAGCTTGTTTAACGGAACCTATAAATTAACTCGTAAAGGTAATTCTCCGTGGCTGCAGCAGAGCACAGATACTGTTGTTATTCAGGTTAATGGTAACACCAGGGTAGACTTGCCTGTAACACCGTACTTCACTATTAAAAGCACAACTTTTGCTGTTGCAAATAATGTAGTTACGGCCAATTTTATTGTAGACAAAGTTGTGGCTACAAGTAATAATTTGCAAAACGTAAAGCTTTACCTTGGGTCATCAATACTTACTGATGAGGTGCGTTCAGAACATAAAGTGGATGCTAACCTGGCAACGGTTGTTTTAGGAGCAAATTCTACCATTACTACTACTATTCCAACTGCATTAAGAACCTTGCCTTATGTTTTTGCGCGTATCGGCGTAAAATCAAGTGCAACAGGTGAGTATGTTTATTCGCAGGTTCAAAAAATAGCGGTTAAGTAAACTGTAAAGCGTAGTAACACACTTGTTTCGCAATTAGAACATGCGCTGCTATCAAGCAGTTATAGAAATTACTTACTTAATGCGTAGATAACAAAACCCTTCAGAGATTATCTGAAGGGTTTTTGTTTAAAAGTTACTTGTTTTAATATAATCACATTTAACACACTAATAAACCCTGATGGCCGTTTTTGTGATGTGGTTACAATATATTTGCACCAAACTAATTTCAACCATCTGCTGATGCACAAATTCTGGGTCTGTTGTATATTATCATTGTTGCTTGTTTCCTTTCGTTCTGTTAATGCTTTTGCTCAAAAAAATTTTGTGGTTAGCGGTACCATCAAAGATTCTGCTACCGGTGAGACGCTTATTGGCGCCACAGTGCGCTTGGTGGAGTTAAAACAAAGTGGCGGAGTAACCAATTCATACGGCTTTTATTCATTAACCGCACCGCAAGGTAACTACACACTGGCCGTTAGCTTTGTTGGATACAACACCATTACGCAACCGGTTCAGTTAACAGCCAATATGCAGGCTAACATAAGCCTTACAGCTAACAATACATTAACAGAGGTTTCTATCAATGCCCGTTCTGGGCATGAGGCTGATAATATTGAAAGCCCTCAAATGGGCCTCATGCGCTTGGATGTAAAGCAGTTGGATAACATTCCGGTTATTTTTGGTGAGAAAGACGTTTTAAAAACCATACAGCTTTTACCGGGTATAAAAAGTACGGGTGATGGCAATACCGGTTTTTATGTGCGCGGTGGCGGGTCTGATCAAAACCTTATTTTGCTTGATGAGGCTATTGTTTACAATGCTTCTCACTTATTCGGTTTCTTCTCAACTTTTAACACTGATGCTATAAAAGATGTAAGTATGTACAAAGGCGGTATGCCGGCACAATATGGTGGGCGTATGTCGTCAGTGTTAGATATAAAAATGCTGGAGGGTAATGATAAAACCTTTTCTGTGCAGGGCGGCATTGGTTTAATAGCTTCGCGGTTAAAGGTTGAGGGGCCGTTGGTTAAAAACAAAGGCTCGTTTATGGTTAGCGCAAGGCGGACTTACGCTGACACTTTCCTTAAGCTATCTTCAGACTCTACTACCCGCAACGCCAGCTTGTATTTTTATGACATAAACGCTAAAGCAAATTATCGCTTTGATGATAAAAACGCGCTTTTCGTATCCGGCTATTTTGGTAAGGATGTTTTAGGCCTTAAAAATAATTTTGAGACCAACTGGGGCAATCAAACAGCTACCGTTCGTTTCAATCATATATTTAACAGCAAGCTGTTTTTAAATACCTCTCTCATATATAGCAATTACAGTTACGTTATACAAAGTTATAACGCTAATCGCGATTTCAGGATCACTTCAAAAATTCGCGACTTTAACCTGAAAGAAGATTTTCAATATTTCATTTCAGATAGGCACACCTTATCTTTTGGCGTGAACGCGGTTCGTCACAGCATTGCTCCCGGCGAGATCAGTTCTTCCGGCACTTCTTCTATTAATAATCGTACTATACAAAATCGCTTCGGCATTGAGGCCTCGGCCTACATTTCTGACGAGTGGAAGCCTGCTGAAAGGCTGAGCATTATTGTCGGGACGAGGTTAAGCTGGTTCTCGTTAATAGGGCCAGGCAAAATAAATACTTATAATGATAATGGCACTATTGTAGCAACCAACAACTACACGTCCGGTCAAATTATCAAGACATACTTCAATCCCGAGCCGCGTGTTTCCATGAATTATAAGCTTACCGAGTTAAGCTCAGTGAAAGCGTCGTATAACAGGAACACACAGAACATACACCTGCTGGCTAATTCAACCGCCAGTACACCTACTGATCTATATGTGATGAGTAGCAATAACATTAAGCCAGGCATTTCAGACCAGTTTTCTATAGGTTATTTTAGAAACCAGGCCGATAATACTTACGAGTTTTCTGCCGAGGCTTATTACAAGGGCATGCAAAACCTTATTGACTATCGCGATGGTTCGCAATTGGTGGGTAATGAGGATGTAGAATCGCAACTGGTGTACGGTAAAGGAAGAGCATACGGTATAGAACTGTTTGCAAAAAAACGCACCGGCCGTTTAACCGGTTGGATAGGCTATACTTTATCAAAAACCGAGCGGAAGTTTGATGCCATCAACAAAGGCCAATATTTTCCGGCTACTTATGATCGTACTCATGATATTTCGATAGTTGCCATTTTCAAAGCGAGCAAGCGTGTAACCGTATCTTCTACATTTGTGTATGGAACAGGCAATGCTGTTACGTATCCGCAGGGAAAATATCAGGTTGGAGGGATAACTACATTTTACTACCCATTACGTAATGCCGACCGTATGCCGGCTTACCACCGTCTGGATTTGGGTGTAACACTGGATGGACGGGAGCACAAACGCTTCCATTCCAGCTGGACATTTGGGTTGTATAATGCCTATAACCAGAAAAACCCATATACCATTACGTTTAGAGACAACGAAAAAGACCCCTCGCGTACCGAGGCGGTTAAAACAAGCTTGTTTGGTATAGTACCATCAGTTACTTATAACTTTAAGTTTTAATATGAAAGCACTACACGTACCCATTTTTTTAGTATTGCTTGCAATAGCTTTTACTTCATGCGAAAAGGTAATTGATCTTGAGTTGAAAGATGCTGCACCACAATTGGTGATAGAGGGGGGCATATCAAATGCCCCACAGATACTAACTGTGAAAATTTCGCGCACGGTACCATTCGATCAGCCTAATGCTTTTCCCGGTGTTAGCGGCGCTACAGTGAGATTAACTTCCGGCACAACAACGCTTAACTTTGCCGAAACTTCTAAAGGCGTATATCAAGTGGGGCCTGTGTCGGGCCGGTCGGGCCGAAGCTATAATTTGCAGGTTGACGTTGAAGGACAAACTTACAAAGCCACGTCAACCATGCCTACCCAGGTGTTAATAGATTCTATAGCGATAGACGAGGATGGTTTTAGGGGGAGGGATAAAAAAACGATGGTGGTTTATTTGAAAGACCCTTCCAATCAAAAAAATCAATATCGTTTTTTAATGAAAGTGAATGATGTTTTAATAAAACAGGTATTTACCCGCAACGACGAGTTTAGCAATGGCAACGTAATAAGGGTGCCGCTATTTCAAGATGACGTGGAGATAAAAACCGGCGATAGAATAGATATTGAAATGCAATGTATTGACGAAGCTAATTACACTTATTGGTTTACTTTTAGTAAACAAAGCGGAAACGCGCAAGGCAATGCATCAGTATCGCCTACCAATCCGCCTAATAACTTTGATAAACCTGTGTTAGGTTATTTTAGCGCTTACACCACAGACAGGCGGATAGTTAATATAAAGTAGATTAGCTGAATTTTTAATTTAATACTGTAATACAAAAAAGGCCGCTCAAAACAAGCGGCCCTCAAAACTAATCTCAATTAAAATAACGTATTAACTATTCTTTTTCTTCCAATAATTTATCACCGGTAACTTCGGTTTTAATACGGGTTTCCAACTCATCCATTAATTCAGGGTTGTCTAATATCAACTGCTTAACAGCATCACGACCCTGGCCCAAACGGGTATCACCATAGCTGAACCATGAACCGGCTTTTTTGATGATGTTGTGTTCAACACCCAGGTCAATTATTTCGCCTGCTTTTGAAATACCTTCGCCAAACATAATGTCAAACTCGGCAATGCGGAACGGAGGTGCAACTTTGTTTTTAACAATTTTAACCTTCACCCTGTTACCAGATACCTCATCGGTATCTTTAATTTGCGATATACGGCGAACATCCAAACGCACGGAAGCGTAAAATTTCAAGGCGTTGCCACCGGTAGTGGTTTCAGGGTTACCAAACATAACACCTATTTTATCGCGTAACTGGTTAATAAATATACAGCAGCATCCGGTTTTGCTGATAGTTCCGGTTAGCTTACGTAAAGCCTGAGACATTAAGCGTGCATGTAAACCCATTTTTGAGTCGCCCATTTCACCCTCTATCTCAGCCTTAGGCACCAATGCCGCTACCGAGTCAATCACCAAAATATCTATAGCTCCTGAACGGATAAGATTATCAGCAATCTCCAATGCCTGCTCACCGTTGTCCGGCTGAGAGATTAAAAGATTTTCAACGTCAACCCCCAGTTTTTTGGCGTAAAAACGATCGAACGCATGCTCCGCATCAATAAAAGCAGCTATACCACCTTTTTTTTGCGACTCGGCAATTGCGTGAATAGCTAAAGTAGTTTTACCTGATGATTCCGGACCATATATTTCTATAATTCTACCCTTAGGCAAACCGCCTACACCCAATGCAATATCTAAACCCAATGAACCGGTAGGGATAACCTCAGTAGCTTCAATTACTGAGTCACCAAGTTTCATGATGGTTCCTTTTCCGTATGATTTTTCCAGCTTATCCAGCGTAAGCTGTAACGCTTTTAATTTATCTGAGTTGCTCATTTTTCAAATTATCTTCAGCAAATATAATAATAGTTTTTATAAATGCTAATTTTTTTAGTAAATAATTGTTTATTGCTTTTTGATTCTTAAAAAGTTAAATATATAGTGGTTGTTTGTTTAACGCGCGCTAATTTTTTCAACAACACATATTTATTAAAAAGAAAACGCCCTGGTATTACCAAGGCGTTTGTTTCTATTTCAGTTCCTTTATTTTCAGGTTTCGGAAGGATACCGTATTGCCGTGGTCCTGTAACAATATTCTGCCTTTTGGCGCTTCGCCAAAGTTGGGATACACTTTGTATTTACTCTCGGCAACGAATTGTTTAAAAGCGTCAGATCCACGGTCGTATTCCAGTATTTTAACTCCATTAAGCCAGTGTTCAACATGGTTATTTGGCATAACAACAATAGTTGCCTCGTTCCACTCGCCGATAGGCTTTATAGCTGAAGCAGGCTTGTCCGCAGGTATCAGGTCATACAATGAACCTAATTTGCGGTTGCCATTTTTACCCGCCTTAGCGTCAGGGTGACGCTCATCATCTAACGTCTGATATTCTAACCCTATGTTCGAGTGGCTTTTTTCATCGCGCGTAACAAAGTACTTCAGGCCGCTGTTAGCTCCCTCGGTAAGTTTAAATTCAAACTTTAATATAAATGCCGAATACTCTTTTTCTGTTACAATGTCGCCGGTGGTGCCATAGCCTGAAGATGCTAAAATAGAAAGTACGCCGTCTTTCATTTCCCATCCTTTTTCAGGGAAAGGCTTGCCCGATCCGCTCATCCATCCGTTGGAGGTTTTGCCGTCCCATAACAACACATAGCCATCTTTTTGCTCGGCTTTGGTTAATGTGGTTTGTGCCGATGCCAACGCTACTGCACAAAACAGCATCGATCCGCAAAGAATAGCTTTTAAATAGTTTGCTTTCATAATTATTGTTTTGCAGTTATTTTATCACTTAATCTCAGGTAGTCAAAATCAACATAGCCGCCGGTGGTTTTAGTAGCGTAGTTGAACAGACCAAAACGGTACCCCATAAAGTGTGGTAAAGTGTATGACATTTTTAGCATGTTACCTATAGGAGTCCAGGTTTTGCCGTCCAAACTGTAATACAACCAGGCTTTATCAACACGGTTGGTAAAATCACAGTCGGCTTTAAAGTAAACCACTTTTTGGTTAATAGGAATGTTAGCTGCTTCAACTTCAGTAGCACCCTGGCCATCACCCACAACAATAGCTTTGCCGGTTGCAGTGGCTTTCACGCCTACCCACTCATATCTCTTTTGCAATAGTAATAAACCTGCTACGTCACCATCTTTCATGTTGGTTACATCCATCGCAGTTGTGGCTGATGATGTAGGGCCAAAGGTGCGTTGGGTAAGTGTATTACGTGCTTGTAAAACGTTGCTGTCAATACGGCCGGTAGTTAAACGTAAATAACCCGGACGCGCTGTAACAGACCATTTATCATTAACAGGGTTGTGGTTCCATTGCCAGGCCAGCGGAAGGGCAGCCTCACCTTTTTTGCGGGTAAACTCATCGCTGTTAACTAAGCCCGGCATTAAGCCTTTGCTTACTGGCAGCTTCAGATCTGCCGGGAACTTGCCGTTATCACCAATTATTGGCCAGCCATTCTCCCATTTTACAGGCAGGATGTAAGGCGCACGTCCTACCGATCCGTAATCGCGGAACAAGTAAGCAAACCAATCGCCTTTAGCGTTGTCTATAATACTTCCCTGCGCAACGCCCAGATGCTGGAAGCCTAATTTACCTTCCCATGGACCGGTAATTTTATCGGCACGATGAATAACCTCTGTACGCATACCGCCACGTGGCCAGGTAATATTAAAAAGATAATATTTACCGTCGTGTTTTAACAATTGCGAACCTTCAGCCTGCAAGTTGATGTTTGTACCTGCGGGAGCGCTTGCATTCTGAACAATAATTTGTTGAGTTTCGGGCTTTATACCTGACAAGTCTTCTTTTAACTCAACAAGGTTGATTTTGCCGGTGCCGTAAGCCAGGTATATTTTTCCGTCGTCGTCAAAAAACAGTGAGTGGTCATGCAACGATGGTTTAAAAGAGTGTTCAACCCAAGGGCCTTTCTCAATATTTTTGGTTGTGAAAATATAAGTTTTGCCAGTTGTGCTTGAAAAGGTGGTCACATAAAAAGTACCGTTGTGATAACGTAAACTGCTTGCCCATGAGCCTTTACCATAAGCATTTTTTTTGCCGACAAGATTCAGGTCGTCATTATCGCCAAGGGTTTGGTATACGTAGCCCACCATCTGCCAGTTAACCAGATCTTTTGATTTCATAATAGGCAAACCCGGATTCATGTGCATCGTGGTGCTGCTCATGTAATACGTATCGCCAACCCGTATCATGGCCAAATCTGGTACATCTGCAAAAACTACAGGTAAGGGCTCAGGTTTGGTTTGTGCTAAGGACGGGTAATTTGCACCGATAGCCAAAGCTATAACGCATACAAAACGTTTAAAAAGAGTGTTCATATAATTAAATTGGTATAGCTGGTTTAACGCTTTATTATTTTAACGAAAATATATCATTTAAATGATAAGCGGGTTGACAGCAATGAAAAACATTGTTGCCTAAAGTCAAAGTTAACCTTTCAGTTTATTATTAAATTATCTAAAACTGACTGTTTATTGCATCATAAATGCAATAAATTGGTTTTTTCTGGCGATTTTGAACCAAATACACGTTTGCGAGGTGGCATTGTGAATGTAGTTGCTTCATATTAAAATATTTGCTCAAACGGTTTCGTCACTAAATTAATACGGGGTAATACTTTGAACAGTGGGGCATCATCTATAACTTCGATAATAAATGTAAAAAGTACATTTAAAATCAGTTATGAAACTTCGCTTTTTATCCGCCGCTGTAGCACTAACCTGCGCAGTTCATGTTGCAGGCGCGCAAACCACAAAACTAACTTTAGACCTCAGTAAAGCAACCGTGCCGGTTAGCCCGATGCTTTATGGTTTAATGACAGAGGAGATCAACTACGCGTATGATGGTGGCTTATATGCTGAATTGATACGCAACAGAATATTTAAAAACAATACTAAGCAGCCTGATGGCTGGAGCCTTATTAGCGAAGGTGATGCTAAAGCCGCTATACAACTTATAGGTGCCGATCCAACCAACGTTCCGCGCAATGAGCGGGGTCATGCTATTAATGAAGCGCTTACAACATGTTTGCGCTTAACGGTAGAAAAGCCTGGTACGCGTGCTGGTATTGCCAATTCGGGCTACTGGGGTATACCTGTAAAGCCGGGCACCACCTACGATGCCTCATTTTACATAAAAGGAACTGGACAGGCACCGCCAGCACAGTTTGGTAACCGTCCGCCGCAGGCCAATAGCAACGCCGCGCCAATAGTAACGATTGCCGACAATACTGCCGGCCCTATAACGGTTAGCCTTGAAAGCAATGATGGTAAAACCGTGTTTGCAAGCGGCACTATTGATCTGATAAAATCACCATACTGGAAAAAGTATTCGCTCAAACTCACTACAAAAACGGGATTTACGGCAACCAAAGATGCGCACTTTGTAATATCAACCAACCGTACTGGTTTGTATTATTTTAACCTGGTGTCGCTTTTTCCGCCTACCTATGGCAACCGGCCAAATGGCAGCAGGCCGGATCTGATGCAGATGCTCGTTGATATGAAACCCGCGTTTTTACGCTTCCCGGGCGGAAACTACCTGGAAGGGCCCTACCTGGCCGATCACTTTCCTTGGAAAACCACTTTGGGTCCTTTGGAGCAGCGTCCGGGTCATCCGGGTAGCTGGGGCTATCGCGCAACCGATGGTTTGGGCCTTTTAGAATTTTTAGGCTGGTGTGAAGATGCGCACATGGAACCATTACTGGGCGTTTATGCCGGCTATTCGCTTAACGGAGACCACGTTGATCCGGGACCTTTGCTGGAGCCTTATGTTCAGGATGCACTGGAAGAAATAGAATACATTATTGGCGATGCAAAAACTACCTATTGGGGCAAACGCCGTGCAGCCGATGGTCATCCGGCACCGTTCAAATTAACCTATGTTGAGGTAGGTAATGAAGACTGGTTTGATCGCTCCAATACTTACGACGGACGCTTTAACCAGTTCAGGGCGGCTATTAATAAAAAGTATCCGCAATTAAAGGTGATATCAACCATAGCAAGTAAAGTATATCCAACTCAAAAGGTAACGAGCGGCCCGCCAATTGATATGGAGGATGAGCACTACTATCAAAACTCATGGCAAATGCAGGAAGATGCATTTAAGTATGATAACTACGACCGTAAAAAAGGGCCAAAAATATTTGTTGGTGAATGGGCTACACGCGAAGGTTCGCCGACCACAAATTTAATATCGGCTTTGGGTGATGCAGCCTTTATGACCGGTATGGAGCGTAATAGCGACGTTGTTTTAATGTCGTGCTTTGCGCCGCTGTTTGTTAACGTTAACCCCAAAAATGATGCAACTGGAGAACCATCGGGTATGCAATGGGCTTCGGATCTGATCGGTTATGACGCGTTAAACAGCTACGGCTCACCATCTTATTATGTTCAAAGCATGTTTAACAACAACATAGGTAACCGTGTGGTGCCGGTTAGCGCAACTAACCTGCCCATGCTGCATATTGATACGGCTACGCTGAATAAAAATCTAAGTCCTCAACAGCGCCGGGGCCGCCAGCAAAAACCGGAGCGCCCTTCGTTATATTATGTGGCTACTAAAGACACTAAAACCGGCACTATTTACATTAAGGTTGTAAACGTGGCCGACCATGCCGAGAACGTTACGCTTGACCTGAATGGTGCAGGCACTATAGTATCAACAGGTACACTTATTGAATTGAAAGGAGACAAACCGGAAGCAACCAACACCATTACCGACCCTAAACATATTGTGCCGATAACTACCAATTTAACCGGAATTGGCAAATCTTTCGCGCATAGCTTTAGCCCGTATTCTGTGAGTGTTATCAAAATAAAAACTACACCTGCCAAATAGTCTGAGGTGTGTAAATAAAATATAGCCCCGGTACTTAACAGGTTTCCGGGGCGTTTTATAACAATATCAAATTCCAATTTTAGAAATAATTGTACTTTAAACAATTATTATACTGATATTGGCGTTCATTTTCGAAACCGATTAAAATTCAAAAAACTCAATTTATGCGTTCGTTTTTTTCAATGCTATTGTTAGGCAGCAGCCTTGCGGTTAGCGCGCAAATACCACCTAAACCCAGTGCCCCCGGTCTTAAGTTATTCCGCATTCAGGATGTACATTTGTTGCCAAGTCCGTTTAAATCTGCTGAGAACATCGACCTGAAATATATGCTGGCGATGAGTCCTGACCGTTTGCTGGCTCCGTTTTTACGCGAAGCCGGTTTAACGCCAAAGGCACAAAGCTACACCAACTGGGAAAACACCGGCCTTGACGGGCACGTGGGCGGCCATTATTTAACTGCTTTGGCATTAATGGAAGCATCAAACGGAAGCAAAGAGGCGCATGACCGTTTGGTTTATATGCTAACCGAATTAAAACGCTGCCAGGACGCTAACGGCGATGGCTACATTGGCGGTGTGCCGGGAAGCAAAGAACTTTGGGCCGAGGTATTCAAAGGTAATGTAGGTGCTATTGGAAAAAAATGGGTGCCGTTCTATAACATTCATAAAACGTTTGCCGGTCTGAGAGACGCGTATGTGCTTACAGGCAATGAAATGGCCAAAGATATGTTCATTAAGTTTGGCGACTGGTTTGTAAAGCTTTCTACCACGCTTACGCCTGAACAACTGCAAACCATCCTGAGAACAGAACACGGAGGCCCCAATGAAGAACTTGCTGATCTGTATGCTTTAACCGGCGATAAAAAATACCTTACCGCTGCTTATAGCTTTTCGCATAAAGCTATTTTGGAGCCATTAGAAAATGACCAGGATAAGCTGGATAACCTGCATGCCAACACCCAAATACCAAAAATTATCGGCTTTAAACGCATTGCCGATGTTAGCGGCGATAACAAGTATGATGAGGCAGCCAAGTTTTTCTGGAATACCGTGGTAAATAAACGCAGCGTTGCCATTGGTGGCAATAGCCGTCGCGAGTTGTTTAATCCGGCTAATGATTTTTCGTCGATGATAACCGAAGTACAGGGCCCCGAAACCTGCAACACGTATAATATGTTGAAGTTAACAGAGGCGCTGTTCCTATCTGATCCGAACTCTAACTATATGGATTTTTATGAAAGGGCGTTGTACAATCACATCCTTTCATCACAGCATCCAACCAAAGGAGGCTTTGTATACTTTACGCCAATGCGTCCGGGTCATTACCGTATTTACTCGCAGCCCGAAACAAGTATGTGGTGCTGCGTTGGCTCAGGCATGGAAAACCACGCCAAGTATGCCGAAATGATTTACGCGCATGATGCCAATAGCGTATATGTTAACTTGTTCATTCCATCTACCTTAAACTGGAAAGAAAAAGGATTGGTGTTAACACAAAACAACAATTTCCCTGAGCAGGAAGGTACTTCATTTACTGTTACTGATCTTAAAAAAGCGGGCCAATTTACCTTACAGGTAAGATATCCAAAATGGGTTAAAAAGAATGGCTTTAAGGTAATGGTTAACGGTAAAGCTGTTACCGTACCAGAGCAAAGCAATGGTTACGTTGCCATTAAACGCACATGGAAAAAAGGCGACAAGGTTACCGTTGCCCTGCCAATGGAGACCACTACTGAGCGTATGCCTGATAATTCAAATTATGAAGCTGTTGTGCACGGCCCTATAGTTATGGCTGCCGAAATTGGCAACAAAGATATTCCGCTACTATTTGCTGATGACAGCCGTATGGGCCACGTTGCAGCCGGTAAAGTATTGCCTTTGCAAAACATGCCAATGTTTGTAAGTAATACCAATAATGATGTTGCTTTTATAAAACCGGTAGCAGGCAAGCCGTTAACTTACAGCATGAACGGATTGGTATACCCTGAGAAATTTGAGTCGCTTAAACTGGTGCCGTTTTACAAGGTGCATGATAACCGTTATGTTATTTACTTCCAGAAGGAAACACCGCAAAGCTTTGAAGTGATCAAACAAAAACTGGCAATTGAAGAAGAAGCCGCGGCTAAACTGGCAGCAGCAACGGTTGACGTAATTAATAACGGTGAGCAACAACCGGAATCGGATCACTTCATTGAGAGCGAAAACTCAGCCACAGGCATTACCCGTGGAAGATATTACCGCAATGCAAAAGGCTGGTTCAGCTACAAACTGGTCGACAAAAATAAAGAGGGAGCCAAACTACGTCTTACTTATTTAGGCACAGACCGCAATAAGAATTTCTCTGTTTTGATCAACGGTAAAGAAATTGCCAAAGTAAGCCTGGATGGCAGCAAAGGCAATGATTTTTACACCGAGGAGTATGCTATACCCGCTGATGTTTTACAGGCAGCCGGAAATGGGGGTTTAACTGTGAAATTTGTAGCGGCTGAAGGATCAACAACGGCCAATATTTATGAGACCCGTTTGTTACGTAAATAGGCTTTAGCTAACCGGATTTGAAACATAGCGTATTAAAACAGTTTGATCTGAGCGGCAAAACTGCCCTTATTACGGGCGGTAATCGCGGTTTAGGTTTGGCCATGGCACAGGCATTGGCAGAAGCCGGAGCTTCAATAGCTATCGCAGCACGCGATGAGGCTGTTAATCTGCATGCGCAAAAGGCGATCAACACTGATTTTGACGTTGATTGCATCACTCAGGTTTGCGATGTTACCAGTGAGAAAAGCATTAAGGCAACGGTTAATTATGTTTTAGATCATTTTGGGAAGATAGATATCCTCATTAATTCAGCCGGCATTAATATCCGCGGTAAAATTGAAGATATTTCGTTGGCAGAGTTCAACCTGGTGCAGCAGGTAAATGTTACCGGCGCCTGGATGATGGCGAAGGAAGTTATACCTACCATGCGCAGAAACGGCTATGGTCGTATTATCAACCTGAGCTCTATGTTCGGAGTAACGGCCATGACAGACAGAACACCTTATGCTACAGCCAAGGGCGGTGTGATACAACTTACCCGCGCGCTGGCATTGGAGCTGGCACAGGACGGTATTAATGTAAACGCCATGCTGCCTGGTCCGTTTGCTACAGAAATAAACCTGCCATTGTTGAACGACCCCGAAAAATATAAAGCTTTTATGGCCAAAATACCCATGGGCCGTTGGGCCGAACCGCACGAGATTGGCGGTTTAGCCTTGTACCTGGCCAGCCCGGCATCAAGTTTTGTTACCGGCGCAATGTTTTCTATTGATGGTGGATGGATAGCTCAGTAAATTAGCAGCATGGAAAATACAACACGTTTAGTGCAACTCAAAAACGCTTCGGGCAGATGCGTTGCGTTGGTTAAAGAGCCTTCGTTATACATTATAGATAATTTTGATTCGGTTTATGCTATGGCTTTACATGCCATTGATAATGGCACAACAGTTAAGCAATTAATTGAGGAAAACCTAAGCGATAAGGCGGTTAACTATGATGAGATTTACGAAGGTAAAAGCGACTGGAAACTGCTGCCTGCTTTTGATCATCCAACTAACGTATCAGAATTAGTAATATCTGGCACAGGTTTAACGCATAAAAGCAGCGCGGCTAACCGCCAGGCCATGCACCAAACAGGTGATAATAAACCTACCGACAGTATGATCGTATACTGGTGGGGCGTTGACGGCGGTATTGCCGAAGGCAATAAACCCGGCATTCAACCCGAATGGTTTTATAAAGGCAATGGTTCAGCACTAAAAGGCCATGGTGATGAGCTTGAAGTTCCGGCTTATGGCAATGACGGCGGTGAAGAACCAGAGGTTGCAGGTGTGTATATTATCGACAGGGAAGGAAACCCCTACCGGGTAGGTTTTACAACCGGTAATGAGTTCTCAGACCATGTAATGGAGAAGAAAAACTATCTGTACCTGGCGCCATCAAAATTAAGGCAAAATGCCATTGGTCCAGAGTTGGTGATAACCGATGATTTCTCTGACCTGACCGGCTACGTAAATGTAAACCGAAAAGGCGAAATACTTTGGGAAGCCGAAAATATCAAAACCGGCGAAGCGGCCATGGCGCATAACCTGGCTAATTTGGAATATCATCAGTTTAAATATGATGGGCATCGCGTACCACTACAGGCGCATGTACACTACTTCGGCACAGGGCAGTTCAGCTTTGGTAAAGGCATTAAGCTGGAACACGGCGACGAAATGCTGGTACAATGGGAAGGCATGGGCCGCGCTTTAAAAAACTATGTTAAAATAGTTGCCGAAGAAGAAAAGCTGGTGCCTGTACGCACGATATAAAAAATTGTAAAAGTGCGATTCTCTCCATCGCGAGCGAATTGCACTTTATATTTCAACGATCAAACAAAAATATCCAGATAAGTCACCACATCAGAAACCGGGATAATGCCGTGTTTTTGAATGGCGTTAAAATACAAGCTATCCCCTTGACGCAGCGTATAGTCGGTATCGCCCACAGTCATCTTCATTTCGCCCTCTACTACATAAACAAACTCCTGCCCGTCATGCGATAGTTGATGCGGCTTAACTTCGCCCTTCTTCGCCACAAACAAAAACGGCTGCATCTTTTTCTCGTGAAATGCCGAGGCATATGGAAAAATGGAATATCCTTTTTCGGTATGCATAAGTTTGCTTTCAGCTTCCGCCCGCGAGGTAACAATGGCTTTTTCCCAGCCGTTTTGCTCCATTAGGCTGGATACGTTGGTGCCTAAATTTTGGGCAATTTTTACTAGCGTAGCTACCGAAGGCATGGTTTTATTATTTTCAATTTTGGATACCATGCTTTTGGATATTCCGCAATTGTCGGCAAGTTCCTGTAAAGTTCGTTTTTGGGTAACACGCAGTATGCGTATCCTGTCGCCTATATTAAGCGTTTTATGCGAAGCGCTTTCTTCCATTAAAGTTGTTGTGATAAAATAGCATAATGCAAGCTCAAAAATAACTAACTTATTTAATAGTAGTGTATGGCTATTAACAACCCTCAATATTGTTGCAATTATAATTCCACCACAGATTTACCGGTGGCTTTGGAGCTAAATGATTGCTCATGCTGGTTACAAATATGTTACATTTATCAATTTCCATTGCTGTAGTATAAATTTATATTTGTAGTAAGGCAATTACTCTGTTAGCTGTAGTATTATTGGGTAATATGCTTAACAGAAAAACCATTTATTAATTATAGACCATTATTTTAAGTCGCGAAAATCAATGCTGATTGCAACGCATCGGCTATATATTATGGCTTGAAAAATTTAGTACACAACCTTTATAAATATTATGAAAAGATTATTACTTCTGTTATTAGCGTTTTTAACCATCTCGGTAAAAGCGCAGCCGGGTGCGGCAGCTTCGCGTGTAATGAAAAACGATCCTTCAAAGCTGAGGGCTCAACCTAAAATTCACGATGGCGCCGGTACCATGGCCTTTACTCAATTGTTTGGAGGCAGAGATGTAAGCACTAACCTGATGTACCTGCACGCCGGTGTAATGAACCCTAACTCAAGCATAGGCGAGCATTTTCACCACAGCATGGAAGAAATGTACGTATTGCTGGAAGGCGAAGCAGAATTTACCATCAACGGTCGCAGATCATTGATCAAGGCTCCGGCACTGGTTCCATGTAAACTGGGCGATGCGCATGGCTTATACAATACCTCTGGTAAAACCGTAAAATGGTTAAACTTTGGCATTGGCAAAAGCAAAAATAGCGGCGGCGGTGTTTTCAACCTTGGCGATCCGCTTACACCAGGCACTAACACGCTTGATGCCATTCCTCAATTTGTATCAGGCAGATTAGAGCGCGACAAATTACGTGCGAACCCTAACTATACCGGCAATGGTGTTGTAGCTCGTCGCATATTTAATCCGGACGTATTCCAAACCGAGTGGAACAATGTTGACCATGTTGTAATTCCGGCAGGTGTTGCCATGGGTCCGCGTTCAATGGAAGGTTTTGAGGATATTTACTACGTAGTGAATGGCTCGGGTACAGTTGATCTGAATGGCAAAAAATTCCCTATTGGTCAGGATGATGCTTTCTGCGGCTTATTAGGCGAGAAGGTAAACATTGCCAGCACAGATAAAGAGCTGGAGTTATTAGTGATCAGCATAGCTGTTGATAAAACCAAACTGGTTCCGCAAAGAGGATTTGCAGGCGGTCCGGGTGCTGCGCCAGGTGCGGTTGGCGGCCCTCGTGGTGGTTCAGCTCCAATGCCGGCAGCAACCGCTCCTGCGGCTGCTCCAAAGGCTATGTTATTGCAAATGGACTTTGTGGTTGAGGCACAAAATGCCGAAGCTTTTGAAAAAATGTATACCAATGTTTATGTACCTGCTTTAAGGGTTCAACCAGGTTACCTTGAGTCAAAACTGATCCGTATTTTCCCTACAGAAATTGAAAAAAAAATTCAGGGTGAGGCAACAACCTATAACTACCAGTTATTCCTGTCTTTCGATACCGAAGCTAACCGCCAAAAATGGGTAGCCAGCAAAGAGCACGTTGGTACAGCATGGCCTGCTGCCGAGAAGTTAGCCAAATCATACAAATGGCGCGGTTACGACGTTGTTGGCGATGATAACGTTAAAATAAAATAAGCTAACAGGATAATAAACAACATGAACCGGCCTTAATAACTCCGGTTCATGTTGTTTATACCAATATACCGGCGACTAATCACCGGCTAAACCAATTAGAACAACAACCAATTATGAAGATTAAATTTTACGCTATCGCTGCTTTTGCGTTGTGTTTAAACGCTTTTACGGGCAGCGCGCAAGACATTCCGCCTTATACCTCCATGGTTTATCCGGGCATGGATGGCAAATTAGTTTATGCTGCCGATAGTTTAGGCAACAAAATACCCGATTTTTCAAATGCAGGTTACAAAGGTGGTGGTGTTGCCATTCCTTACGTGCCTAACAAAGTAACTGTTTGGCCGGTTGCCGGCGATTGCTCGGCCATTGTACAAGCTGCTATTGACAAAGTATCTGCCATGCCTTTAGATGCAAACGGCTTTCGTGGCGCGGTACTTTTAAAACAAGGCACTTATCCTTTAGATAAACCGCTGTACATAAAAGCATCAGGGGTGATATTGCGTGGCGAAGGCAGTACCGAAATTGGAACCATTTTATTCGGTAGAACTGTTAAACCGGCGGCACCTGCCGGGCGAGGCGGTGGTGCGGCGTTAATTAACCTTGCAGGCGATAAAGGCATTGCTGTTCAGGAAGCCACCAAGCAGAACGTTACGGACAATTACGTACCTGTTGGCGCACGTTCATTTAACGTGGCTTCTGCAAAGGGCTTTAAAGTTGGCGAAAAGATTTTAGTTAGACGTAATGGCAACCAAGAATGGATAAAAGAGATTGGTTTAGATAGTGCTACAGTTAAAAACAACAGATGGAGGCCATTTGTAATAACTTACGACCGTATCATTACTGCCATAAGCGGAAATACCCTAACCGTTGATGCACCGATATTTACCGCTATTGATACCAGGTGGGGCGGTGGTGATGTTGTAAAATATAACGACGAACGGATTGAGAATGTTGCTGTAGAAAATCTGCGCGGCATTTCTGAGTATGACCCTACTGTGCGTACCGCTCAATATTACAACATGGACAGGCCCGATAACAAACCTGCCGCTGCTTATAAAGGAGAAGAGTATTACTCTGATGAGAACCACTACAGAAACCTGATAACCATTTCTAACGCTAAAAACGTATGGGTACGTAGCATGTCTGCTTATCATTTTGTTAATAGCGTTGTGCAAACCAATGCAGGTACCAAGTGGGTAACTATTCAGGATGTAGAATCATGGGAGCCGGTATCTGTACGTCAGGGTGCCCGCAGGTTTATTTTCCATCTGCAAGGCCAGTTGGCTTTAGTACAGCGTTGTTTCTCACAAAAAGGCCGTCACTCATTTGTGTTGCAGCAGTCTGAAGCAAGTGGTAATGTATTTTTAGATTGTAAAGCAGTTAACCCATATTCAACCAGCGAGCCGCATAACCATTGGGCAAACGGTGTATTATATGACAACGTTAAAGCGCCTTTAACAGCCCGTTTCTGGGATTATATCATTGGTTGGGCAGGTGCTAATATAGTAATGTGGAACTGCGAGGGTGATTTCCTGATTCAAAATCCGCCAACTGCTAAAAACTATTCATTTGGCCATATCGGTACAGCGTCAGTTATATATAACGCGCCGCTGCAAGACCTTACCAAGCCACGTGGGTACATTGAATCATTAGATAAGCACGTTGCTCCAAAAAGTTTATATTTAACGCAGCTAAAAGAGCGTTTAGGTATAGAGGCTGTATCTAACATCATGTTAGATAAATCAGATAACTTTAAATTTTAACACAGGAAATACAATATTGAAAAGATGAAGGGAAAAGGATTAGCACTGTTACTTGGTTTATTTATTGCGGGTTTAAAACCGGCACTGTCGCAAACCATTTCAAAAGAGGAAATGATGTTTCTTACCTCTGAATGGAAAGGTGAACGTTTTCCTGACGGCCGTCCGAAATTGCCGGATGCATTGTTAGAACGCGCCAAGCACATTATGATAGATGATGCCTGGACGGTTTTGAAAAACGCGGGCTACCTGCATCAGTATGAAGGTAACTTTAAACGCAGCAGCGATATTACCATGACCGGTCGTGCGGTTACAGCCATGTATATGCCAAGCCGCCCTGATGTAGAGAAGAACATTAAGGACCGTGGCGCTAAGCAGGGCCGTAAAGGTAACACCAACTCATGGCCTATTGACGTATTGCAAAAAGGCGACTTATACGTTGCCGATGCCTTCGGCAAAATTAGCGGTGGCGGTATTATGGGCTCAACTTTGGCTAACTCCATCTTCGCTAAATCAGGCAATGGAGTGGTGTTTGACGGTGCCGCCCGCGATCTGCAGGAAATAAGCCGCATGGAGGGCTTCAGCGCTTTGGTGCGTGATTTTCACCCGTCATTTACTGAAGATATGGTGCTGATGGGCCTCAATACGCCTATTCGCATTGGTGATGTGATGGTATTACCCGGTGACCTTGTTCTGGTTCAGAAAGAGGGCGTGTTATTCATCCCGGCGCACATGGCAGAAGAGGTAGTAAGCACCGGCGAATTTGTGGTAAGGAAAGACCAGTTTGGTTTTGAAATGGTACGTACCGGCAAATACAGCACCGGCGAGATTGACAGCCAGTGGACAGACCCCATAAAAGATGACTTTGTTAAATGGCTAGAAAAACACCCTGAGCTGGGCAAAATGACCCGTGCCGAGGTGGATAAAATGATGGCTAAAAGAACCTGGTAACAGCGTTCTTAATAACAAAGATACATAGCGGCTGCGAGGAGTGTGATACTATATACACATGCTTGCAGCCGTTTTTAGTTTAAGATACTAAACCCAATAACCCTGATAACCAAATGAAGAAATATTACTTTTTAATGCCTTTGCTGGCGGTACTGCTGTGCGGCGCACAATCGTTTGCACTTGTGCGGGTGCCACCTATCATAAGCAGTGGTATGGTTTTGCAGCAAAATGCCAAGGCTACCCTTTGGGGCTGGGCCGATGCCAGCGAGCGTTTTACTGTAGTGTCGTCATGGAAAACTACTGCGGATGAAGTTACTGCTGCTCCGGGCGGTAAATGGAAGGTACAGATAGAAACGCCGCCTGCTGGTGGTCCTTATACCATCACCATAAAAGGCAGAGGCAACACTGTGGTGCTGGATAATATTCTGATTGGTGAGGTTTGGTTATGCTCCGGCCAATCTAACATGGAAATGAGCGGCACCAAGCAGATACGCGATATTTTGCCAACATCAGCCAATGACAAGATTCGCTTTTTTAATGTAGCCAAAGCAACATCAGAATACCCGCAGGAGTTTGCTGATGGTAAATGGATGGCCTGCAATGAGGAGTCATTGAGAAGGTTCAGCGCAGTAGCTTATTTCTTTGGAAGGGAGATTAATAAGGAACTCAATGTACCTGTTGGCCTCATCCAATCTGCCTGGAGCGGTACACCTATTGAGCTTTGGGAGCCGCAATCCATTATTGACAGCGACCCTGACATGGTGAAAGCATCAAAAACCATTAAGACGGTAACCTATCGTCCTGACAAGCCGGGCTTGATATACAATTCCATGATTGCGCCCATTATCAACTATACCATAGCCGGCACCTTATGGTACCAGGGCGAGGGTAATGTGCCGCGCGCTTATGCCTACGAGAAAATGCTGACCGGCATGATTGCCGACTGGCGCAAGAACAACGGTAACGAGTTCCCGTTCTATATTGTGCAGATAGCGCCGTTTTCTGGCTACGAGCAGCCTGTTGATGCAGCCCTGTTGATGGAGCAACAAACCCGCACGCTTAAATATCCCAAAACAGGTATGGTGGTAATTACCGATCTGGTTGATGATCTGAAAAGCCAGCACCCTGTTGATAAGCTAACTGTAGGGCAAAGGCTGGCCAAACTTGCCCTGGCCGATACGTACAAAAAGCCTATTCCTGTGGCCGAGTACCGCAATCCGCTGTACAACCACATGGAGATAAAAAAAGATAAGGTTAACCTGTATTTTGACTATGCACCTAACGGTTTCATGTTGAAGGGTGATGCTAAACAAGCCACCGAGTTTATGATAGCCGGCGCAGACCAGAAGTTTGTTCCGGCGGATGTGGTGAAGCTGGAGAAGCACAGTATAGTGGTATCAAGCAAGGCGGTGCCTGATCCGGTTGCGGTACGTTTCTCTTTCACTAATATTGCCATGTCCAACCTGTTCAATAAAGAAGGATTGCCGGTTAATCCGTTCAGAACGGATGATTGGAAATAAGGTTAGTTTTAGGCCGTTTACACTGCTACATCGGTTCACCGTCTCACTGAATAGGTGAGACGATGTGAACCGATTTTTTTCATAAAAATTTGATTGTCAATTATTTGTTGAAAATTAGTGAAACGAAAATGAGACGAGTGAAACGGCTCCGTTTCGATTTTACTTAAAACTGTAAGTCATCGCTTGCCGGAATTTAAACCTTACTTTTGCCGCGCTATGATGAAACGCTTACATCGCCACGTCAGAACGGCTCGCTACATTGTTTACAAAGAAACCTTAGTTGATTTTAGAGAACACTTCTGGACGTTTTTAGGCTCTTTTTTTGGTATTGGCTTAATAGGTATTGTTAGCAGCCAGCACGTTGAAGCCTCAGATAACCTTTTCCTAATCGGCTCCTTCGGGGCTTCGTCAGTATTAATTTACGGAGCCATTAACAGTCCGCTGGCGCAGCCGCGTAATTTGATAGGCGGGCATGTTTTATGTGCTTTGGTTGGTGTAACCATTTATAAGCTCATTCCCGGCCACCTTTGGCTTTCCTCGGCCTTATCGGTCTC
This sequence comes from Mucilaginibacter auburnensis, assembly GCF_002797815.1. Classification (NCBI taxonomy): domain Bacteria; kingdom Pseudomonadati; phylum Bacteroidota; class Sphingobacteriia; order Sphingobacteriales; family Sphingobacteriaceae; genus Mucilaginibacter; species Mucilaginibacter auburnensis. The sequence continues at coordinate 644,060 of NZ_PGFJ01000001.1, forward strand.
AACCTCCATCGTATTAATGCAGATGACCAAAACACTGCATCCGCCGGGCGTCGCTACGGCTTTAATAGCCAACATAGGTTCAGAAAAGATACATGCTTTGGGTTATATTTATGTGCTGAACCCGGTGCTGGCGGGCGCTGCCATATTGTTGCTGGTAGCTATCATTTTCAACAACAGCACCAAACACCGGCATTATCCTAATAATAAAAACTGGTACAAAGTGTGGCGCAGATACAAACGCCGCCCGTTAGGGTAGTGAGGTTTACACCGCCACTGTTCTGAAAGCCCTCGGCGTTATTTGTGTACTCTTTTTGAAGAAGTTGATAAAATGCGGCGGCTCCTCAAAGCCTAAAGCGTAACCAATTTCGGCAATGTTCCAGTCGCTGTGTTTCAATAGAGCTTTTGCCTCCTGCACTACCCGTTCGGCAATAATTTGCGATGTAGTTTTACCCGTGGTGTCTTTCAGCGCGCGGTTAAGATGGTTAACATGTACCGATAGCTGGTCGGCAAACTCGGCGGCAGTTCTGAACTTCATTCGCTGGCGTATGGATTCAATAGGGAACTGCCGTTCCAACAACTCTAAAAATATAGATGATATACGGGTAGCTGCGTTAGGGTGCTCATACCGCAATAACGATGGCTGCAGTTTCTGAGCGATATGAATAAGCTCCATCACCAGCATGCGTATAGCATCGTACTTAAAGGCATAATCTGATTCTATCTCCTCCATCATTTTCAAAAAGATGTTTTTGATCCGATCGGTATCAGCGTTTGTTATCTGGAAGACGGGATTGGCGCCCGGTTTAAACACCGGATAATCTTTAATGTTGCCAAATTGGTTGAAAAAGGTCTCGGTAAAAATGCAAAAAAACCCGCTTTGGTCCTCGCTTAAATACTCCCAGTTATAAGGTATTTGCGGACTTGCAAAAAACAGGGCCTGCTTATCAATGTCAACAGACTTGTCGGCATAATGAACACGGTTTTTACCTACAATGAAACTTATCTTGTAAAAATCCTTGCGGCTGTATGGAATGGTTTGGCAGTATTTAGCCACAAAGTCTTCCAGCTTGAAAACATTAAAGTGGCCCATACCCTTGCCCAGGTTGTCGGGCACCCAGTTCAATTTATTCTGATAAAAATCTTCCAGTGTTTCCGTTTTGTTCATGTTTACTAAGTTATAAAAATCAAACACCATTTGTCAAGTGCTTAAACGCCTTTATCCCGGCAGTGTGCTGTCGGGACAAAAAGCAATTAGATAAATGAGCTAATTAAAATCCGGTTGAGGTAGCTAGGTCCCAGTTTGCGGCTATGTCTGCTTCAACGGCGCTTATTTTAGCTTTTGCCATGTCATTAGCATCTTGTCCTAAAAACAAATGCAGCGGTGGGTTTTCCTGTTTAGCCATCTCAATTAATACGGCAGCCGCTTTATCAGGATCGCCGGCCTGATTATTGTCGATCTGGTTTACGTGGGCAGCTTCTAATTCCCTTGCAGCGGTATAGTCGGCAATTGGGTTTTTAGGCAGGTTCAATGAGCCCTCTTTTAAAAAGTTAGTGCGGAAGTAGCCAGGATAAACTACGGTAGCACTAATGCCAAACTGCTTAGCTTCAGCAGCTAATGATTCAGTAAAGCCTGCCATGGCAAACTTAGTGGCGCAGTAAATGCCCCAGCCAGGGAAGTTACCGGCAAAGCCGCCAATAGAGGCAATGTTAAATATAGCGCCTGCGTTTTGAGCGCGTAAGTGCGGCATCACCGCACGAATAGTATTTAACGAGCCAAATACGTTAACATCAAAGTTAGCACGTGCTTCGGCATCGCTTAACTCCTCTAAAGTGCCTATTTGACCGTAACCGGCATTGTTTACTAATACATTAACACTGCCAAATTTTTGCAGGGTAGCTGCTACAGCATCGGCAATGCTTTGCTCATTTAACAGGTTAACCTGCAGGGGTAAAAAGTTTTCACTTTCCTTTTCAAGGTCGTTAATGTTTCTTGAAGTTGCTGCTACCTTATAGCCTTCGTTTAATAGTTTTTGTACTAATGAAAGGCCTAATCCTTTTGATGCTCCGGTTACTAACCATGTTTTTTGTGTGTTCATAGTGATTTGTATTTAATTGTGTGTTTTATTTAATGATTAACAACACAAAGGTATAGGGCCAATGCCTGCCGGCTGTTACGCAAAGCAAACCGAAAACTGCAAAAATCAAACAAGGTTAATTCTTCTAAAAAAATTAAATGCAATTTTGTTGCATTTAATAAATATAGTTCTTAGCTTTAATTAAAAGTTTAGTTAATCAAAATAATTAAAGCCTTAAACGGCAAAAAACCTAAAATTATGGCAGAGCTAAATACCTCCGACAACGGCAAAAAACGCGGCCACAACACCAGAAAACCATTACGTGTTGATCTAACCGCTATGGTAGATCTGGCTTTTTTGCTCATCACATTTTTTATTTTAACCACCACCCTTAAAGAGCCTAAGATGATGAACGTGGCTATGCCTGTGGATGCTGAGCCCGGTGGCGTTGCCGCCAGTAGAACGCTATCTGTAGTGTTAGGCAGGGGGGATAAAGCAGCCTGGTACATGGGCGAGATTGATAAGCCGGTTATATCGCCCTCGGTAATAGGGCTTGATAAAGGTAACCTGCGTAAAATATTGCTTGAACAAAGCGCGCGTATAAAACGCGAACAAAAAAAGGAAATGATAGTGTTGATAAAACCCAGCGACCAATCTGTTTATGATAACCTGGTACAGGTAATGGACGAGTTGAACATTACACAAAACAGCATACGTGCCGTTGTTGATATAAGTGCTGATGATGTTGCTATGTTGAAAAAAGATAAAATATATAACTAACCTTAAACCTTATTATATGGAGAGCGCAGCCCTGATCAAGGTCGCGCTTTTTGTTTATTAATGGCTCTGCATTGATAAGGCTTACTTTAATTGGTGATGCCCGTCAGATTTTGTGCTGAGAGGTCTGCTTAACTTTAAAAAAACGTACAGCTATGTTAGGCGAATTAAATGAACAACAGATAAATGACCTGCTGAGGAAACAGGTAACCGGCAGAATAGCCTGCCATGCCAAAGGCGTTACTTATATAGTGCCTGTAAACTATGTTTATGACGGCGAATACATATATAGCCATTCATCTGAGGGGAAAAAAATTGCAATGATGCGGCACAATCCTGAAGTGTGTTTTGAAGTGGATGAGATAGAAAGCATCTTTAGGTGGCAAAGCGTTATAGCCTGGGGCACCTTTGAGGAAGTGAAAAATATGGATGAGAAGCAACGCATTATGCAATCTATCATTCACCGCATTATGCCACTGTCAGTAAACCCAGACAACCATCCGTCGCATGGCATAACCGAGAACGACAGCGATGTAGGCACCAGTGTAGAACTGATAGTATACCGCATAGCCCTCAGCAAAAAGACCGGAAGATTTGAAAACAGCTAAGAATCTATAAAAAAGCCGACTTCCTGATCAAATGCCTGCTGCTTTTACACGAGTTGCAGGCATACCTTTTTAACGGCAGCCAAAATAAAAATGCTTTGGCCCATACGGCACGTTCTATCCAGGCGCTGTAGGGTTGGCCGCATTTGTTGCAGGTAGGTAAATTGTTATAACTATTCATGCTATTTGCGTTCAAATAAAAACATAAAGGGCTTGGCAGGTTGCTTAGGCCGGAGGTCAAACTTTTTAATGGCTTTTTCACGGATAAGGTTTACCGCTTCTTCTATATCATCAGTAACCAGAAACAGGCGATCGTCAAGCGGGTCAATGGTTTTTTCCGCCTTCATCCGCTCAATATGATCAACCAGTTCTTTATGATATTCTCTGCCGAATATGATCACCGGAAAATCCTTGATCTTATGGGTTTGTATAAGTGTTAAAGCCTCAAAATATTCATCAAGCGTACCATAGCCGCCGGGCATTGCCACAAAAGCGTACGAATACTTTACCAGCAAAACCTTCCGCACAAAAAAATGCTTCATGTTGATCCATTTGTCCAGGTAGGGGTTGGGCTTTTGCTCTTTTGGCAAAACAATATTACAGCCTACCGAGCGGCCGCCCACATCCTTAGCGCCGCGGTTAGCGGCTTCCATTAAACCAGGGCCTCCACCGGTTAATATGGTAAAACCCAGTCGGGCAATAGCGCCGGAAAGTTTGCGCGTTTGCTCATAGTAAGGATGGTCCTCTCCAAAGCGGGCAGAACCAAAAACCGTAACACATGGCCCAACAAAGTGCAGCGCCCTGAAACCACTTATAAACTGTTTCATGGTTTGGAGCGTGAATTTAAACTCTTTCCAACGCGAGTTTGGACCATCCAAAAAAACAATTTCTGCCTCTTTCATTGCTGATAAATCAATTAGTCAAAAGTGGTTAACCGGGCAACGCAAATACATGATGGCGGTCATTAAACGCTATGACAGCCGTCACCAAAAGAGATGAATATGACTGTCGTCATTTTTTGAAATAATTTCTGTCATTTCCAGTATGGGTTTATATTTACCAACTTTGTGATAACTATCACGTAAACCATTACATGGAAAGCGCCGCATTACTAAAAGCTATTATTGAAAACGCTATTGATGGTATAATTACTATTGATGACCGCGGTAGAATAGAATCTATCAACCCATCGGCATGCAAGCTTTTTCAATATGACCCTGAGGAAGTGATAGGTAGAAACGTTAACTGCCTGATGCCCCCGCCCGATAAGGAATTGCATGATGAATATATAGAACGCTACCAGCGTACAGGTAAAGCGCACATTATAGGTATTGGCAGGGAAGTAAAAGGCCTTAAAAAAGACGGCTCTGTTTTTCCGTTCAGGTTAGGGGTTAGTGAAGTACAATACTCCGGCCGTAAAATTTATACGGGCTTTATTCACGACCTTACAAGGGAGAAGGAAGCCGAGGAGAAACTCAAAGATCATGCATCCCGCCTGGAAGAACAGGTTGCCGAGCGCACACAATCACTGCGCAACACAGTGGCCGAACTTGAATTGGCCAAGGAAGAGGTGAGTCTTTCGTTAGAGAAAGAAAAAGAATTGGGACTCCTTAAAAGCCGGTTCGTTTCAATGGCTTCGCATGAGTTTCGCACGCCTTTAAGTTCTATTCAGCTATCGGCGGTATTGATAGAAAAATACGCCCAGCAGCAAGACCAAAGCAATGTACACAAGCATATAGGCAAAATAAAAAACTCAGTAGCTAACCTAACGTCTATCTTAAACGATTTCCTGTCGTTAGAACGATTGGAAGCCGGTAAGGTAGAACCTGTTTTTGTTCCGTTTGATGTAATGCAGTTTGCAGAGGAGATCACCGAAGAAATGCAACTCATTGCAAAGCAGAATCAAAATATAGTATATCAGCATACCGGAACAACAAGCATAGTAACGCTTGACCAAACCTTGTTGAGAAACTGTGTAATCAACCTGATAGGCAACGCTATTAAATACTCGGGCGAGAATACATTTATTGAGTTCAACTCAGAAATAACTGTTGACCATCTGATCATCGTTGTAAAAGACAACGGCATAGGCATCCCTGAAAGCGACCAGAAGCATCTATTCGAGGCGTTCTTTAGAGCACACAATACAGGCAACATCCCCGGTACCGGTCTGGGTTTAAATATTGTAACCCGCTACGCATCATTAATGCAGGGCAAAATAGAATTTAAAAGCAAGGTAAACCAGGGCACTTCATTTACCATTTCATTCCCGATAACGCATGAAAACCGTATTGATAATTGAGGATAATAACGACATTCGCGAAAGTACTGCAGAGATACTGGAACTGGCGGATTATAAAGTATTACAAGCCGATAATGGCAAAGCTGGTGTTGACCTGGCTACGCAGCACCTGCCCGATATTATTTTATGCGATATTATGATGCCCGAACTGGATGGTTACGGCGTATTGTATATGCTCAACAAAAACACCGAGACCGCCGCTATCCCGTTCATCTTCCTTACGGCCAAAGCTGAGCGTGTTGATTTCAGAAAAGGCATGGAAATGGGGGCTGATGATTACCTCACCAAGCCTTTTGATGATATAGAGCTGCTCAAAGCCATTGAAAGCCGACTGGCGCGCAAGCAACAGCATGAGGCATTTTATACAAAATCCCTCCAAAGTTTGGAAACACTGGCATCAGGATCGGGCAAAGGTATAGCCGAGCTTAAAAACCTGATAGCGGGGCGTAAAATAAAACAGATCCGCAAAAAGCAGATCTTGTATTATGAAGGCGACCAGCCGCAGGGCCTGTACCTGGTTTTAGATGGGGCTGTGCGCACCTACAAGATAGCAGAAGACGGCCGCGAGCTGATGATGAACTTGTACAAAACCGATGATTATTTGGGCGTACATGCCCTCCTGCTGGATGAGCCTTATACCGAAACCGCCGAAACCCTTGAAGACACCGCGGTTTGCATGCTGCCCAAAGATGCCGTTATTAACCTGATGAACCGCTACCCCGATGTGAGCGTACAGTTTATAAAGTTGCTGGCCAATAACATTAGGGAAAAGGAAGAGCAGCTATTGCAACTGGCTTATCATTCGGTGCGTAAAAGGCTGGCCCAAACCCTTGTAAAACTCAGCAACCAATTGCCTGATCCTACTCAGTTTAAAATACTGCGCGATGAGCTGGCTGCTATGGCCGGCATGGCTACCGAAACGGTTAGCAGAACGCTAAGTGATTTTAAGGACGAAAAACTGATAGAAAAAAAAGGCAGTCATATTCAGATACTTGACCTGAACCGCCTCATGAAAATGAAAAACTGATATTTATCACTTTTTCTGCTGATAACCCTCATGGTGCGGGCGTTGCCGCTTGAATAGTTTTGTAGAAAAAGCAAAACAGATGAAAGTGGTAGCCTACAGCATACAGGCGTTCGAGAAGGAGTTCCTTATAAAAGCGAACCAGAAGAAGCACGAAATAACGCTCATATCAAACGCGTTAACAGAGGAGACCGTGGGTTTTGCTGCCGGTAAAGATGCCGTGATAGTTTTTACCAATGATGATGTTTCCAAAAACATTATTGAAAAACTGGCCGGCTTCGGCGTAAGATTTATCACCACGCGCTCTGTTGGTACAGATCATATTGACAAACAGGCTGCAGCACAAAACGGCATAAAGGTAGCTAACGTTCCTGAGTACTCACCCCAGGCTATTGCCGAACATACGCTGGCATTGGCACTTTCACTTAACAGGCGTATAACTATTGCTGACAAGCACAGTCACGTTTTTAATTTTAAACAGGATAATTTGATTGGCTTCAACCTGAACGGAAAGACCGCAGGCATAATTGGCCTCGGTCATATAGGCGCGGTTACGGCAGATCTTTTTAAGGGTTTTGGATGCCGGATATTAGGCTATGATGTTGACCAAACAATTGCTACACAAACAGAACGAGTAAGCTTGGATGAGCTACTGATGCAGTCGGATGTTATTTCGCTCAACATACCCTTAAATGAGCAAACCCGACACTTAATCAACGATTCAACCATTGCTTTGATGAAGGATGGCGTTATGCTGATCAACATCGCGCGCGGCGCTATACTGAATACCGCGCATGTTTTAGACGCCCTCAACAATGGCAAGATTGGCTACCTCGGAATAGATGTTTATGAACACGAGCGCGGCCTTTTCTTTGAAGACCACGAGCAGGACAGCCATAAAGATGAGCTGTTGACCCAACTCCTCAACCATCCTAATGTATTGGTAACACCGCATCAGGGCTACCTTACCCGTGAGGCCCTACAGGAAATAGCCGCGCAAACCATCAAAAACCTCGACCTGTGGCAACAGCTAAAATGCGTTGGCAACGCTTGTGTTTGTGCCAAGAACTGTTCTGCTGCTACAAAAGACGTGGTCAACAAAAACTAATACCCTAAATTATGCGTACCCCAAACTTATTGGAAAAATATACCGTAGCCGCTCCGCGCTACACCAGCTATCCCACTGTACCCTACTGGGATAAAGGCGAGTTTGATAAACAAAACTGGAAAGATACCGTACATGCAACCTTTGAAAGCAGCAACCAGCGCGATGGCATCAGTGTATATATACACCTTCCGTTTTGTGAGAGCCTTTGTACCTACTGTGGCTGCAATACCCGCATCACCAAAAACCATAGCGTTGAGGAACCATATATTGATGCTGTATTGAAAGAGTGGGCATTGTACAGGGAACTATTTGGCGATAAGCCCATCATCAAAGAGATACATCTGGGTGGCGGTACCCCAACTTTCTTCAGCGCGGAGAATCTGGATAAGCTTATAAAAGGAGTGTTAAAAGACAGCAGCGTTCACCCGGAAGCTGAGTTTAGTTTTGAGGCGCACCCCGCTAATACCACACATGAACACCTGGCTACTTTGTTTAATTTAGGGTTCAGACGGTTAAGTTTGGGCATACAGGATTTTGATCCGCGGGTACAGTTTATTATCAATCGCATACAAACATTTGAGCAGGTTAAACAGGTTACCGATGATGCCCGCGCAATTGGCTATACGTCTGTTAATTTCGACTTGATATACGGCCTGCCATTACAGCAATTAGATGGCCTTGCCGAAACCATACAAAAAGTTGGCGAGCTAATGCCCGACCGTATTGCCTTTTACAGCTATGCCCACGTTCCATGGATAAAACCCGGCCAGCGGCGCTTTACTGAGAAAGACCTGCCCGATGCTACGGCCAAAGCCGAGCTTTATAAGTTGGGCCGCGATATGTTTGTTGAAATGGGCTACATGGAGGTTGGCATGGATCACTTTGCTTTAGCTACCGACAGCCTTTTTGTTGCCGATAAACAAGGGACCATGCACCGCAATTTTATGGGATACACCCACCAGTACACCCAATTGTTAGTTGGTTTAGGTGTATCATCCATAAGCGATTCGTGGACAGGCTACGCCCAAAATGTTAAAACAGTTGAGGAGTACCTAACCTTGTTGCAGCATAATGAATTGCCGGTTTTCAAAGGCCATTTTCTTACACGCGAGGACCTCATCATCCGCAGGCATATGCTCAACATTATGTGCAAAGGCCAAACCGATTGGAACTTTTTGGAAGAGCCCTTTGCCGATTTTTATAACAGCCTCGACCGATTGGGAGAACTATCTGATGACGGCCTGGTAGTGTTTGACTCAACCCAATTAACCGTTACATCCATTGGCAAACAATACCTGCGTAACATTTGCATGGCTATTGATGCCCGCTTATGGGCCGATAAACCCACCACGCAACTGTTTAGCATGGCGGGCTAACGGTTCCTTTGGGAAAACGATAACTACTGTTGATTTTTTCATGTGTTTGTTGGTTAAGTTAAACATGCTCAAAAATCGTGTTGTACATAAACGTTTTATAATAACTTCTGCAGGCGTTTCGGTTTGCCTGGCAAAACAAACGCCAAAGATATTCGGCAATTAAAACAGCACTTTACTACTTACGTATCTCAATCGGAATAGTGCGATGGTAATACTTCATCAATGTATCAATATGCGCATTTGATAAAGCAATGCAGCCGTTGGTCCAATCTTTTAACTTGGCTCGGGCCGCACTGGTTCCATGTATCATAACATCTCCACCAGGCTTAACACCTTGTTTACTGCTGCGCGCAATGTCATCTGCATTAGGGTAAGAGATATGAAACCCTAAATGATAGGACGCATACGAGTTAACATTATAATCTAAGTAATAAATACCCTCCGGCGTACGCCCATCTCCTTCTTTTAGTTTATGCCCTACAGGAGCTTTACCTAATTGAATAGGGAAATCAAATAAGCGTTTGCCGTTTCTTTCTATATATAATCTGCGTTTGGCTTTTTCAACAACAATTCTGTCGGCCCGGCTTAACCAGTTAACTATCATGTTATTAATGCTTATGCTGTCTTTATTTAAATATTGCAGTGTCGGGCCGGAAAGCTCGATTATTGATCTTCTACCGCTATCCATTTGTACCAAATACTTACCTGTTAATAGAATAGGCATGTATTGGTAATATCTTAAGGGTATGTTGTTATGATAAATTGTAATGTTAGTATCCAATTGACTAAAAGACATCATTGATGGTTTAAAAAGTAAGTCGGCTATACGTTTTCGTATTGATGCAGAATCCATTTTTAAATGCCCTAATTGCCTGTCAGTCAGTTTTATCAACTCCTTGACATCCTCCCCAGCATCGCGATTATTAATATCAAGTTTGGTGATAATGGTATACTTACCTGTTTTTAGATGTTTAATATACTGGTAATAACGGAGAGGCTTGCCTTCAAACCAAACAATTTGATTTGTGTCAATTGCTAAAGGGTATGTTTTAAAATAAGATACTGTAGGATTAGTACCCACGATGCCCGGTCTTTCTGCAAAAAAACGTAAGAAGGCGAGAGAAACAAGTAATATCAAAAAAGCAGATTTCATAATGATAGGCTTAAAAAGCTAAAATGCAAAAAAAGTTTCACTATAACTATAATTTTAGTAATAAAAAATCAGCGTACAAAACAACAACTTTTACACAAAGCTGACTAAAATTCTCAATCGGTCAAAAATTAAAATGCTGTCAATCAATCGATTGATTAAACGTGACTTTTCCATGAGAAATCATATATCATTTGTTGCTTTAATTTGCTCCGTGTTTTAAAAACGCACAACAATTTTAATATATCACAACTATGAAAAGTACATTAAAAATTTCAGCTTTAGTATTGGCTTTTGCCGGTTTAACTTATACCGCTAAAGCACAAACCGCCCCTACATCTACTACTACATCAAATGGTATTCGTTTAAGCGTTGGTGTTGAAACAGGCATCCCAACAGGTAAATTAAATGATTCGCACGGTTGGAACTTAGGAGGTTCGGTACAAGCGGACATCCCGGTTGCAGAGCAATTATTTGTTACTGTAAACGCAGGTTACAACAATCTTTTTGGTAAAGATGTTGCCGGTGTATCAATACCTAACATTCAGTTATTGCCTGTTAAAGGTGGTTTGAAATTCTTCCCGGTAAGTAACTTCTATATTCAGGGTGAAGCCGGTGCCGGATTTGCTTTAAACAAAAAGGATGTTGGTTTTGACAAATCAGCAGCGTTTATCTGGGCTCCGCAAGTTGGTGTTCAGTTCCCTGTAGGTAACAAAAGCTATTTAGACGCAGGTATCCGTTACGAGGCCAGCACTAAATTTAACACTGCGTTTAATGACAGCAAAGTTAATTTCTTAGGCTTGCGTTTAGCTTACGCGTTTGATACCAAGTAACTAAAACTAAACATCTACCGTAAAAAGGGGAATGCTCAAAAGCGTTCCCCTTTTTTAGTTTAAACATTTTAGCTCTAAAAGGCGTTAATTGTCAAGTTTTTGCTTGTAAAAAACTGTGATAATTGCGTTTTTTGCGTAATTTAACACCTTAGTACATCTGCCTACTTTAACCAAAGCCGATATGAAAAAAATACTCATCATAGATGATGAAGTTAATGTTGCATTATTGCTTTCAAAGTTTCTAACCCGTAACGGTTTTGATGTAAGTACAGCATCAAACGGTAACAGTGGCATGGAGATCATGAAAAATGAGGAATTTGACCTCGTTTTGTGTGATTTCAGGTTAGAGGATACAGATGGAAGAGAGATGCTGAAAAAGATAAAAACGCAGTATCCTAAAACGGGCGTTATTATTATAACCGGCTACTCAGATATTAAAATGGCTGTTGAGCTGATAAAGATGGGGGCGTATGATTACATTACAAAACCACTTTATCCGGACGAGATATTGAATACCATTACTAAAGCTATTGAAACCCGCCATGCTTTAGTTGAAACCGAAGAGCGCGCGCCTGTTGCTACAAAAGTTAACAAAAAGCAAAACCTTTCAGGCTTTGTGGTAGGCACAAGTAAGGCATCAAAAGAGCTTTACCGGCAGATAGAATTGGTAGCGCCTACCAACTACAGCGTTATCATTTTAGGCGAGAGCGGTACCGGTAAAGAAGAGGTTGCCAAAAGTATACACCTGCATAGTAACAGACATAATCAGCCTTTTATTGCCATGGACTGTGGTTCGTTAACAAAGGAACTGGCAGCCAGCGAATTCTTTGGGCACGAAAAAGGTTCATTTACAGGAGCCTTCGCTACAAAAATTGGTCATTTTGAAATGGCTAATGGTGGTACCTTGTTTTTAGATGAGGTTGGCAACCTGTCTTATGAGATCCAGGCTGCTTTGTTAAGAACCGTGCAGGAACGTAAAGTGAAAAGAATAGGCAGTACAAAGGAGATCGATCTGGATGTACGCATTATAGTGGCTACAAATGAAAATCTGACAGAAGGTATTCAGAAAGGCCGCTTTCGCGAAGACCTTTATCACCGTTTTAACGAGTTTGGTATTTATATGCCGCCTTTACGCGAGCGCGGAAATGATATTATTTTATTGGCCGAACACTTTTTAGAAGAAGCAAATAAAGAACTGGGCAGAAATGTAACTACGTTTTCGGCTGATGCGGTTGAGTGCTTTATGAATTACCGTTGGCCGGGTAACGTACGCGAGTTGAAAAACATAGTACGCCGTGCCGCTTTAATTAGCGAAGGCCCTGAAATAACCACTAAATCGTTACCGTTGGAGATTTCAAACTACCGCATGCCTGTGGTCGACTTCGGGCAGTTGCAAAGTAACGCTGAGCCACAAACTGCCGCGGTTAAAGAGCCGCGCCACGACCTGAAAAATGCCGCGCTTGAAGCGGAGTACGAAACCATACTGAAAGTACTGCGTGAGGTTAACTTCAATAAAACCAAGGCTGCAGAAATTTTGCAAATAGACAGAAAAACGCTTTACAATAAAATGAAAGCAATTAATTTAAAGTAAATGGAAAAGCAACCCATTGATGTTGATGCTTTGCGTTTACTTAAACATGATATAAAAAATCAGCTTTCAAATATTCACCTGGCTTTAGACTCGCTCAAGTATGACCTTGGTGAAACAACAGGCGATGTGAAGTTCTGTATAGATGCTATTGCTGCCAGCGCTGCAAAAATTGATTCCCTGTTAAAAGATATTGTTTAGCAGGGCGTAAATTATAAGTAAGCTCTAAAAACTTTTAGGCGCATCTTTGTTTTGCTTATATAATTTGCTGCATGTCAATCTTTAACTACAAACAACGCAACCTTATAATTCTGGTAAGCATAATTATATTGGGTTGCTTTATATTATACGCGTTAAGTGGTTTGTTCAGCGCCATATTGGGCGCTATTGTTCTCTTCACTATTTTCCGTCCAATATACTTGTACCTGGTTGAAAAAAAAGGCTGGAACAAGCCCTTCACTGCAGTGTTGATCATCGTATTTTCGTTTGTTGTGATAGTGTTGCCATTTTTGGCGCTCAGCCTTATGGTAATAGGTAAAATATCAGAACTCAACACTAAAAACTTTCCGATACAGGAGTGGCTGGTAAAAATTGATGAGTTTGCCGGCAAAACTATAGGAAAACCACACTTTGCCGAAGAGTCCGTTCAAAAATTAGGTACGTTGGCAACAGATCTTTTTCCATCGATTATTGGTAGTGTAGTTAATATTTTCCTACTGCTATTGGTGTGCTACTTTTTAATGTACTTTATGTTTGTGCAGATAAAGCAGTTTGAAGCGGGTTTATTAAAGTACGCGCCTTTTCGTGAACAGTACGCTTTAAAGTTTGCGCAGGAGCTACGCAATTCTACTTATTCAAATGTATTAGGGCAAGGGCTCATAGCTGTAGTACAGGGCGGTTTACTGGCTAACGGCTTTTGGATATTTGGTATACCCGACCCCATTTTTTGGGGAGTGATAGGTGCTTTTATATCTTTCTTGCCGGTAGTAGGCGCGCCAACACTAACCATACCTGCAGCCGTTATTTTGTATGCACAAGGGCATCCGGTAAAGGGTGTTATACTGCTGCTTTATGGTGTATTGTTTATAGGCAATATTGACAACGTTCTGCGCATGATCATCAATAAGCGCGTATCAAACACTCACCCTATTATTACTGTGATAGGTGTATTTATAGGCTTGCCATTGTTTGGAATATTGGGTTTGGTTTTTGGTCCGCTGTTGTTTTCTTACTTCTTGCTGCTGGTAGAAATATATGAAACTAACCGCATGGCTGCCGACAGACTGGAGCGCATACAGTCAACACAAGATGAGGTGTGACCTGACACATGGACAGTTTACTGAACAGCTGAATAAAGTTAGTTTGACGGAAAGCGCTTTTTTTAACTAAATTCAAAGAAAAATAACTCACCAGCCATATTTTGGCAAGGTATTTAGTCGTTATAAAACAGAATTGTTCAACTTAAATAACCAATCTTATGAAAGATAACACAAAAGTAGTTGTTGCGTTGCTCGCCGGTTTAGCGGCAGGAGCTGCCCTTGGAATATTATTTGCACCAAGCAAAGGAGATGAAACCCGCGATAAGCTGGCAGAATCATTGAAAAACCTTGGCGATTCTATCAAAGAAACTGCCGCCGCCGAGATTGATAACCTGGTAGGTTTTAAAGATAAAATAGTTGAAAATTTGAAAAGCAAAGTTCAGGGCGCTGAAGAAGAATATCAGGACGACCTGGAACACGCGTAAGCAATTGAGGTTTAATAAAGCCCATTAGGCTCAAAACAACGTCCGGATGATGATGAATCGTCCGGCTAATACTATACCTATGGAAAACCAAAAGGATACGCAATCCCAATCAATTGTTGATCAAATTAAAGAATATATAGAGCTACAGATCAAAATTGCCAAGTATAAGGCAATTGACGGTAGCTCGGGTGTAATAGCATCAGTAATAGTTGGCGCAACGCTGGGCATTTTGGCGTTGTTCCTTATACTGTTTGCCAGCTTTACTTTAGGCTTTTATCTATCAGAAGTGCTTGAGTCTTTTTGGGCAGGATTTGGTTGCGTTGCAGGTTTGTATCTTTTATTAGTACTTATCATCTCGCTTAGCAGTAAGGCAATTAAAAATTCGATTGCCGATAAAATGATCACCAAAATATTTAACGAATAAGGTATGAATACGCTAATAAGAAACCGCAGCGATCTGCGTGCCGAAATATTCAGACTGCAACAGGACAGGTTGGAGAAACAAATACAGCTAAAGCAGCACTTTAGCAGTCCTACAGCCATCATGTCTACCGTTGCAGGTTTGCTTGGCGGTGGTTCGTCTGATAAAGATGAACACGGAAAACCCAAACAGGATTTTGTTGGTTTTCTGTCGAGGTTTATCATACCATTGGTGTTAAACAAAACCCTGTTTAAAGGTTCAGGTTTTATCATGAAGGCATTGGTTGGTTTAGCATCGCAAAAAGCGTCAAACTATGTATCAAGCGACTCTATAAGCAACATTTGGGATAAAGCGAAAGGCTTGGTTGGTGGTCTGCTGAGTAAGAAATCGCCTAAACCGGCTTCTGTATCTTATAAAAAGATCAGCAAAACCGAGTAGTGATTTTATAACATAACAAAAAAGCGATGGTTGATCCATCGCTTTTTTTGTGCTTATTGGTTTGCTCTTAAATTATGTTAATTCAAAAGGTAGCTTTCTGTACCTTTTGCCTGTTGCCGCAAATATGGCGTTGGCCACAGCAGGGGCAATTGGCGGCAGGCCGGGCTCACCCAAACCGGTTGGCGCATCTTCTGATGGAACAAACTTCACTACCACCTCAATAGGCGCGTCTTTCATGCGCATAAAGCGGTAAGTATGAAAGTTGGTTTGCTCGACAGCACCTTCATTGAAAGTAACCTTGCTGTATAAAGCATGGCTTAACCCATCAATGATAGCACCTTCCACCTGGTTCTCGGCACCGCTTTGGTTAACTACACGACCGCAGTTAATGGCGCTGTAAACTTTGGTAACACGCAAGTGTCCATCAGGCATTTTGGTAACCTCAGCCACGTGCGCGGCGTAGGTTGAGAATGAATAATGCGATGCGAATCCCTGATAAACGTTAGGTTTGTTGGTTTTACCCCAACCGCTCATTTCGGTAACCAGGTCTATCACGCTTTTAAACTTAACCGGGTCGTAACTTACCCTTCCGTTAGGCGAGGTTTTAGCTTTCTCAAGTAGTTCCAGTCGCAGTTTAACCGGGTCCTTCTTCATAGTATGAGCTAATTCATCTAAAAAGCTCTCGTCGGCAAAAGCAACAGCGTTAGCTGTAGGCGCACGCCACGGACCGGTTTGTATATTACTTTGTATATTCTGATTGTCAACCCTGAAGTTTTTAATACTTGCTGCGGGGAAACCGTCAGGGGCGGCGGCTCGGTTGTTAGCCAAAGCCACGCCATTTAAGTGCCACGCGGCAATTTCACCATCGGGACTAACAGCTGCGCGGTATTTAAACATGGATGCCGGGCGGTAAAAATCTCCCTGCATATCGTCTTCGCGCATCCAAAGCATTTGCACCGGAACTTTCGCCGCCTGCGAGATCAATGCTGCTTCTACACCGTTATCCGGCTGCAGTTTACGGCCAAAACCACCGCCTTGCCTTGGCATAGCCAGGGTAACATTAGCTTCGGGGATACCCAAAGCACGAGCTACTGACGAACGCAGATTTGCCGGCACCTGAGTTGGGCCGTACAGTTCGGCTTTATCATTTTTAACATCAGCAAAGAAGTTAAGCGGCTCCATGTTGGCATGTGATAGTGCAGGTGTTTCGTAAATGGCCTCAATAATTTTATTGTTGCTGTCTTTTAAAGCCGCTTCAACATCGCCATCATTTCTTCCGGCTTTTTCAGGTATTTTGTTGACGAGCTCTGTGAATGCGGCAGTATGTTCGGTAGAGCTTTCCAGTTTGCTTTTGTCTTCCCACTCCACCTTAAGCGCCAGTTTGCCTTTTTTAGCTGCCCAGGTTGAGTTGGCCAACACGGCAACCACATTACCGGCTTTAACCACGTTTTTAACGCCGTTAACTTTGCGTGCTTCGGTATCATCAAATGATTTTAACACCTTGCCAAAAGCAGGCGGACGAGATACAGCGGCAAACAACATGCCCGGTCTGCGGGTGTCAATGCCATATAAAGGTTGTCCGGTAACTATTTTATGGTTATCAATATTGGCTACACGGGTACCAATTATCTTGAAATCTTTCGGATCTTTTAACTTAACGTCGGTGGGTACAGGCAGTGTTGCTGCTTTGGCAGCCAGCTCACCGTATGATAATTTCTTTTTAGTAGGCTTATGAATAATGGTTGCATTTTCTGCATAGCATTCTTCAGCAGGCACACCCCATTGTTGCGCGGCAGCTGTTGTAAGCATTTGCTTGGCAGTTGCACCTGCTGTACGTATAGGCATGTAACGGCCACGCACCGCGCCGCTTCCGCCCGCAATTTGCTGTCCGTATTTTTGCTGGTTAAGCGGAGCCATCTCCACTTCCACATCGTCCCATTTTACTTCCAGCTCCTCTGCCAATATCATAGGCAATGCCGTTTTTACGCCCTGACCAATTTCAGGGTTGGGCGACATCAATGTAACCACACCCTTTGTATTGATAGACACATATGCGTTAGGCTCAAAAACAACATCGGCAGCAGCGCTGGCGGTTCCGCCTACCATGTTGAAGCCAACCATTATACCGCCACCGGCTATTGAGGAGATCCTTACAAAATCTCTTCTGGATACTTTTTGATCTATCATTTGCTTACCCCTCCTTTCTCGGCTGCCAAATGAATGGCTTTGCGTATGCGGTAATGTGTACCGCAGCGGCAAATGTTATTCATGGTAGCGTCAATATCGGCATCAGTTGGTTTTGGTTTTTTCTTTAAAAGCGATGCCGCCGCCATAATCTGGCCAGCCTGGCAGTAACCGCACTGCGCAACATCAATTTCTTCCCAGGCTTTTTGCAGCGGATGATCGCCGTCTTTGCTCAAGCCTTCAATGGTGGTTATTTTGTTGTTGCCAACAGATGCTACCTGCAACTGGCAGGAGCGTATAGCTTCGCCGTTTAGATGAACGGTACAGGCGCCGCATTGTGCAATACCACAACCAAACTTGGTACCTACCAGGTTTAAATGATCACGTAACACCCATAACATTGGGGTATCCGGATCGGCTTCAACGGTCATGGTTTTTCCGTTTACATTAAGGTTATAACTGGCCATATCATTAAGTTTACACTCAAATATAAAAATTTATGGATGCAGGTTTAACAACTATCCATGTTTCGTAACTAAAATGCTACCATTCAGTAGATAACCTACTTCTAATAAAAAAATTAGTTTCAACACTATTAAGGTCGTTATTCATCATGGAAGGATAAGAAACAGTCTTTTTTGGATAAAAAAGTTGAGTGCCACCTTTATAAATTTGTAATAACTTAGTGCCATTATAAATCTTTTCAGCAGAAACTTAAGCTGCGTAACCCTGGTTATGCAGGCATATAAACCCTAATTTACACCAAGAATAAAAATGAAGATAAACAACAGGCTTACAAGCTTAAAAATTGCTGTGTTGGCATTACCCGCAAGTTTACTGGTTATGGCCATGTCGGGCGCTAAAACGGCTGCACCGCAGCGCCCAGAAGGTGCTTGTGATATTTACGCCAATGGCGGTACCCCTTGTGTTGTGGCACACAGTACAACAAGGGCATTGTATAAAGCATATAACGGTCCGCTTTATCAGGTAAAACGCGAATCGGATGGTAAAACGCTTGATATCAATGTAGTGTCTGCAACCGCAACCGATGCCGGCGGATATGCCAATGCCGCTGCGCAGGATGCTTTTTGCGCTACATCGCTTTGCCGTATCACTACCGTTTATGACCAATCGGGCAAAGGCAACCATTTGGTAGAAGCGCCTCCCGGAACTTTTAAAGGACCGGAAAAAGGCGCTTATGATGCCTTGCCGATTGCTGATATGGCTCCGGTAACCATTAGCGGCCATAAAGCATATGGTGTATTTATTATGCCGGGGATGGGTTTGCGTAACAACAATGCCCGCGACATAGCTATTAATGATGAGCCCGAAGGCATTTATTATGTAATTAACGGAAAGCATTTTGATAGCGGTTGCTGCTTTGATTATGGTAACTCATCAACCAACAGTCGCGCGGTGGGTACGGGTACTATGGAGACCACTTACTACGGTACCTCAACAGCATGGGGCAGCGGTAGCGGAACCGGTCCGTGGATAATGGCTGATATGGAAGCCGGTTTATTTTCGGGTTACAATGCCAAAAAGAACGATGTGCCAAGCATTGACTCCTGGCGATTTGTAAGCGCTTTTGTTGACGGCGGCGGGGGTAACCGCTGGGATCTGCGTGGCGGCAATGCACAGCAAGGCGGTTTAACAACTTATTATGATGGTGTTCGTCCCGGTACGCCGGGCAGTAACGCCTACTATCCTATGAACAAAAAAGGAGGGGTTTTGCTGGGTAATGGCGGTGATAATGGCGCAGGCTCATCAGGTACTTTTTATGAGGGCGTAATGACCAAGGGCTACCCTACCATGGCTACTACTGATAAGGTACAGGCCAACATAGTAGCCGCTAAATATGATGTTGAAATGTTAAGCCTATCGCGCGTTAAAACATTTGTGCCGAGATCATCTCAGGATGTTACCGTTAAGTTCACCAACACTACGGGTGCAATTGCTAATGGCGTAAAGCTAAGTATACAACCACTTACGGGTTGGACAGCAACCGTTAATGGCGGCACCGGGTCATCAAAAACATTTACTTATCCAATTCCGGCGGGAGCTACGGTTAGCGTTACTTTTAAGGTAACCGCGCCTGCAACTGCTCAGGCAGCGTTCTTATCTGCAAAAGCCGAGTGGAAAGGTAATAACAATGCAGTGGTGAAAACCGATTTAACTACTCAGCGTGTTCGCTCGGCGTTTCCTGTAAAAATTAACGAAGTGCGGTTTGGTACAGGTAATAACCTCACCAACCAGTTTGTTGAGCTGTATAACTCTTCTGATGCTGCTGTAGATATTTCAAACTGGAAACTCATTAACACCCGCAGTGAGTTAGGTTCTGTTAACCTGGGCAACATTCCGGCAGGAACAAAAATAGCCGCTAAAGGATTTTATGTATTAGGACTTGCTACATCAGGACTGGTAGCGCCTGTTAAAGCAGGCGATATGGTTATCAACGTGCAAAGCATTGACGGGTTATCAGAAGGACAAATATTGGACGTAGATGGCGAAACAAGACGGATATCAAAATTAGGTACAGCGGCTGCTCCGGCTACAACCGTTTATATCCCGGTATCAACTTCAACAAGGTTAATAGTGCCTGTAGGCTCGACCAACCTACCGGTTACCAGCGCGGCAGGTTTTGTAGTTGGTGAGAAAATAGGTATTGATATGGGAGGCAATTACGAAGTAGCCACTGTTACCGCAGTTGGAAAGGCAGGCATACAAACTAACCTATCGGTAGCTGCCAAAGCCGGAGAAACAATCATTAAGGTTACCGACAATGCTAACATGACCGTTGGTGATGTGTTAAGCATTAACACAGGCTCCCGCGTTGAAAAAGTAAAGGTTAAAAGGATAGTGAATTTATACACTGCACCTGCCCGCGGCGCGGCACCGGGTGCAGGTGGCGAAGTTGAGCTGGAAGCACCGTTGCAACGCGATCATATGGCCGATGTTGATGTGTTTGCCCCGGGTACAGGTATCAGCTTTACGCCTGCTACACGTTTCGCCCACAAAAGTGCTGATCTGGTTCACGCTTTGGGTAGTGGCATCACATTAAATAATTCGTTGGCTAAGGCACATGCTGAAGGCGCCCCGGTTCATCATACTGGCGATACGATGTTTGGATACCAGGGTCCGCAGCCTAATCAGTGGTTTGGCATACCGTTTAGTAACAACGCGGGTTCTATAGCATTAACGGATGCGAGCGGCAAGGTATTGGTTGACGGTATGGTGTATGGCTCGCAGCAGAGCAACTCAAGCGCTAACGGAACTGTTGCCAGCACAGAAATAGCCACTTTAGAGGGTGAGCAAACGCAAGGCGGCTGTATTGTGGTATTGCCATGGGCCACCGCGCGCCCGCAACCGGCAAGGGCCTCTGCTACTGATTTTACTAACCGTAGCGTAGGCCGTTATCCTGATGGTAATGATAACGACAGCAATTGCAGCGATTTTTCTGTACAAAATGTAGTTGCGCTTGCTGCGCCTGTAACTGCCGGCTCTAATAACATCAAGGTAGCCAACATTGCTAATTTGGCGGTTGGGCAGAAAATGGTGATAGGTGCAGGCGCAAACACCGAGACCATTACCATAGCCAGCATAGGTACAACCGGCGCTGCTACCACAAGTACAGCCGTTGAAGCTGGCGCTACTACGCTTCCGGTAAACTCTGTTACCGGTTTTACTGTAGGCCAAGCCATAACCATAGGCAGTGGTGCTACTACCGAAACAGTTACTATTGCTACCGTTACAGCGGCTCGCCGTGGCTTTGGCGCTCCGGCGGCTAATGCGCCGGGTAGTTCTATTACGTTAACCGCTCCGCTTAAAAACGCGCAGCCGGCAGGTGTGCAGGTATCAGGCAGCGGTGTTACGCTCACTTCGGCTTTAACAAAAAATTATGAGGTTGGGGCACAGGTAGCCAGCGCTATGCCAACACCGGGCGTTGCTAATGTTTACACGGCGAAAAAGTAAAAACTACTATTATATATATCAAACGGCAGAGCTTATGAAGATGGGTTCTGCCGTTTTGTTTAAATTATGTCCTGATGTCCCCTTAAAAATGTCCAAAGCGGCTGTGTTGTTATAATTTTCCGCAGCTATTTTTGAAAGAATCAAATAATAAAAACTATGTCATTCCAAGCCTACTTAAAAACTATCAAAGAGAAAACAGGTAAAGACGCCGCAGACTTCCGCGCTATTGCAGAACAAAAAGGCTTTACTAAAAACGGAGAACTTGTTGCTAAAGCAGGTGATATTACCTGCTGGTTAAAAGATGAATTTGAATTGGGCCACGGCCATAGCATGGCTATTTATGCTTTGTTGAAAGGAACTAAAAACGAGGATAGCATATAAAGGCGCTATCCATCATCCAAAAGCCTAAAGCAGCGTCAATTTAACGCATTAAAAAGCTGGTTTTTAGAGGCTGGCGGTTTTGTTGAATCTGAACGGGTTTCTTTTCAAAAAATCAATTATCTTACGTCTGTATTTTTTAAAATTCAGAAATCCTTATTAATCAACCCACAACCTATTGACCATGGCCTCAAAAAATCAATTGCCTACAGAGACCCGCGTAATTATTCCGATCCCCGAAGCCATTGAGCGCACAACCAATTGGCGAAACTTTATGAAAAGTAAAACTGCCGAAGCTGACGATAAAATGATCCCTAAGGCGGTTTACATTTCGAAGCAAGACATTATGTCTATGGCTAAGCAATGTGAAGCCGATGAAAGCATTGCCGGCGTTCGTGCCTACTTTACGCTTAATGACGAGTTTAGCGAACAGTTTAAAAATGAGGTGACATTTTTAATGGTACTTGTACGTGCCAGTGATGTAAAACCTTTTGGTGAAGATATACTATATATAGGTGATGATGGCAAAGTAAACACTGTTGCCGGAAACTCTAATGTGTATGATTATACAACTCCATGCCCTGATGTTTGCGATGTTACAAGTCCGCTTTTTACCGGAATTGAAAGAAAATAAGTAGTGCTGGTCATGTCTTTATCGAGGCTTTATCTGGGGTATTTTATACCTGCGTTTACATTAGTTCCGGTTATAGCGGGCTTGTTTCTATATAATGGGATAAACAAGCCATTACGCGTGTTGCTGATCTATTTAGTCACTTCGTTTGTTTTCAACGTAACAGGAAGTGTACTGGCCGGGTTTGGTATTAATAATTTACCAGGTTTACATTTATATACCGTTGCAGAAGTGTTAACCATAATGCTGTACTATCTTTATGCTTTTGACAAAGGGCTGGTAAGCAGATGGATAAAGATGGTCATGATAGTTTTTCCTGTTATTTGTATTGTTAACTTCAGCTTTTTTCAGAGCATTTATGAGTTCAATACTTATACAAGGCCGCTGGGTGCAATTATTGTAATAGTATTCACGGCAGCTTATTTAGCTATGCAAAGCGGCTTCAAAAATCAGCAGTTAATAAAGCGCAGCGGGAGGTTGGTAGCATCGGGCTTTATGATCTATTTTTGTAGTTCGTTGTTTCAGTTTATCTTTTCAAATGTGATATCAAAACACGCCGCAAAAGGTGTAAAACTGATAATATGGAACATACATGGTACATTTGTTTTAATAATGTATCTGCTGTTTTTGTGGGCTATTATCTATGAACGACCTAAAAGACAATATTGATGTTTTGGTGATTGCGGCCATGATGTGCTCATTCACCATTGTTATTTGTTTTTTAATTGTCATTTACCGCAAGCAATTAGATGCTTTCAGGCACAAAAATGCCAACGAAGCAAAAAGTGTGTTTTTAGCTACCATGAGCCACGAAATACGCACACCCATGAATGGGGTAATGGGTATGGCCGCGCTGTTAAAAGAAACCGACCTAACCGACGAACAACGTGAATACACCAATGCCATTATACAAAGTGGCGAGGCATTGTTAAGTGTTATTGACGATGTGCTGGACATCTCAAAAATTGAGTCGGGCAAGATGGTACTTGACCACCATGACTTTTTGTTGCGTAATACCATTGAAGATGTATTAAGCCTATTCGCTGTAAAAGTAGCCAATACTAATGTTGAGCTATTATATGAAATTGATGAGCAAATACCGGTTTATTTACATGCTGATAGCTTACGTTTAAGGCAGGTATTGATCAACCTGATAGGTAATGCGGTAAAGTTTACGCAACAGGGAGAAATTGTAGTTAGTGCAAAGCTTTTATCTTTACTAAATGATAAGCCCGAAGTGGAATTTGAGGTAAAAGATACAGGCATAGGTATATCTGCTGATAAGCTACCCCGCTTGTTTCATGCCTACACCCAGGCTGAAACGTCAACCGCGCGCCAATATGGTGGCTCAGGCCTTGGCTTGATGATCTGTAAACAGATAGTTAACCTGATGGGCGGGGATATTGCCGTTACAAGTTTTCCGCAAAAAGGAACTTCGTTTAAGTTCAATATTAAATGTGGCTATCCTGTGGCCCTACAACAACATGCTGACCTCCCTGATATGTCGGCGCTACGTTGGCTTTACATTTTGCTGGTTGATGATAATGACACTGCTTTAAGATCATTAAGCGCGCGTTTGCTCGCCTTGGATACAGTGGTTCATCCTGCAAATAGTGTCAACCTCGCACTTGATATTATTAATGAGGGTAAACGGTTTCAAATTATTATTTTGGATTCAACATTGCCCGAACAAGGGCAAGAGCGCATTTTGGCTGCTGCAAAAGCTGTTGAGCCTGCTACGCCTGTGGTGTTAATGGCAAAGGCAGGTGCTGAGTTTGAAAGAGAAGAAAAAGCCGCGTTTGCAGCAATAATTACTAAGCCGGTAAGGCAGTACGTTTTGGCACAAGCACTGTTGCAATGTATATCAAAAAATACCATTCCTGCCGCTAAAACAAAGTCCATTTTACATAAAGACTTTGCTTTTGAGCATCCTCTTAAAATAATTGTTGCCGAAGATAATAAGGTGAATCAAATGCTTATTTTGAAGGTTCTTGATAGATTGGGTTATCAACCTGTTTTGGCAGAAAACGGGCTGGAAGTTATTGAGCATTTAAGCAAACAGGAGGTTGACCTCATACTGATGGATATAGAAATGCCCGAAATGGATGGATTAACCGCCAGCAAGTATATTAGAACGAACAACACAGTGCAACCTCGTATAGTAGCCATGACCGCGAATGTGATAACAGAACATCAGCAAGATTGCTATGATGCCGGGATGGACGATTTTTTGGGTAAACCTATAAAGCTGGATGCGCTTTTAGCCGTGCTGAAGGAAACCAAATCTATCGGCATGTAAATGGAAGTAATTGATTAGTGTATATTTAACACTTAATTTGTTGCAACTTCAATAAAAAGGCTAACTTTACGCCATAACCTATTTATAATTTTTATTCTTTATGAAGCAATACAACCTGGGTTTTAAAAAACACCAACTGGCTTTCTTGCTTGCCGTTGCATCATTGCTCGGCATAAATGCGGCGAATGCGCAAAATGGAGCAGCCGGAGCCCCAAGACTGAAAGTATCTGAAAGATTTGTGCACACTGGTGCGGGCAATCCTTACCTGCCGTTATGGGAACACGTTCCGGATGGTGAGCCACGTGTGTTTGAAGACCCGGATAACAAAGGAAAGTTCCGTGCTTACATTATTGGTTCGCATGACCTGAGATTAACCAGCTATTGCGGTCCTGATATCAGAATGTGGTCTGCTCCGGTTGAGGATCTGACCAAATGGCGCGATGAAGGTGCTATCTTTACCTACCCAATTGATAACCAGTGGGACGTGATGTATGCGCCAGACCTGGTTGAGGTAAAGAGAAAAAATGGCAAAAAAGAATATTACTTATACCCACACAGCCGTGGCCGTAACAGGGAAGCTATGGTTTGTAAAGGCGATCGTCCGGATGGGCCGTTTAAACCTATCAACCTTACCGAAGATGGCAAAAGCACTATCCCGGGAAGTATATTAGGATTTGACCCTGCGGTTTACATTGAGTATGTAACCGATCCTAAGGACCCTGATTTCAACATTGGTTTCCGTGCTTATGGTTTCTGGGGTTTCCAAAAATCATCTGCAGCGCAGTTAGACCAAAATACCATGTACTCTTTACGCCCTGGTACGCAGCCAATCAACTTGTTAATACCTGCCAGCTCACGCTACGGTGTATTGCGCGATCCTAACGCCGTATATCCAAATATCTATCCTGGCGAAGATCTGGGTACATTCAACTTCTTTGAAGCATCATCTATCCGTAAGGTTGGTAATAAATATGTAACGGTGTTCAGCGGTTACTCTGGTCCGGAGTATGGTGTTAGCAGCTCCAACTCAACCCTGCGTTATGCAGTAGGCGATTCACCGCTTGGTCCATGGAAAAGCGGTGGCGTAGTGGTTGATTCACGCGCACCTGTTTTAAATCAGGATGGTTCTGCTATTGTTACTACCAATGCCGGTCACAATACACACGGTAGTATCGAGTTGATCAATGGTCAGTGGTACGTGTTCTATCACCGCCCGCCACGTGGCTTTGGTTATGCGCGCCAGGCAGTAGTAGCGCCGGTATCAGTTACTTTTGATGAGAAACCTGTTTCACAAGGCGGTACAGTAACTATCCGCGCTTATGATCCGTACGCACCAAACGGCATTTGGACAGCCAAAGATAGCCAGGGCCGTGAGTATAAAGGCGGTGAGGTTACCTCAGAAGGTTTCCACATGTATGGTTTAGATCCTTACCAGTATTATTCTGCTGGTTACGCCAGCTACTTATCAAACGGTAGCGTTCAGCAGGATTCATGGGATATTTGGGATAACCATATGCCGATAACCAATGTTAAAAATGGCAACATTGTTGGTTACAAGTACTTCGGTTTTGGCGGATTAGCAAAAGCTACCAAGGGCTTAAAACCATTTGAAGGAACCAAGAAAGGTAACAACACCAAATTTAACCTGTGGATCACTCCTAAAACCGACAAGTCTTTCAAAATTAACGTGATGTTAGATGGACCTTGGGATAACACAACCTGGAAAGGTAAAAAAATAGCTGAGTTTGTTATACCTGCCAATTCAAAGCAAGAGGTTACACAACTTACTGCTGATGTATCAAAAATTGTTGATGGCATGGGCAAAAAACATGCTATTTACCTGGTTGCTGAAGGTGAAGGTACTGACGGTTTGTTTGATATGTCTGGCCTGGGCTTTAGCTCGAACAAAAAGAAAATTGCCCGCCCGGTTATGCCTGTGTTGAACATAGCGGTTAACGGACAAGCTGTAGAGATTCCTGCTACTCCGGTTAGGTCAACCAATGCAAACGGAATTACCGGCTATGATATTTACGAAACTACGTATAAATATACTGCGGGTACAGCAGCTCCGGTTGTAACAGCATCATCAAACAACCCGGCTGTAAAGGTGAGTATTACGCAACCGCAAACACCAAAAAGTATGGCAGTGGTTAAGTTTGATTACAAGGGTATAGTTAAAACATACAATGTTATTTTAGCACCACAATAAGTCGCTAATTAATACTCTATGAAAAAGGCGGGATGGTTTATCATTCCGCCTTTTTTGTTATACATCGCACGCTCAGTTAATTATCTCGCCGGTACTATTAGCCAGCCTTTGTCTCCACTGTTTTAATTCATCAGGAGTGAGATGGGTCCAGTCGCTTATTTCGCCTATTATCTTTAACGGCGCAGTTGTGCGGTAAGAACGTGTTGGGTTCCCCGGAAATCGTTTATTAGTGACGTTGGGGTCGTTCTCAAAATCGCCGGTAGGCTCAATAAGGTAAACACGCGGTAGCGCATCGCCTTTAGCCAGTTCTGCTGCCAGGCCGGCACCGCTTAAAACTGCGGTGAAATAAACGTGGTTCATTACCACATCATCTTTATAGTTAGAGTTATAGCCTGCTGTAAGCAGATCACCTGTTTGCAGGTTAGCCTTTGTGCCGTGGTAAAATGGGCCGGCATCAATAGGTGTTGTAGCTGATGACGTGGCCAACTTTCTGCATTCGGTCGCTCTTTGCTCATCGCCTCTATTTTCGTAACATTCAGCAAGGCTACTGTATAAAGATGGCAGAGCGCCTTTTGCGGTATTATCATTCAATTCAAGCGCAAGTTGTATGGTTGTTTGCAGCCAGGGTAGTTTATTAGCAGTGTTAGTTTGATGCCGCGCCATGTAGTAAGCTGCTATAAACTTTTCAAAGTTATTTGATGCATTATTCCAGGCCTGTGAAAACAATTGGCCCGCTTCCATGATCTCGCCTTTTTCTGACCGGGCCATGCCTTGCATGCAAAGCTGAATAATGGGATTGTTAGGATTAAATTCCATGTTGCAAAAATATTTTACATCGTTTAAACCATTGGCAGGCAAAACGCTCTATTACAATAACTCCGCAATTACCAACGATGGTGATAAGAGTGATAGTATAGTTTTTAGGTTATAATTTAGTTTTAGCCGGGCGCTGACAAGGGCCCGGTTTTTTTGTTACATTTGCCATCCAAAATTATTACAGACGGGCGCATGTTTGAAGTAATAATTTAAATATTAAACGGAGAGGTGTCTGAGTGGTCGAAAGAGCACGCCTGGAAAGTGTGTATACGCCAAAAGTGTATCGAGGGTTCGAATCCCTCCCTCTCCGCTGATAACATTAGTTGTAAAAGCCTAATTTTACGAATTAAAGGGTTTTTGCAATTCATCACCCCACAAAACGCGCAATAAAAACGCAAATTCTAAAGATACGCTCAGCCAAGGTTCAGAACATTCATGTTGGCATCATTTGCTTTATATTTAGCAAGTGTTTTTGATTTTACGGTATGTTACATGTCATAGGGATAATTATTTCCTTATTCCTTTCAATCCTCCTTTTTACAAAAAAAGGTAAATCTACAGCAGATGCGGTGCTGGCTTGCTGGCTTTTTTTAATTTCAGTTCATCTAATTACGTATTATCTGTTAGCAACACGGAAGTTTCTTGAATTTCCTTATTTACTTGGTATTGAAATTGCTTTTCCATTTTTTCATGGTCCTTTTCTCTATCTGTATACCTCGTTGATTACAGGGAAGAAGTTTACTAAGCTAAAGGCTGCTTTTCATTTTATTCCATCCATTTTAGTATACGTTTTATTATCGAGGTTTTTTCTGTTATCGTTACCTGAAAAAATTTTGGTTTATGAAAATCAAGGAGCGGATTATACAATCCTTTTAAAGTTTATTCATTTTGCAGTATTACCTTCAGGTGTAATATACATCACGCTTTCTTTATTATTGTTAAAAGAACATCGCAGGAATATTTCCAATCAGCTTTCTTACGCGGAAAAGATCAATTTAAATTGGCTAAATATTCTGATAATCGGCATGGGCGTAATCTGGTTGTCTGTTTTTATCGGCAATGACATGACCACTTTTGCATGTGTAGATCTGTTTATCCTGTCCACAGGCTATTTCGGCATAAAACAAGCGGGCATCTTTGCCAATAACTTAGATGTTCAGGCGCAGCAGAACGAAGAGGTGACGTTACCGGTAAAATATCAGAAATCAGCAGTCGGAGAATTGCTTTTGTCAGAGATACATGCCGAGCTCCTCACACTTATGGATCAAAAAAAACTTTTTAAAAATCCGGAGTTAAGTTTGAATGAACTTGCCAAACAGTTGCGCGTTCATCCAAATAATCTGTCTCAGGTTATCAATACATTAGAGGATAAGAATTTTTACGATTACATCAACGAGCTAAGAGTTGATGAATTTAAAACAATTGTTTTTCTCCCCGAAAATCAAAGGTTTACATTGCTTTCTCTGGCTTATGAAGTTGGTTTTAATTCAAAAACTTCCTTTAACAGAAACTTCAAAAAGATAACAGGGACATCTCCAACGGCTTACTTAAAGCAGCAGCACATTCAGCTAAAAGCTAATAATTGATCAAAAGTAAGTTCCACCTTACAAAGTGGAACTATTTAAAGGTCATTGAAACACATTTTTGCGATGATGTTGGGCTCAAATAGGTGTGAATGGCCCATTTGGTTTTAAACTTGATTTATCAAAATGAGAAAAAGGATCGTTTGGTTTCTGATTGGTGTATTGGCTATCCTTATTGGATTGTACCCGCTTAAATACCTGTTAAGTACAGGAACAGTTGGCATATTGAATGGTAAACCTGATTGGCTGCTGAATAGTTTAATATGGAAAATTTCCTTTTATACACACATTGTTTTGGGCGGGGTAGCACTATCAATAGGATGGCTTCAATTTAATGATAAGCTCA